>NZ_JBIWPP010000004.1:0-455734 GCF_044768335.1 Streptomyces sp. NPDC101151 | reverse complement strand
ATCGTCGTCCGCATAGCCCCCCGGATAACCCTCCGCATGACCCTCCGGCCGATACGCCCGGCCACGCGACGTCTCCCGGTCCAAATCGTCCGACGGATAGGACTCGGAGCGGTGAGGCCGGCCACGCGACGACTCACGGTCCGGGGTGTCCGCGGGGTACGCCTGCGCCCGGTGGGACCGGCCGCGCGGAGGCTCGCGGTCGAGATCGTCGTCCGCATAGCCCCCCGGATAACCCTCCGCATGACCCTCCGGCCGATACGCCCGGCCACGCGACGTCTCCCGGTCCAAATCGTCCGACGGGTAGGGCTCGGAGCGGTAGGACCGGCGCGGTGTGCGGGAGGGCGGTTCGTCCGCTGCGGTGTCGTCTCCGCGGTAGCGCTCCCTGCGCCGGGGCCCCTCGGGAGCGGGCTCCCCCCGGTACGGCTGCCGCCGGGGCGGTTCGTCCGAGACCCATTCCGGGGTGAACGGTCCGTCGGCGGACGGCTCCAGTTGCCGGGGCTCCCTGCGGGCGGGCACCGTCCCGATGGGTCCCTGGAGGCTGCGGTGGTCCTTGTTGAGGAGGTTGAGGACCTGTGTCTCCACGTCGATGGAGTTGAGTTCGCCCCGGAGCGCCATGCCGTACAGCCGGTCGACCCGCTCCCGCTCGTCCTGCCGGCCCTCCTGACGGATCTTCTCCAGGAAGTCCTTGGCCCCTTCGGGGTCGGCGGCCAGCATGAAGCTGAGCTGCTCCAGTTCCCCGCCCTGCAGCATGCGCCGGAACGAGTCCTGACGCACCTTGGTGACCTCGGCGTCGGCGTGCACCTCGCGCTTCTTCTTCGCGTACCCGATGGCCTCGTCGTCCACCCCCAGGCGTACGTACAGCCGTACCCGCAGGCCGAGTTCGGAGCCGAGGTCGCTCCAGCGTCCGCCGACGCACTCCCGCGTGATGACACGGTTGGCCTGTTCGGCGTCGGTCACGCGGTAGGTGAGGGTGACCTCGCGCAGCCGCTCCAGTACCGGGGCGGTGAGGCGTTTGGCGACGTCGGTCACGACCTGGACGGCGGCCAGGTGGGGATCGGTGACCTCCCACTCGATGTCCACCTCGGCCTTGAAGAAGCTGGTGCCACCGGCGGCCGGCAGGTCCAGCTGGAGGGTCGACACATAGGTGCCCTGCGCGATCTCGCAGACGGTGTACGGCCGGGCCAGTGCCCGCTTGTCGACGTGCCGCACCCCCGAGACGGTGATCACGCTGTAGCCGCCGTTCCGGTAGAACACCACCGAGACCTTCTGGGCGCTCACCGGCGGGATCCCCGTCGGTGTGTACTCGTTCAGGAACGGCCCAAGGGGCGCCACGCCCCCGGCCGCCGCCTCGTCCTCAGCCATGCCTCTCCTCCTCGCGGATGTCCTCACGGCGCGTCCGCTGCGGCGGCGTGACGGCGAGCCACCACAAGTCGCGCGCCTGTGCGTCGGGGACGGGGTTCTCGGGGTCGTTCATCATGCGGCGCAGCAGCCAGTCCAGCCGTCGCCGGTCGTGTTCCTCGGGCGCCAGCGCGGGCAGCAGTGCCGCGAGCCCGGGCCGGGTCCACTCGGTGCCGTCCTTGCGCACGGCCGAGCGCAGCAGGCGCTCCAGCGCGTCCACAGCCACGTCCCTCGCGCGTGCCGTGTTCAGCGCGGTCCACATCAAGTCGGCCATGGGGCCGACGAGTTCGGGCCTGGTGGCGGCCAGCGCGAGCGGCAGCGGCCAGTCGCCGCGGTCGGCCAGCGGGGAGTCGGGGTCGTCCGTGAGCACCTCGTCCACCGTGGTCAGCGCGAGCCGGACGGTGGTCACCAGACCGAGGTCCTGGTAGGGCTCGCGCTTGTGGTGGGTCCACTCGGCCACCCTCGCCAGCACCTGTGCCCCGTCGGGCAGGGCGAGCAGCCGTACGACGTTGAAGGAGGCGACCGCGAGCTGGTCCCCGTCGTCGCGGACCCCGATCCGGGCCAGGGTGTCCAGGGCGTCCTCCGTGGTGGCCGCGGAATTGCCGTAGCCGAGGGCCATCGCCGCGGTCCAGCGCAGTGGCGCCGTGCCGGTGCGGCTCCAGTCGGCGATCAGCTTGTGGACGGTCCTGCGGTGCGAGTCGTGGCCGCCGGCCTGGTCCAGGGTGGTGGCCGCGAAGATCCTCCGGCGGGGCGTGGCCGCCTCGGCGAGCGGCCGGACCAAGTCCGTGTAGCCGTGGTCGAAGTCCCGTACGCACAGCTCCCCGGCGGCCACGGCGGCGCGCATCCACACCTGGGAGCGGGGATCGTCCGCGAGCAGCCGCAGCCAGCGCACCACCGGTGCCCGGACGGGGAAGTGCCGGTCCCACAGCTCGGTCAGCACGGCGGCCGGCAGGGCGGAACCCCGGTACCAGATCAACCGTGCCGGCACCTCGGCCCCGGCCACGTCGACCTTGCCGTCGGTCAGTTCGGCGCGCGAGAGGGCCAGGTCGGCTTCCGGATCGTCGCAGAACAGCGGGCGGGCGGGTGTGTTGTCCGGGTCGCACTGGACGGACAGTTCCCAGGTCAGCAGGTGGGCGGCGGCGGCCACCGCGCTGTGCGAGGCTCCCCCGAGCACGGCGAGGGCGATCCGGAACGCCACCGGGTGGAACAGGGTCGCCGTGCCCGGCCGTCCCCCGGTGCTCTCCGCCTCCGCGGGCTGCGCCGTCAGCGCCCGGTCCACTCCGGCGAACCACTCCTGCGCCTGGCTCGCGGCGAGGCTCCGGCACCCGGACAGCAACTGCTCGTAGGAGACGTCCCCCAGCACCTGCCCGGCCAGCAGCGAGGCGAGCAGCTCTGCCTCGGCCGGGCGCAGGTCGTCCAGGCCGACGGCGTCCTTGACTTCCTTACGGGCCCAGAGTTCCTCGGCGCGGGCCAGCAGGTCGGCCGCTCCGCCACTGCCGTCCGGTGCCGTCGTTGCCTGGCCCTCCAGCCGCTCGCTCAGCCGGGTGTCGAGCAGTTCCTGGGTGGGCGCGGGCGGGCAGAGCTTGCCGTACCGCCCGGTGAGCAGCTGATTCGCCGCGGACCCGACCGTGACGACGATCACCGCGAAGGCCTCGCAGCGGTGCAGGGCGGCGGCCAGTTCGTCCAGGTCCATCTCGGCGGGGGGCAGCGCGCCGGGCCGGGTGAGGGACAGCTCCAGCAGGTATCCGGTACCGCGCTGCGCCTTCTCGCCCTCGTCGGCCCGTGACTCGTCCAGCGAGGCCGCCAGCTGTCGGACCCCGCCGTCCGGGTCGACCCGCCGCACCCGGGAGCCGGGTCCGGGCTCCGGGTCCGTGCGGCCGGCCGCGAGGGTGGTGGCCTCGTCGAGGAGCGAGAGCGCGGTGCTCGTACGCCCGGTGCCCGGAGCGGCGCCGAGCACCAGCAGCCGATGGGCGCGGAGCGCGTTGCGCAGCTGCAGATACCCCGCAGGCTCCACATGGCCCCGGCGGAGCCTGCGCAGTTCTTCCTCGGGCACGGGCCCGCTGCGCATCCCCGTACCCGCCTGGCGGCCGTCCAGCCGGAGGTTGATGAGGTCGCCGATGTGGGCGCTGCGGAAGTACGAGCGGTCGAAGCTGGTCAGGTCCCGGCCGGCGTCGAACAGCATCCGGGTGGCGCGGCGCGTCCGCGCGGCGGCGGCGAGATCGGTGGGCCCGTCCTCGCCCTGGTCCTCGGCGAGGGGGTCTCGGGTGTGCTCCTTGAACCGCCCGGCGGCGCGCTCCCGCTCCCTCTCGCGTTCCTTCTCCCGCTCGGCGGCCTCGTCGTCGCCGGCCTTCTCGTCGTCGCTCCTGGCGTCGTCGTCCCGGGACCGGTCGTCCCTGTCCTTCTTCTCCTCGGACTCGGGCGGCCGGGCCTCGTCCGGCCTGTCGGGGGTGTCCTCGGCCGCGCCGCCCGCCTGCTGGTCGTCGCTCACTCGGCTCCCCCCTTCTGCTGCTCGGTGTCACGGTCGGTGATCCGGCCGATGTGCACGGGCTGTTGGTAGACGTTGTCGTGGTGCTGGGACATGTCGCCCTGCACGGTGTAGTGGGTGCCGGCGGGGTCGGGCCGCCGACCGGGGTCGGCTACGGGCCCGGGCCCGGACTTCGGCCTGGTGTCGGCGAAGTCGGCGGTGGTCTCCGCGGCTTCGGCGACGGCCGCGGCGAAGGGCGACGGTGTCACGGGGATCACCGGAGCGGGCCGGCCGGGAAGGTGGAACCAGGCGGTGACCTCGCCCTCCTTGAGCTCCAGCCGGGCCGGGGAGTAGTGCGCGGGCTCGATGAACTTGCCTCCGCTGCTGACCACGTCCTCGTACAGGGACTGGGAGGTGACCAGCACGAGGTCGGCCTTCTCGGCGTCCAGGAGCTGCCGGGCGACGGCGGAGTCGGCCAGCCGGCAGGCGAGGTCGACGGCGCGCCCGCTGATGCCCCGGTCGTCGTGCCGGACCGGGCCGACGTGCATGCCGATCCGCAGCCCCAGCGGGACGCGCAGGCCCCGGTTCTCGTCCCGCAGCTTCTCGTGCACCTCGATCAGCCACAGGCCGAGCAGCCGGGTGACCGCGATCCGGCCCGGCACCGACAGCAGCACGCCGTCCCCGCGGTCCTCCAGGTGGACGGCGTCCCGGCCCACCCTGGCGTGGGTCAGCGCCGTCTCCAGCACGCGGTAGATCCGGGCGCGCATGTGCTGCTTGTCGACGTCGTCGTACTCCCCGGAACGTCTGGCATCGACGCTGATCACCAACTCGTAGTGAGCTTCACCGAGTTCCGGTGCGTCGTGGTTCACCCGTGCCCCCTGCAGTCCTGTCCGCTTGCCGAAGAGGTGGTTCGTCCCATCAGCGTCGGGCCCGGGACGCAGGCCGTCTGTAGCCGTTTACACATGGCGAGGCGGTGCTTTACTCCTGATGGCCCTCCGCGAGGAGGGCGAGCAGCGCCGGGTCGAGGATCTCCACCAGCCGGTTGCCCGTCCGCACGATCTTCTGGCTGCGCAGCAGGCGCAGCGCCTTGGCGACGGCTTCCCGGGTTGCTCCGATGGTTGCGGCCAGTTCGTCCTGGGCCAGCTGGACGACGGGTCCGGCGGGCGGGAGTCCGGGCGTATGGCCCGCTCCGGACGGGGCGTAGGGGCCGGACGGCTCGGCTCCCGAGAGTTCGGTGAGCCGGCTGGCCAGGCGCTGCAGCACGGTGAGCGAGGCGAGCGCGGACCGCTCCTGGTCGGCGTTGCGGAGCCGGAAGGTGAGCTGGCGAATCACCAGACCGCTGACCCGGGGGTGCAGGGCGAGGAAGCGACGGAACGCGTCCCCGGCGATGACCTGGGCCTCTATGGGGCCCAGCGCGCGCACGGTGGCGCTGCGGGGATGCGGGTCCAACGCGGCCATCTCGCCCAGCAGTTCACCGGGACCGCGCAGCCCGAGGATCAGCCGGGTGGCGCCCCGGTCCGTGGCCACGGAAACGGTCACCCACCCCTGAAGTATGATCACTACGTGGCTTGACCGGTCCCCCTCCGTCAGGAGGTGGTCATCGGCCGGGTAGCGCTTCCGGTTGCCGAGAGCCATCACGCTCTCCCGCTCCTGGGCCGTCAGCGCGTGCGCGAATGCCAGCTCATTGCCGAGCAACCCCATGGCCACGCCCCCCGCCGCAGTCCGGATGCCTCGCCTTGCGATGGCGTTGATGCTGACAGAGCGCCGTTTTGAGGCGAGTGAATTGCGCCACATCGGGGGTACCGCCCGGTAGTTGCCGAAGTGCCAGGTAGGTCGCCCGAGCAGGCAGCTTTCACGCCATGACCCCGCGGTCACTCCCTGCAGCGAGCGGCCCCGCCAGGGAGGAGGTTTTGGCGAAAACTCAGGTTTTCCGCTGCCGAGACCGTGATGCCGAGGTAGTCACATGGTGACGGGACGGTGATTAATCGCCATTTCGGCGATCAAGGCGGGTCGCGGGGCGCGCGAGCAGGGACGGTGCCGCCGGCCGCGGGGAAGACCGGGCCGCCGGGTACGCCCACTCCCCGACCGCATCAACCCGCGGCGCAGGTCTCTCCGTTGAGCGTGAAGTGGTACGGAGGCCGGTTCTTGCCCTGCCAGGACGCCAGGAATCCGAACGCCAGAGTTCCGTGGGCCGGCACGGACTTGTTGTAGTCGGCCGCAGTGGCGCTGACGCGGGAGCCGTTCTGGTGGACCGTCGCGTCCCACATCTGGCCGACCTGCTGGCCGTCGCGGAAGGTCCAGGCGACCTGCCAGCCGGTGAGCGCCTTGTCGGTGGAGACGGTGACGGTGGCCTGGAAGCCGTCGGCCCACTGGCTGTCCAGGCTGTAAGCCACCCGGCAGGAGACGGCCGGGGCGGTCGTCGGGCTCGGGGCGCCGCTGGTGGCGGAGGAGGTGCCCTGGGGTTCGGGGTCGGGGTTCTTGCGGTCGGACTTGGTCCTGGTGGCCGTCGCGGAAGGGGTGATGGAGGGGCTGCCGGAAGGGCTCGGGCCGGTGACGGCGGTGGAGGGGGCGGGATCGGCGACCGGCTGACGGGCGTCGCGGGCGCCGATCGTCCTGTCACCGCCGGAGCCGCCGGAGTCTCCGAACGGCATCATCGACACGCCGAGGGCCAGCACCGACAGCAGGACGGCGGCGGCGAGCAGCCCGTTGCGCAGGACACGGCTGCGGCCCGCGCTCTCCCCCGGGTCGCCGCCGGGCGCCTCGGCCGCGCCCGGGTGTCCCACGCCGAGCCGGACCTCGGCGGCGCGGCGCCGACGCTCCAGATAGGCGAGGCCGCCCCAGCCGACGACCCCGCCGGCCAGCGCGGCGGGCAGGCCGCCGCCGTGCAGGCGCAGACAGGCGGCGGCCTCGGCACACCGGACACAGGTGGCGAGGTGCCGGGAGAGGTCGCCCGGCGTGTCGGCGGCCGGCGAGCGGGTGACCGCGTCCAGCAGGCGGGCGTAGCTGCGACACCGCGCATCCATCGGGGTGTCCAGATGCGCGCGGTGGCAGCGGTCCCGGAACAGGGCCCGGACCTGGTCGAGTTCCTCGGCGACGGTGGCCGGGTCGAGGCCGAGCCGGCGGGCCACGGTCGGCAGGGGCAGTGCCTCCGCCTCGGCGAGCCACAACAGCGAGGCGTCCGCGTCCTGCATGTCCCTGAGGCCGCGCAGCGCGACCGGGCGCTGCAGCGGCGGGCCGCCGTAGCGGGCGGCCTGCCCGGAGTTGAGCCACAGCCTCAGTTCGGGGTCCAGCCTGTGTCCCTCGCCGTCGGCCTCCCAGCCCGCCGCCGTGTTGCGTACGGCGGTCAGCAGCTCCGGGATCATCGGCAGCCGGCCGGCGCGCCGGCCGGGACCGCGCGCGGGCACGGTCCCGGCGGCGCGCACCTCGCGCATGCCGTGGGCGAACGCCTCGGTGGCCAGTTGATGTGCCGTCAGGGAACCGGAGGTGCACAGGTCGGCGTACGAGAGCACGGCGTCCCAGCACTCCGAGAACAGCGCGGCCTCGGTGGCGTCCTGGGGGGTCGGCAGGTCGGGCATGGGACTCCTGCATCCACGAGCGAGGTCAACTCACCACAGAAGGAATGGAGTTGGGGGGAACCTCGCGGCGGCAGGAGCCTTTCACGTCTTCGACACAACTGACAAGCCGCGTATTCAAATCCGCTCGGTCCAGTCGCGGGTCACCCGCCGGTTCGTCGGGCCTGTACTCCGTCACGACCCGCCCTCGCGCGTCCAGCGCCTCCGCCTTGTACACCGACCAGGCTTCGTCCGGCCGGTCGTCGTACGGGGCGAAGGCCACGAAAATACCGGTTGCGGGCGACCTTCACCGGCCCTTCGGTACCTCCGTCCGCCCAGGTGACACGTACGTTGACGGCCGACGCGGGCACGTGACCGTGGACCGTGGCCCAGTCCGGGAACAAGGTGGTGTCCACCGTGGCCCACATCTCCGGCTTCTTGTACGGACCGCGACCGCATTCCGACTCACCGCCCTCGGCGGAACCTTGGAGTCGATGACGCGGAGACAGGCGCACTCACCGCCGGACCGGTTGGGCGCCCCAGTACTCCATGCGCTGCCCGCCCGGTGTCCGCCCGTCGAACAGCGTCATCGCGCGGTCCAGGTCGGGCTCCGGGCCGTCGCCGCCCGGCCCGTCCCCGGCGCGGTCGAGCCCCCGGACGACGCCCTCGGGGATGACCCCCGGATGCCTGGGCGGCCGGCCCGCCCCCGCCGAGGACCAGCAGCGCCGTCACCACGACCGTCCGGCGCCGCCGGGGTGGACGGTACCGGCGGGTGCGACCGCGGCACATGTGCGGATCGGTGGCGAGGATCGGTCCAGGACCGCCCCGTCGGCCGCGCTCTCGCCGCTCACCGGGTCGGCCGGGCCCATCAGCCGGCGCACTCGGGCCTCGGCCTCCGTCGTGCTCCCACGGCTCCTCATGCCCGTTCCCCCTCCGGTCGCACCAGCCGTTCGCCCGGTTCCTCCCGCCGTGCCGGCTCCCGTTCCAGCCGCTGCCGGGCACGGTGCAGCCGTACGGCGAAGGTGCGCACGGAGCAGCCCACCACCCGGGCGGCGGCCGCGCTGTCCAGGCCGTCCCAGCCCACGAGGCGCAGCGTCTCCTGGCCGCGCGGCGACAGACCGGCAGGCGCCCGGCGCAGATGCAGCGCCTCGACCACCGCCCCGGCATGGTCGGGTGCGGCCGCGACGACCGGTGCCGTACGGCCGAGCCGGGCCGTGAGTCTGCCGCCGCGCCGCCGGCCGCGCTGTTCGTTGGCGAGGACGTTGCGGGCGACGGCGTACAGCCAGGGCAGTTCCTCCCCGGGCGCGCGGGGCACTTTGTCGATACGTCGCCAGGCCACCGGGAAAGTCTCGGCAGCCACGTCCTGCGCGGTGTCCGTGTCGTCCGCGCGGCGCCGGGCGAAGCTCAGCACGCGCCCGTGGTGCGCCGCGAACAGCGCGCGGAGTCTCTCCTCACCCTCGGGTACGTCCTCGTTCGCAGGTGTTCCCTCGTCATCGGGCACACCTGCCCCCTTCCGTCCGCCGTCCGTCGTGACACCCCCCTATGCCCGGCGGCCGGGAAAGGGTTACACCTGCGCGGCTTCCCCGGCGGAATCGCGCGCGGGCAGGCTGTCCATGAAGGAGCTGACGGAGAACACCGCGTGGCCGGGTCCGGGCGGGCCGTAGCCGGGGGGCGAGGAGAGGCCGAAGTCGTCCATCGTGGCCCGGTAGGCCTCCAGGAGCCGGATGTGGTACTCCAGCGGCGCGCCCTGCGGGTTGGCCTTGCCGAGGGGGGTGGTCGGCTCCGGGCACCAGGTGGTGAAGCGGGGTGTGATGCCGTGCGACATGAAGAAGCGCAGGCCCTCGGTGGTGGAGGCGATGGCCTCGTCGACCGTGGTGAAGCCGAACGGTTCGGCCATCTCCACGCCGGCCACGAAGTTGGGGATCACGTTGCGCGCGCCGAAGATCTCCGCCGAGTCCAGAATCCGCCGGTGCCACTCGTCGCGGCCGACGTACCGCTCCTTGCCCGGGCAGTACAGCTCGAACAGCCGCCGGTCCCACACCTCGAAGTTGGGGTGGTAGATCTGCACGCCGTAGTCCTTGAACCGCTGCACGTCGTCCTTGGGCAGCGCCTGTGCGACGACCTTGCCGATCCAGCGGCCCGGGAAGCGCTCCTCGATGGCCTTGGCGTAGTGGCCGTAGAAGTCGGCCTCGTCCCGCCCTGCGACCGTCTTGGTGATCGCGCCGCCGGTCAGGGTGTAGGCGGTGGACGCCTTCTGGGTGTCGTAGCGGTCGATGATCTCCAGGGCTTCGAGGACCTCCTCGACGTCCTTCACACCGGTGTACGGCCGCCCGGCCGCCTTGTGCTGGCGCCAGTTGTGGTTGATGTCGCAGTACTGGCACTCCTCCTTGGCGCCGAAGTACTGGCAGACCCGGAAGACGGTCAGGTAGATCAGGTAGCCCCACTGGATGGTGGGTGCCACCTCCATGACGGACTTCCCGTTGGAGAGGGTGTGCCGGTAGTACTCGGGCATCGGCGGCACGCCGACGTCGGCGATCCGCTTCCCGTCGAGGTACAGCCCGAGCAGTCCCTCCTCGTCGGCGGCGACCCGGTACGGCGAGGCCGGGTTCACCCGCACGGAGACCACCGTACGGCGCAGGTCGTACGGGCCGCCGGTGAGGATGATCTCCTCCGGGGGCCGGCGCAGCGCGGCCTCGCCCAGCTCCGGCAGGGTGCCGTGGTCGAACGAGAAGATGAAGTACGACTTCGGCTTGACCTCGCCGCTCTCGTTGTCACTGAGGGCGGACGGGTCGAAGGCGACGCCGCCGCGGAGCAGGTCCTCCTTGAAGACCGCCTCCCGTGGCACATGCGGGAAGCGTTCCATCAGATCCTCGACCAGCGCGGTGCGGCTGCCCATCCGTAATCTCCTCCCGGCTCAGGCGTTCGCCTCTCACCGTATGCCCCCGTCCCGGCGTCAGTCGTGCCGGGTCCCCGCACGTCGCGCGATGTGCCCCGGTACGGCCGTGCCGTAAGGCAGCGCCGGGTCGGGCACGGGCTCGCCCCAGACGGCGGCCAGCGGCAGGACGCCGGCCCACAGGCCGAGGGCCGCGTCGGGGCCGTCACCGTCCTCGGGGGCGCCGGTACGGATCTTGACGGAGGCCTCCTCCAGGGACAGGGCGAGCAGGGTGGTGGCGGCGAGTTCCCTGCGGTCGGGGCGACGGGCATACGACCACTGCCCCGGCGCGGAGTGCTCGGTGAGCCTGCGCAGTCCCTCCACCTTCTCCCCGGGGTCGGTGATCCTGCGGGCGTCGCCGTGGATCATGGCGCAGCGGTAGTTCACCCCGTGCTCGAAGACGGAGCGGGCGAGGACGAGCCCGTCGACGTGGGTGACGGTGACACAGACCGGGAGATCACCGGTGAGGCTGCGACTGGCCACGGACCCGTGCAGATACAGCCACCGCTCGTCCCGCCCGTACACCGTGGGCACGACGACCGGCCGCCCGTCGATCACCACGCCCAGGTGGCAGACGAACCCGGCGTCGAGGATCGCCTCCAGGTCGGCCCGTTCCAGACTGCCCTGCTCGCGCAGGCGGCGGTGACGGGTGCGGTCGGTGACGGGGAGCAGGGATGGGTGCGGTTTCGGGACCATGCACCCGCACGCTACCGATATCGCATGCATGCCACCAGACGGCTAGCGATTTCATCACTCGCTTGAATGCAAGACAACGAAATCCCTCGCCACCTTCGCCGCTGCGCCGAAGTCGGCCTGCCCACCGAGTCGCACCCGGGGCCCCGGATCACACCGGTGACGATCAGGCGGACCGCTCCAGCGTCGTACGGTCGACCGCGTACGCCAACTCGCGCCCGGACACCAGCCGTTCGGCCTCCTCCACGACCGTGCGGCCGAGCCGGGCCACCTCGTTGCCCTGGGAGCCCGCGAGATGCGGGGTGATGAAGACGTTGGGCAGGCCGAAGAGGGGCGAGTCGGCGGGCAGCGGCTCGGGGTCGGTGACGTCCAGGACGGCGCCGAGGCGTCCGGTGCGCAGTTCGCCGATCAGCGCGCCGTGGTCGACCAGGGCGCCTCGCGCGGTGTTGATCAGCACGGCTCCGGTGGGCATCAGGGCGAGTTCCCGGGCACCGATCAGATGCCTGGTCTCGGGGGTCTGCGGGGCATGCAGGCTGACGATGTCCGAGGTGCGCAGGAGGTCGTCGAGGGCCGTCAGAGGGACGCCGAGCCGGGCGGCCTCGGCCTCGTCGACGTACGGATCGGCGAGGCTCACCCTGAGGTCGTGGGGCCGGAGCAGCTCGATGAGGCGGCGGCCGATTCGGGAGGCGCCGATGATGCCGACGCGGCGGCCGTGGTTGCCGATGCCGGGAATGATGTCGCCGTAGGGGAAGGTGCGGCGGGTGCGCAGCAGGTCGCGGAAGGCGAAGACGTCCTTTCCGGCGAGCAGGATCATGGCGAGGGTGTACTCGGCGACGGGCTGGGCGTTGGCTGCTGCGGCCGAGGAGACGACGATGCCGCGCTTGAAGACCTCGGGGGTGGTGAAGCCCTTGACCGAGCCGGCCGCGTGCAGCACCGCACGCAGCTTCGGCGCCGCGTCCAGGGCCGCCGCGTCCAGGCGCGGGCAGCCCCAGCCGGTGATCAGGACCTCGGTGCGGGCGAGGGTGTCCCGCAGCCGGGGGTCGGTGAGGTCGTGCGCCACCCGAGTGGGATCGACGGCCACGTGCTCGCGCAGCCGGGCGAGCAGCTCCGGCGGGAAGAGGTGCGGCACGTTCTGGGCCGTCATGGCGAACAGCGCCGGGGGACGCTCGGGCAAGGAAGTGACCTTCCGGCTCGGTGACGCGCGGACAGAAACCGTTCTCTACGGTAGGTCTCGGCCAATGAGAGGGTCAACGAACACGCACTCTCGGAAGGACTGCAGGGATGACACGGTCGGCACGGACGGTCACCAACTGGGCGCGCAACATCACCTACACGGCCGGGGCATTCCACCGCCCGGACACGTTCGACGCGCTCAGGGCCCTGGTGGCAGGCAGCGCGAAGGTGCGGGTGCTGGGCAGCGGCCACTCCTTCAACCGGATCGCCGACCCCGGCAGCGAGGGAGTGCTCGTGTCGATCGCCGGTCTGCCGCCGGTCGTCGACGTGGACACCGCGGCCCGTGCGGTACGCGTCTCGGGCGGTGTCCGGTACGCGGAACTCGCCCGCGCGGTCCATGCCCAGGGCCTCGCACTGCCCAACCTGGCCTCGCTGCCGCACATTTCGGTGGCCGGTTCGGTGGCGACCGGCACCCACGGCTCGGGCGTGGGCAACGGTCCGCTCGCGGCGGCGGTGCGGGAGGTCGAGCTGATCACGGCGGACGGTTCGACGGTGTCGATCGGCCGGGGGGACGCCCGTTTCGACGGGGCAGTGACCTCGCTCGGCGCACTCGGCGTGGTCACCGCGCTCACCCTTGACCTGGAGCCGGCGTACGAGGTCGAGCAGTACGTGTTCACCGAACTGCCCCTGGCCGGACTGGACTACGCGGCGGTGGCGGCGTCGGCGTACAGCGTCAGCCTGTTCACCGACTGGCGGGAGCCGGGCTTCCGGCAGGTGTGGGTCAAGCGCCGCACCGATCAGGCGCCGGTGGACTTCCCGTGGGCCGCTGCCGCGACCGCGGCGCTGCACCCGGTGCCGGGCATGCCGGCGGTCAACTGCACGGAACAGCTGGGGATGCCGGGGCCGTGGCACGAGCGGCTGCCGCACTTCCGGGCGGAGTTCACACCGAGCAGCGGAGACGAGCTGCAGTCGGAGTACCTGCTGCCGCGGTCGGCCGCCGTCGATGCGCTGTCCGCGGTCGACGGGATCCGGTCGGCGGTCGCCGGCGTGCTGCAGACCTGCGAGGTACGGACGGTCGCCGCCGACCCGCAGTGGCTCGGCCCGGCCCACGGCCGAGACTCGGTGGCCCTGCACTTCACCTGGATCGAGGACACGGCGGCCGTGCTGCCGGTGGTCCGCCGGCTGGAGGAGGCTCTGGACGCTTTCGGTCCGCGCCCGCACTGGGGGAAGGTGTTCACCGTGCCGCCGGCGGTACTCCGTGGACGGTATGCCCGTCTGGCCGACTTCCGCGGTCTGACCGAAGTCCTCGACCCCACCGGGAAGTTCACCAACGCCTTCGTACGGGATGTGCTGGGCGGTTGACGGCACCGAGGGCGGAAGCACTTTCTACACCCCCTTTCCTAACCCCTTGTCGAAAGTCCGTTCCAGCCCATAGCCTGACGTCGCGCCGGTGCCCAGCCCGCCCCGGCCCGGTCTGACGGGACGGAAGGGGCAGCTCCGTGAAGCGCACATCACGTGACATCCGCACCGCGAACCGCTACGAGGTGCTGCGCCAGATCATCGCCGAGTCTCCCACCTCCCGGCAGGAACTGGCGGCCGCCACCGGGCTGAGCCTGGCCACGGTCGCCACGCTCGTCGGCGAGCTGCTGGATCTGCGCATGATCACAGAGGTCGGTTTCGAGGACTCGGCCGGAGGCCGCCCGCGTGGGCTGGTCGCCGTCAACGCGTCGGGGGGCGCGCTGATCGGTGTCGACATCGCGGAGACGTACGTCCACGTCGAGCTGTTCGACCTGGCTCTGAACGTGCTGGCACGCGCCGACGAGGACATGCGGCCCGGTGAGAGCCGCCCGCAGCAGGTGGTCGGCCGTGTCGCCGCCGCCGTCGGCTCGGTCGTCGCGCAGGCCGGGGTGGAGGCGGCCCGGGTGCTCGGTGTCGGGGTGAGTGTGCCGGGCCAGGTCGACCGGGACACCGGGATCGCCGAGTATGCGCCCAACTGGAACTGGCACGACGTGCCGTTGCTCGGCCTCCTCGCCGAACACATCGCCTACCCCCTGTACTTGGACAATCCGTTGCGTGCCTGCGCGATCGCCGAGCTGTGGTTCGGGGCCGCGCGGGGCCGCGGGGACGCCGTGGTGGTCAACCTCGGCACCGGCGTCGGCGCCGGCCTGGCCCTCGGCGGCGGGCTGCACCGGGGCGTGAGCAACAGCGCCGGCGAGTGGGGGCACACCACACTCGTGCTGGACGGTCGGCTGTGCCACTGCGGCAACCACGGCTGCGTGGAGACGTACGTGGGAGCGCCCGGCATCATGCAGAACCTGCGTGAACTCAGCGCACAGTCCCCGCTGTTGCACCCCGGGGACCAGACGGCCACCATCGACGCGCTGGCCCGGGCGGTCGCCGCGCACGACCCCGTGGCGGTCAAGGTGGTCCGGGACACCGCCCGCTACCTGGGCGCCGGGATCTCCGATCTGATCAACCTCCTCAACCCCGAAGTGGTCGTGCTCAGCAGCTGGGTGGCGTCCCGGCTCGGCGAGCCGCTGCTCGGCGAAGTGCGCGCGGCCGTCGCCCGGCACGCACTCCGACGGCCGCTGGCCGCCACCGAGATCGTCCTCTCCCCGATCCCCACCGACCCGGTCTCCCTGGGCGCGGCCACGTTCGCACTGGAGGGGGCCCTGCAGTCCGGGGTGCCCCGCAAGGGGATCGACCCGGCCGGCACCGCCGAGCGCACCACCACACCCGCAAGGAGCCGTACCGCACCGCCTTCATGACGACGGAAGGGATGCACGTGTCTCACCCCCGCACCGTTCCCACCCGCAGAAGATCCGTCCTGCTGACAGCCGCTGCCGCACTGGCTGTCACCGGATCGCTCCTCACCTCCCCGGCCGCGGACGCCGCCGGACCCGCCACGGCCGAGGTGTCCCCCCACGCCGCCCAGACTATCGACGACATCGGCGCCTCGGGCGCCTGGTGGGTCAACGACCTGGAGAACTTCGACCCGAGGGTCCAGGCCCGGGTCGCCGAGTCGCTGTTCTCGAAGCAGGGCCTGGACCTGAGCGCGTACCGCTACAACATCGGCGGCGGCGGCACCGGTGTGACCTATGCGCCGCGGGCCCCCGAGGACTTCCTGACATCCGACGGCGGCTACGACTGGAGCAAGGACAAGGCCGGCCGGTACTTCCTGTACGCCGCCGCCAAGTACGGCGTCCAGGACCTGATCGCGTTCGTCAACAGCGCGCCCGCCGCGTGGAAGACGAACGGCAAGAGCTGCGGCGGCCATCTGAAGGCGGAGAACGAGCAGGACTTCGCCGGGTACATCGCCGACGTCACCGATCACTTCGCACGGCAGGGCGTGAAGTTCGACTACATCAGCCCCTTCAACGAGCCGACGAACAGCTTCGACTCGTGCGGCCAGGAGGGCATGCTGGTCGACCCCTCCCAGCGGGACGACATCGTGCGCGCGCTCGGCGCCGAGCAGCGGGCCCGGCACCGGCGCACGGGCATCATCGCCGACGAGTCGACCAGCACGGTCAGGTTCAACTCCGAGATCCCGCAGTGGATTTCACAGCCGGGCACGGCCCGGTACGTGTCCAGGCTGGCCCATCACACCTACGACAACCCGTCCGACGCGGACCGCGCGAAGGTCCACGAGACCTCCACGGCGGCCGGCAAGAAGTCCTGGTCGACGGAGATCTGCTGCTTCGGCAAGGGCGGCACGGGCTGGGCACAGGAGTACGACCCGACGATCGACGGCGGGCTGAACCTGTCCCGGATCATCTACAAGGACTTCGCGACCGCCCATGACTCGGCGTTCCAGTGGTGGGTGGCACTGTCGGAGATGACCGGCAGCGACCCGCTGGCGAGGAACGACGACGGCTGGAACGACGGCCTGATCTACTACGACCCGAACTACGCCACGAACGGCAACCAGACCCTGTACTTCACCAAGCGCTACTACGCGCTGGGCCAGTACAGCAAGTTCGTGGAGCCCGGCTCGGTCGCCCACAACGTGACCGGTGTGCCGGACGGCGTCGAGGTCTCCGCCTACGACCGTGACGGCACGTGGGTGGTCGTGGTGAACAACCACAACACCACCGACACCGCACTGAACCTGCACTTCAACAGCGGGACGCCGGCGCGGGCCAGGCAGGCCGTGCGCACCTCGGCCGACGAGAACTGGGCGAAGGCCGCCGGGCCGGCCGTCCGCGGCGGCACGGTCTCGGCGACCCTTGCGGCCCGTTCCATCACCACCTACGTCCTCGACCAGCGGGGACACGGCAGTTCGGCGCTGACCGGGGCGCTGGTGGGCAAGCAGTCCGGCAAGTGCCTGACCGCGGACGCCTCGGGTGCGGCGATCGGCACCTGCACGGGCGCGGCCGGGCAGTCGTGGTCGTACGACGCGAAGGGCACCCTCAAGGGGTCCCACGGCTATCTGACGGCCGGCAGTTCGGGACTGACGACGGCCGCCGCGACCGGTGACGGCTCCCAGCGCTGGCTGCTGAACTCCAACGGGCAGATCGTCAGCGAGGCCACGGGCGAGTGCCTCGACGTGAGCGGGCAGGCGACGGCCGACGGCAGCAGGGTGATCCTCTACAGCTGCAACGGCGGCGCCAACGAGGCCTGGACCAGGCAGTAACCCACACCTCCGCCGGACCGAGGGCCGCCGGGCACACCGTGACCCGGCGGACCTCATCTCCCTGTCCCCACCCCCCGTTCGGAATTCAGACGGTCCCGGCCGCCGTCACCTTCGTGCCCAGCTTCGTGCCGGTGTCGTCCCTCGGCCGGGTGGACAGCTACCGGGGTCTGATCATTCCGGGCCTCTTCAGCGGTTTCACCTGCTTCCTGTTCCGGCAGTACTTCCTCGGGTTCCCGAAGGAGCTGGAGGAGGCGGCGCGTGGACGGGCTCGGGTACTGGGGCGCGTACTGGCGTGTCGTGGTGCCGAACTCGCTGAACCTCTTCACGGCGATCGCCACGATCACCTTCATCAACGGCTGGTTCAGGGGATCGCGCAGACCGGTATCAAGGGCTGAGCTAGGAGACCGATGTCCATTCGCACGAGCACCGAGTACGTCGAGGACGTCTCGCCGGGATCCGGGGCCCTGCCGCCCCGGGCCTGGTACGCGTCCTCGGACGCCGAGTCCCTCTCACTGAACGGGAGCTGGCGCTTCAGACTGTCGGACACGGCGGACGCCGAGGACGACTCCTTCGCACGGGAGGGGTACGACACCGGTGCCTGGCCGGAGGTGTCGGTCCCCGGCCACTGGGTCCTCCAGGGCCACGGCTCCCCCATCTACACCAACCATCTCTATCCGTTCCCGGTCGACCCGCCCCGCGTCCCGACCGAGAACCCGACCGGCGACCACCTTCGCGTCTTCGGCCTGCCCGAGGACTGGCCGGCCGACGGCGGGGCGGTGCTCCGCTTCGACGGCGTGGAGTCCTGCGCCCGCGTCTGGCTGAACGGCACCGACCTCGGCGAGTTCAAGGGGTCCCGGCTGCCGCACGAGTTCGCGGTCGGCCATCTGCTGAAGACGGCGGGCAATGTACTGGCGGTCCGGGTCCACCAGTGGTCGGCGGGCTCGTACCTGGAGGACCAGGACCAGTGGTGGCTGCCCGGCATCTTCCGTGACGTCACCCTGCTGCACCGCCCGGCGGGCAGCGTCCTCGACTTCTTCGTGCACGCCTCCTACGACCATGCCGCCGGGACCGGCACCCTGCGCGTCGACTCCGACGTGGACGGCCGGGTGACCGTCCTGGACCTCGGCATCGACATCGCGACGGGCGAGCCGGTGACGGTGCCCGTCGAGCCGTGGTCGGCGGAGAGTCCGAGGCTGTACGACGGTGTGCTGGCCACCGGGGGCGAGCGGGTGCCGCTGCGCATCGGCTTCCGCACGGTGGAGCTGTCGGACGGCCTGATCAAGGTCAACGGCAGGACGGTTCTCCTCAAGGGCGTCAACCGGCACGAGTGGCACCCGGAGAAGGGCCGCGCCCTCGATGCGGAGACCATGCGCGCGGACGTGCTGCTGATGAAGCGGCACAACATCAACGCCGTCCGCACCTCCCACTACCCCCCGCACCCCGCCTTCCTCGACCTGTGCGACGAGCTGGGCCTGTGGGTGATCGACGAGTGCGACCTGGAGACGCACGGCTTCACGGAGCAGGAGTGGCGGGACAACCCCGTCGACGACGACCGCTGGACTCCGGCGCTGCTGGACCGCGCCGCCCGGATGGTCGAGCGGGACAAGAACCATCCCTCGGTCGTCATCTGGTCTCTGGGCAACGAGGCCGGCACCGGCCGCGGTCTGACCGCGATGGCCGAGTGGATCCACGGACGCGACTCCGCACGGCTCGTGCACTACGAGGGCGACCTCGGCTGCCGTGACACGGACATGTACTCGCGGATGTACGCCGGCCACGCCGAGGTCGAGCGGATCGGCCGCGGCCAGGACGGCGGCACGCGGAAGCGCCGCGAACTCCCGTTCATCCTCTGCGAGTACGGGCACGCCATGGGCAACGGCCCCGGCGGACTCGCCGACTACCAGCGGATCTTCGAGACCCACGACCGGCTCCAGGGCGGCTTCGTCTGGGAGTGGATCGACCACGGCATCAAGGACGAGCGGTACGGCTTCGCCTACGGCGGCGACTTCGGCGAGGAACTGCACGACGGCAACTTCGTCTGCGACGGCCTGCTCTTCCCGGACCGCCGGCCCTCCCCCGGTCTGGTCGAGTACAAGAAGGTGATCGAACCGGTCGCGATCGAGGGCGACCGCACGGGCGGCACCGTCCGTATCACCAACAAGTTCGACTTCGTCGATCTGTCGGCGCTGGCGTTCACGTGGTCGTACCAGGTGAACGGCGAGACGGTCGAGTCGGGTGCCCTCTCGGTGCCCGCGCTGGCGCCCGGTGAGTCGGCCGAGGTGAAACTGCCCGAGCCGCCGGCCGCTGCCCCGCCGGGCGAGGCCCACTGGACGGTACGGGCGCTGCCGGCCGCCGGCACTCCTTGGGCGCCGAAGGACCATGTCGTCGCCTGGGGCCAGTTCGCCGTGTCCGCACGTCAGGTGCCGTCGGTCGCGGCGACCGACGGTCCGGTGCTCGGCGACGGGCCGATCACCCTCGGCCCGGCCTCCTTCGACGCCCGCACCGGCGCGCTGCGGACGATCGGCGGGGTGGACATCACCGGGCTGCGGCTGGACGTGTGGCGGGCCACCACCGACAACGACGACGGCGCCGCCTGGCAGACCGACATCCGCCACGGCCTGCTGTGGCGCAAGCTCGGCCTGCACCGTATGCGGCACCGGCTGGACGCGGTGGAGCCGGGGGACGACGCGCTGACGGTCCGCACCCGGGTGGCGTCGGCGGCCCGGGAGGCCGGACTGTCGACCGTGTACCGGTGGACGTCGGACGGATCCCGTCTGCGGCTGACCGTGTCCGTGACGCCGGAGGGCGACTGGACGGTACCGCTGCCCCGGCTCGGTATCCGGTTCGGGCTGTCCGCGGCCGACCGTGTGCAGTGGTTCGGCGGCGGCCCGGGCGAGGCGTATCCGGACAGCAGGACGGCGTCCGTGATCGCCCGCCGCCGATCGACCGTGGACGATCTGCAGACGCCGTACGTCCGTCCGCAGGAGAACGGCGCCCGTGCCGACGTCCGCTGGGTGGAGATCGGCGGCCTGCGCATCGAGGGCGACCCGGAGTTCTATCTCACCGCCCGCCGCTGGACCACCGAGCAGCTGGACGCGGCGGCCCATCGCACCGACCTGGTCCCCGGCGACACGGTGTGGGTCAATCTCGACCACGGACTGCACGGCCTCGGCTCGCAGTCCTGCGGCCCCGGCCCGCTGCCGCAGTACCACCTGCGGGCCGAGCCCACGCGGTTCTCGTTCGTCTTCTCGGAGTTCCCCTCTTCGGAGACCGGCTGACCGACCCGGTCCTGACCACCCGCGCGGCCGGCCGGCGGCTGTTCAGCCGGCCGACCGCGGTCATGTCCTGCGTCGGTTCGCACGAGCCGTCGGGCTACGTGCAGTTGGCCGCCGCCGGCGGCAGGCACTGCGGCATCTGAGCGACAACCTGAACCTAGATCCTCTAGGATTCCCTCTAGGGGACCAAGGAAGAGGTGTCAGATGGCCCGTGCGGGACTCACCGCCGACCGGCTGGTCGCGGCCGCCGCCGACCTCGCCGACGAGGTGGGCTTCGCGAACGTCAGCCTGTCCGCGCTGGCCCGGCACTTCGGGGTGAAGGACGCGAGCCTGTACTCGCACGTCCGCAACCTGAACGACCTGCGCACCCGGCTCGCGCTGCACGCGGGCGGCGAGCTGATCGACCGGATCGCGGCGGCCGTGGCCGGCCGCGCGGGCAAAGAGGCACTGGCCGCGTTCGCCGACGCCTACCGGACCTACGCCCTGGAACACCCGGGCCGCTACGCGGCCACCCAGATCCGCATCGACCAGGCGCTGATCGCCGACTCCCCCGCCCTGCGCCGCACGGCCGAGATCACCTACGGCATGCTCCGCGCCTACGGCCTGGACGAGCCCGACCTGACGGACGCCGTACGCCTGCTGCGCAGCACCTTCCACGGCTACTGCGCCCTGGAGTCCGCGGGCGGCTTCGGTGCGGCCCGGGATGTTCAGGCCTCCTGGGACAAGGCCGTCGACGCCCTGCACCTCGCCCTCGCACACTGGCCCCGGGAGACGAAGAGCGATGACTGAGCCCCTGCACCACGACGTCACCGGCAGCGGTCCCGTCCTTCTCCTCGTACCGGGCGGCTCCGGGCACCCCATGGGGCTGGAACCGCTCACCGAGCGGCTGGCACGTCGCTTCACCGTCGTGACGTACGACCCGCTGGGCCTCGCCGCCGGCCGGCTCGGGCTGCCGGTCCCGGACCAGAGCCCGGCCGACTGGAGCGACGGGGCGAGCCGGGTGCTGGAGGCGGTGCTGCCACCGGGTGAGCGGGCCTATGTGTTCGGGACCAGCTCCGGCGGCATCGCCGTGCTCGACCTGCTCGCCCGGCACCCGCACCGGCTGGCGCACGTGGTGGCGCACGAGCCGCCGTGCGTGACGGTACTGCGGGACGGCCAAGAGCGGCGGCAGGAGTTGATCGGTCAGCTGGACGGTCCCGGACGGCCGCCCGCCGAGGGCGCCTCGGCGACCCCGATGGGCGTCTTCCTCGCCCATGTCCTGCGCCCGTTCACCGCCCACGTCCCCGCCCTCTCCGTCCCCGAGCACCGGCTCACCCTCGCCGTGGGCACCGACTCGCGCGGCCGGCTCCTGTACCGGACCGCCGAGTCGCTCGCCGACCGTTTCGGCAGTGCGCTGGTGGAGTTCCCGGGCGGACATCTCGGCACCCTGGATCACCCGGTGGAGTTCGCCGACCTGCTCGCCGAGACGTTCCTCTCCAGCGCGCGCACCTCGTCGTAGGAGGGGGTGGTACCGCCCGGCACCCGCCCGGCCGCGATGTCGGTCACCGCGTCCAGGGCCGCGCCCAGCGCCCGCCGGTAGAGCAGCGAGCCGAGGCTGACGCGGCGGACGCCGAGGTCGGCGAGCTGAGCCAGGGTGGGTCCCGCGGGCGAGTAGAGGATGTTGAGCGGGGCGTCGACGCGCCGGACGAGGCCCGTGATCCGGCCGGGGTCGGTCAGTCCGGGCACGAACACCCCGTCGGCGCCGGCCTGCCGGTAGGTGTCGAGACGGCGCAGCGTGTCCGTCTCGTCGCCGTCGCCCAGCCAGTGGGTGTCCGTACGGGCGTTGACGAACAGGCCGGGCACGGCCGCCTTCACCGCGGCGATCTTCTCGGCGTGCCGCCTGTCCGGTCCGAGCCCGTCCTCCAGGTTGATGCCGACGGCCCCGGCGGTCCACAACTGCTGCGCCAGTGCGGCGACTTCGTCCGGGTCGTCGGCGAAGCCGTTCTCGGCGTCGACGGAGAGCAGGAAGGGCTCCGAGCCGAGGGTGAGGGCGAGGCTCAGGGTGTGCTCGCGGGTCGCGGCCCGGCCGTCGGGCAGTCCGACGGCCGCCGCCACGGCGAGACTCGTGGTGCCGATCGCGGGAAATCCGCGGGCCGCGAGGGCGGCGGCCGAGGCGTGGTCCCAGGCGTTGGGCAGGAGCAGCGGCTCGCCGGGGCGGTGGTGGAGTCCGGCGAAGGTCGTCACGGCAGGCTCTGCGGTCATGCGCCCACGCTAGGTCCCGCTCGGTTCGGCACCCGCCGAACCGTGCGGGAACGGCCCGCCCCGGAAGTGCCGAAGGTCCTGCCGGTCCCGGCTACTGCCCGCGCTCGGCCTCGCTGCGCTCCACGCAGAACTCGTTGCCCTCGGGGTCGGCGAGGACGGCCCAGCCGGTGCCGTCGGCTTTGCGCCGGTCGTCCACCAGGGTCGCGCCCAGGCCGAGCAGCCGGTCGACCTCCTCGTCGCGGCTGCGGTCCTGAGGCTGGACGTCGAGGTGGACCCGGTTCTTGACGGTCTTGGCATCCGGCACGGTGACGAACAGCAGGCCCGCGGCTTCGATCAGGGCCTCCTCGTCGCCCGGGTGGTCGTCCTCGTGCAAGGGCTGGTCCAGCACCTTCGCCCAGAAGCTGCCCAGCGTGTAGGCGTCGGCGCAGTCGACGGTCACATGACGGATCTTGGAAGTCATGTGCGGGATTCTCATCGACCGGTGTGCGAAAGGGCAACGCGGAATGGGCACCTCTTCGCGGCCCGACGGCCGCCGAGCGGCTGCGCCACCGCGGTCACCGGAGTGTCACCGACCACGACGACGCGGCTCGGCCGTCCGACGCCGTGAACCGGAACCGGCCGGACGCTCCGCCCGCCCAGCGGACGGTCAGGCCGTGCTCCCCCTCGACCTCCACGGTCACCAGATCCGGGAGAGGCAAGGGGTCCGGCTCCCCCGTGAGCCGGACGAGCGCCACGAACAGCGTGCCCGGCGCCTCCCCCGTCACCCCCGCCAGCTCCTCCGACAGACCGGCCACCGGGGCGAGTTCGGCCCTCATGCCCGCTTCCGGAGCCGGCCATCCGGTCACCCGCACCGGCGTCCCGGGAGCCGCGCCGGCGACCAGGTGGGCCCGCACCTCCACGGCGCCCTCGGCCACCACCAGGCTGGTCACGGTCACGCCCTCCCGCACGGTGTGCCGCGAGGCCGCCCAGCCGTCCCCGACGCCCAGCGGCACGATCCCCGCCCGGCTCGGATCGCCGCCGACGAGCACGCTGTTGTCGTACGACGCCGAGGGCCGGGTCACGGTCGAGTAGCCGAGCCGTGTGTAGTACGGGTCGTAGCGGACGTCCTCGCTGCCATGGTTGTGCAGGCGGACCACGCCGTCCGAACACGTCGACTGCAGCAGCCAGTTGGGGCCCGCGACCGAGGTCACCGCGTCGGTGCGCTCCGCCGGACCCGGCTCCTCGTTGGCCGTCCACACCTCGTGCTCCGGGGGCAGGAGGAGGCCGAGGAAGCCCTTGCTCGCCCAGTAGGGCGAGGCCGGTCCGGAGTAGCTCTGCAGGACGGTCTCGTCGGGGCCGTGCCAGCCGAGGGTCAGCAGTCCGCGGGAGTCCACGGCTCCCCGGTCCAGGAAATACGTCAGCGCCCCGGAGGCCAGCCGCCGGGTCGCGCCCGGCGTCAGTGGCGTACGGCCTGTGAGCGCGCCCAGCCACAGCGGGGCCGCGGTCGCGAACCGGTACGTGAGAGAGCGGCCCTGGTGCATCGGCGCGCCGTCGCCGCCGAACAGACGGGCGTAGTCGGCGAGATGGCGTTCGAGCCGGCCGCCGTACACCTCCAGCAGCTCGGCGTCCTCGGCCAGCCAGGCGTGCAGCACCGGATACAGGTGCATGGCCCAGCCGTTGTAGTAGTCGTACTTGCGGCCGTCGCCGTCGGTGTACCAGCCGCCGCCGCGGTACCAGTCCTCGATGCGCTCCAGACCGCGGTCGACGGCCTTGCGGGCCGCCTCGGGTTCGTGGCCGATCTCCGCGAGGAATCCGCCCACGGTGACCGGAAACAACTCCCAGTTGCAGGGCCAGGGTTCGGCGGTGAGCGCGTCCGTCAGCCAGGCGGCCGTCCGCTCGCGCACCGGCTGGTCCAGCCGGTCCCACAGCAGGGGTCGGGTCAGCCTCAGGGCGAGGGCGATCGAGGCGGCCTCGACCAGGGGCTGACTGCGGTCGGCGACCCGCGGCCAGACGCCGCCGGGGCCGGTCTCAAGCCCCTCGGCGTACCGGCCGAGGGTGGTCTCGTCCCGGCGGAAGGCGGCCAGCAGCAGCGTACGGGCGTACCCCTCCAGCCCGTCGGAGAGGTGGCCCGAGTGGCTCACATGGCCGCCGGGGAGGTGGTAGAGGGCGCGGTCGGCGCTGGCACAGGGCTCGACGGCCGCGAGCAGGGCGTCCGCGGCGGCCTCCCAGTGGGCGCGGGTGCAGCCGGTGTACGGGCTCGCGGAGCGGTCGGCGGCGGGCAGTTCGATCACGACGGCGGCTTTCCTTCGGGTCATTCCGAACGCCGAAAAGGTAAGCGCGTGCCACGAAGAGGTCAACGGGGCCTACAGGACCGGGGGATGGACGGTGACCGCGCTTTCACCCGGGTGCCGGTTCTCGGTTCGGCCGACAGAGGAGGTCCCCCTGTCGGCCGCCGGGGTCAGCACGCGCGCGGACGGCATGCCGCGCACGGCTGGTCCCGCAACCGCATCCGGCCAGGGCTTGGCCCTCTGCGGTCCGCGCGCCCGAGGGGGCGTGAGCCGGTCAGGAGAGCCAGTCGCTGTAGCGGGTGGGGGCGAGCCGAGCGTCCTTGTCGGTGAGGACGTCGCCCTTGACCGCGGCGAACATGCCGGCGGTGGGGTCGACGACGACGGTGCGGTCGTCGCCCTTGTGGGACAGGGTGATCCGGCCGACCTCGTCCAGGGAGAAGATCTCGGGACCTGCGATGTTGCGGATACCCCGCAGCGGGGCGCCCGCGGCGACCTCCGCCACCGCACTGGCCACGTCCTTGGCGGCGATCGGCTGGATCGGCGTGGCGGGCAGCCGGACCGTGTCACCGTCGGCGGTCCAGGACATGACGGCGTCCATGAACTCCATGAACTGTGTCGCCCGGACGATCGAGTAGGGGATCGGCCCGGCCGTGAGGATCTCCTCCTGGAGCGCCTTGGCCCGGTAGTAGTCCAGCTCAGGCACCTGGTCCACACCGACGATCGAGAGGATGACGAAGTGGCCGACGCCACCCTTGTGGGCCGCGGCCAGAAGGTTGTCCATCGAGGTCCGGAAGAAGGCCGGGGAGGCTTCGTCGAAGGTCGGCGAATTCGTCAGGTTGACGACGACGGCGGCTCCCGCCACCGCCTCGTCCAGTCCCTTGCCGCTGATGACGTCGACTCCGGTGGACTGCGAGTGCGGTACCGCCTCGTGTCCGGCGGCGTTCAGGTCCTTGACGACCTGCGACCCGATCAGCCCGGTGCCGCCGATGACTGCGATCTTCATGACATACCTTTCGTCGGGTTTACGTGCGCAATATGGCATATGAGCCACTATGTGGGCGCGGCAAGCATGGGCGCCTGGAGCGGCTGAGGGGGGATTACGGACGGCGGATGGCGTCAGAGGCCGTCGACGAACGTGACCGTCTCGTCGAGCGGCGCCCGCCCCGTACGGGTGCGATCCATCGTGACGTCCTCGAACCCGATCGACATGCCGCAGAAGAGGACGAGCCCGTCCGGGGGCGACAGGACCTCCGCGACGGTCCTGTGGTACTTCGCCCACGCCATCTGCGTGCAGCTGTGCAGCCCTTCGGCACGGAGCAGCAGCATGACGGTCTGCAGATACATGCCCGCGTCGGACCACTGGGGCCGGCACATGTCGCGGTCGATGTAGCAGAACAGGGCGGCGGGCGCGCCGAAGCAGTCCCAGTTCGCGGATGCGGCCCTCTGGCGCGCCTCCAGGTCGTCGCGCGCGATACCGAGTGCGCCGTAGCGCTGCTCACCGAAGGCGGACCGGCGCTCGCGGTACGGGGACTTCAGCACGGGCGGGTACATCTCGTACTCGGGCTCGTCCCAGGGGTCACCCATGGCCAAGCGCTCGCCGGCGCGCTTCTTGAGTTCGGCCAGCGGCGGGCCGGTCAGCACGTAGGCGTGCCACGGCTGGAGGTTCGATCCGGACGGCGACCGGGCCGCGGCGGACAGCACGCGCTCCAGCACTTCCCTGGGGACGTGCCGGTCGGTGAACCCGCGCACCGCTCGTCGGCTCCAGACCGCCTCATAGACGTCCATGATCCGCCTTCCTGACTACTTAACACACTTACTACCTTCCCACTCACGACAGTATCAGTCAATACCATCTCGCGTTGAACCATCTCCGATGCACACCTCAGCCGCTGATTGCCCTCCTCGGGACAGAAGCCGGTCGCGGAAAGTCCACGGCCACGCCGTTCGAGCGCACCCCGGAGCGGTCCGCGGCGTGCAACTGCACGCGGGATGCTCGTCGAGGCGCAGGAGAGGGCGGATGCCCGCGGCGAGGCCCCTCCGTCCAGGGCACTCCGGCCGTCGTCGTCGCCGGGCATGGGGCGAAGGTCGCCGGACATGGGGCGAAGGTGGAGAAACACACCGCCGGGCCGGCCATGCGGCACGACAGCGGTGCGGTCGGCCCGGCCTCCGTCGACGACGGGGCCCGGACGCCGCGCGGGCGTGCTTACGCCTCACCCTCCGCGGGATGGGCGAACCGGGTCAGCAGATCCGTCAGCTTCTCGGGCTCCCCGGCCCCCAGTTCGGCCACCAGACGCTCGGCCAGCGGCTCGGCCGCCACATGGGCCGCGTCGAAAAGCTCGAGTCCCTGCGGCGTGATCTCCACCGCCCGCACCCGCCGGTCCCCCGGAACGGCTTTGCGTACGGCCAGCCCCTTGCGCTCCAGGTCGTCCACGACCCGCATGATGCCCGCCTTGTCCGTCCCCGTCGCCGCCGCAAGGTCCCGCTGCACCGTGGGCCCGCGGTCGACCAGCACGATCAGCACGGCGAAATGCCGCAACTCGACGCCGAGCGGCCGAAGCGCCTCCGTCATCACCGCGGCCGCGCGCCAGTGCGCACGGCGCAGCAGCAGACCGAGAGCGAAGGGCGAGGTGTCCCCAGGGCGGTCGGTCGCACGCGAGGCGGTGGTGTGGCGGGGAGCGTCGGCGGTCATGGGGTCACATTACAGCCACCCCATTCATTCGATACGGTATCGTCTGAAACTAAATGGAGGTACGCCGGTCCGCACGCTTGGACTAGCGTCGTGACATGAGCAGCGACACCTCCCCCAGCCTCGCCGAAGCCCTCGCCGCCGGGACGGTCGTGCTCGACGGCGGCATGTCCAACCAGCTCGCGGCGGCCGGGCACGACCTGAGCGACGAGCTGTGGTCGGCGCGCCTGCTCGCCGAGCGGCCCGAGGCGGTCACCGAGGCGCATCTCGCCTACTTCACGGCAGGCGCCGACGTGGCGATCACCGCCAGCTACCAGGCCACCTTCGAGGGCTTCGGCAGGCGTGGGATCGGCCACGAGGAGGCGGCGCGGCTGCTGGCTTCGAGCGTGGAACTGGCCCGCGCGGCGGCACGGCAGGCACGGCAGGCCGGGGCCTCGCGGCCGCTGTGGGTGGCGGCGTCGGTCGGGCCGTACGGAGCGATGCTCGCGGACGGCTCCGAGTACCGGGGCCGGTACGGGCTGAGCGTCGACGAGCTGGAGCGCTTCCACCGGCCGCGCCTGGAGGTCCTGGCCGCTGCCGCGCCGGACGTCCTCGCGCTGGAGACCGTCCCGGACGCCGACGAGGCGGCGGCGCTGGTGCGGGCGGTGCGCGGGCTGGGGGTGCCGGCCTGGCTCTCGTACACCGTCGACGGTCGGCGCACCCGTGCCGGGCAGCCCCTGGAGGAGGCCTTCGCGCTGGCCGCCGAGGCGGACGAGGTGATCGCCGTCGGGGTCAACTGCTGTGCTCCGCGGGATGTGGAGCACGCGGTCGGGGCAGCGGCCCGGGTGACGGGCAAGCCGGTCGTCGTCTACCCCAACAGCGGGGAGGCGTGGGACGCCGAGGCGCGTGCCTGGAACGGGCGGATCACGTTCAGCGCCGAGCAGGTCGAGGCGTGGCGGGATGCGGGGGCGCGGCTGATCGGCGGGTGCTGTCGGGTGGGGCCGGAGGCGATCGCCGCGATAGCGCGGGCGGTCTGAGCCCCGCCTTTTTCGTCAGCGGCGCCGCTCCCCCACGGAGCGGCGCAGGCGCCGTACCGCCGAGACGAGTTCGGCTCGGGGGGCCCGCGTGTCGGAGGCGGGGGTGGGTTCCGGGACGGTGGGAACGGCCGACCAGAGGGCGATCTCCGAATCCCTTGGGCCGTACGCGGTGTGCGGTGCACCGTCGTCGAAGATCCGTACCGGATGCGTGGCGTCCCAGGCCTGCCAGCCGGGATCCCCGGTCGCGGCGAACCGTACCCAGGCCGTGTGCATGGCGTCGCTCAGCTCCGGCGGGGCTCCCTCGCCGGCCAGCTTGGCGGACTCCGGGACGTCGCCGGTGTCGAAGACGAACCCGAGTTCCAGGGCGTGACAGGCGCCGAGGCCGGGGCGCCGCGACGGCCAGGCGAACTCGTAGAGGTACGAGGTCCCGGGGCGGGCGTCGGCCAGCCGGTGCAGCGGGACGCGCAGCAGGTGGTCGGTGACCATCTGGCCGACGATCTCGGCGGTGCCGGCGTCGGGGCGCAGGACGCGGTAGCCGCGCGGGACCTCGTGGCCGACGTGGCAGCGGGCCATGGCGCCGGCCAGGGCGACCGGGCCGAGCCGGTCGACGCGCTCCAGGAGTCCACCGGGCACCAGCCACAGCCGGTACTCGTCCCGGGTCCAGCCCATGAGCAGGTCGACGCCCTGGGCGGCCTCGCCGTCGATCAGAACCTGCAGCGGGTCGCGGGGTACGAGGTCTCCGTCGATGACGATGCCGAAGGCGGGCCCGCCCAGGACGGGGCTGCTCAGCCGTCCCACCTCGGCCTGGGTGCGCAGCAGCAGGTCCCGGTCGACGGCGGCGAAGGCCTCGGCGGTGGCAGGGATCTTCAGCCGGGTGGCCATGCGGCGCACCATGCGTCGTACCTTGGTGCGGTCCGAGGCTTCCGGTGGCCCGCTCTGCAGGATCGCGCGCCGGATCAGGCCCTGGCTCCGGGGCGTGGCGAGCAGGGCGCCGGTGCTGATCGAGCCGGCCGACTGTCCGCACAGGGTCACCTTGCCGGGGTCGCCGCCGAAGGCCTCGATGGTCTCGTGCACCCAGTGCAGGGCGGCGAGCTGGTCACGCAGACCGGGGTTGGGGGGCGTCTCCGGGAACAGTCCGTAGCCCTCCACGCCCAGCCGGTAGTTGACCGAGACGCAGACGACTCCGTCGCGGGCGAAGGTGCCTCCGTCGTAGACGGGCACGGCCGAGGATCCCCTGGTCAGGGCGCCGCCGTGCAGCCAGACGAGGACCGGGAGCCGGGCGCCGCGGCCCGGCTCGGGGGTCCATACGTTGAGGTTGAGACAGTCGTCGCCGGGGACGACCGGGTCGGACAGGTACTCGGCGAACGCCTCGGAGTACGGCGGTTTCGGCGCGGTCGGCCCGAAGGCTCCGGCGTCGCGCACCCCGTCCCAGGGCTCGGGGGGCTCGGGCGGCCGGAACCGCCGGGGACCGAAGGGCGGGGCGGCGTAGGGAATGCCCCGGAACACCGCGATGCCTCGCTCGTACCGGCCGCGTACGGTCCCGTCGGGCGTCCTGACCACGGGGCCGGTCCGGTCTGCCGCCATCGCCCACCAGCCCTTCGCCGTGTCGTGCACCGTTCACATCAGAGCACCACATGACGCGGATGTTTTCCGGTGCACAGACCCCGTGCTGGTCCGTTCGGGCGACGCGTCACAGCCATGTCGTGGCCGGCCAGACGGTCACGGCCGCACCGAGCAGGAGCGTGACGTTGAGGGCGATCCGACGGTCTCCGCGGCTCAGGTGAACCCTGGTCGCGCCGATCTGCAGGACGACGAACCCGATGGCCGCCGCCAGGGCCAGCCAGGGCGCCGTGCCGGTCAGCGGCGGAAGGATCAGCCCGATCGAGCCGAGTACTTCGATCACCCCGATGGCCCGGACGGCCGGCATCGGGGTGCTGTCCACCCAGGCCATCATCGGCCGGAGACGGTCACGGCTGCGGACCACCTTCACCCCGCCCCCGTAGAGGTAGAAGAGAGCGAGCAGGCCGGCGGCGATCCAGTAGGCGACGTTCAGCACTTCCCTGCGTCCCTCCGGGCGAAGTCGGTGGCGGGCTCGGTGGCGTAGCCGCTCATCGCCCGGATGTTCGCCTGTGCAGTCAGCGGCCGGCCGCCGGCGATCATGTCCCGCAGGTCTCGGAAGTACTGCACGTACAGGTCCGGGGTGAACGTGCTGAGCATGACGGCCGGCCGGTCGGTCACGTTGGCGAAGGTGTGCGGGGCTCCGGGCGGGACCATGACGAGCGTTCCCGCGGTCGCGTCGTGGTCCTTGTCCCCGACCGTGAACCGCACCGTGCCGGAGATGATGTAGAAACCCTCGTCGTGCTGGGCGTGGCGGTGTTGCGGCGGTCCGGGCGTGTGCGGTGCGAGGACGGACTCGGCAAGCCCGAGGCGGTGCCCGGTGTTGCTGCCGTCTTCGAGGACGCGCAGGCGCGTGGTCCCCAGAACGATCGTCTCGCCCTCGCCCGGACCGACCACCGATACGGCGGGGTCGGCGGCCGGCTCACGGGTCTTCGGTTCGTCAGTCATGCTTCGATTGCAGGGCCGGGGCACTGCGACTGTCCAAGACCCGTCCTGTGGCCTCGATACCGTACGGGTATCGTCGCAGCATGGAGCTACGCACGCTGCGGTATTTCGTGGCGGTCGCCGAGGAACTCCACTTCGGCCGGGCCGCCGCCCGGCTGCACATGAGTCAGCCGCCGCTGAGCCGGGCGATCAGACAGCTGGAGTCCGAGGCCGGCGCCGCGCTGTTCGACCGTTCGTCCGCCGGTGTCACGCTCACTCCCGTGGGGGCGGTGCTGCTCGGCGAGGCCCGCGCCCTGCTCGACCAGGCCGACCGGCTGCGCGTACGCGTGGCCGCGGCGGCCGGCGCCTCGGCCCTCACCGTCGGCCTCCTGGGTGACAGCACCGACCCGGGCGTGACCCGGCTGGCCGGCGCCTACCGCCGACGGCACCCGCATGTCGAGGTCCGCATCCGTGAGACCGACCTGACCGATCCCACCTGCGGGCTGCACGCCGGACTGGTCGACGTCGCCCTGACCCGCGGCCCGTTCGACGAGACCGGTCTGACGGTGCACGAGCTGCGCACCGACCCGGTGGGCGCACTGCTGCGCGCCGACGATCCGCTGGCCCGCCACGACCGCCTGAAGCTGGCCGACCTGGCCGACCGCCGCTGGTTTCTGTTCCCGGAGGGCACCGACCCCGTCTGGCAGTCGTACTGGAACGGCGGGGAGCCTCGCGAGGGTCCGGTGGTGCGCGCCGTCCAGGAATGCCGGCAAGCCGTTCTGTGGAACGGCACGGTCGGCATGACTCTCGTGGACCACGAGCCGGGAGAGGGGCTCACCGTGGTGCCGCTGATCGACATGCCGCCCAGCCGCGTGCTGGCGGCATGGAACCAGGGCGACACGAATCCGTTGATCCGCTCGTTCGTCCGGATCGCGGCCGCCGCCTACCGCGACCGAGCACGTCACCGGCGGCACCGGGCATGATCGGTACGACATCTGCGCAGCCCACATCGCCACTCTGTCCCGAGTCTCGAAAACCCCACCTGTCACCGTCCCGTGAATTCCCATGTCTTCACGCCGTGTTGACGCACACCTGTCGCAGGAAGCACTTTCTGCGTGATCGGTGAGCAGACCGCGGAAACAGCGCCGGCCGCAACTTCGGTGGCCCGAGGGCGGGTCGGAGAGGCGGGTTCCTCATGGTCCGTGCGGGGAGTGCGAGCGCGACGGCCGGACACCTCCCGCACGGGGTGCCCGGCCGTCGGCCCGTCTTTCTCTCCTCAGTCGTCCCCGTCCTTGTCGTCAGCCCCGAAGATGGCCTCGACCACGTCCACGGCACTGCCGTCGTGGTCGCTGCCCGCGGTGCCGCTGCCGGTCTGGACGTTGGCCGTACGGTCGATCTCGACGACCGCGTCCCTTTCCGAGTTGTCGGTGCCGGTCTCCGATGCGTCGATCAGGGTGATCAGGCCCGAGTCGGCGGCCGCGGCTGCGGCACCGGCCCCGAGGAGCGCCATGGCGAGCACCAAGGCCGCCCCGAGCCGGGTCAGGACAGCCCTCACACGACCACGCCCTCGGGCTGCTGCCGGTCACGGGCGATGTTGCGCTCCAGCAGGCTGGTCGACGCCTTCACACCGACCCCGCTGGCCGGGTCCACCTGCGGCAGCCGGCCGTCGGCCGCCTTCAGCCCGGAGAGCGCCGAGTCCATCGCCTCGTGCGCGGCGAACAGACAGGGAGTGCTGTAGATCGCGACGTCGACGCCCATGTCCGACAGCTCACCGAGCGACAGACGGGGCGACTTGCCGCCGGCGATCTGGTTGAACAGCAGCGGCTTGTCCCCGACGACCTCACGGATGCGCTTGATCCACTCGACGCTGCGCACCCCGTCGACCAGGACCACGTCGGCGCCGGTCGCGGCAAGCCGCTCGGCACGGTGCAGGATGTCCTGCTCGTCGGTGGCGTCCGTGCGGGCGACGACCACCAGGTCCTGGCGGACGGCCAGGACCTTCTCCAGTTTCTCCAGGTACTCGTCCAGCGGCAGCACCTGTTTGCCGTCGGCGTGACCGCAGCGGCGGGGCCGCTTCTGGTCCTCCAGGATCACCCCGGAGGCGCCGATCCGCTCCAGTCCCTCGACGACGTGACAGGCGACCTCGGGGTCGACGTACCCGTCGTCGATGTCCACCAGCAGATGGTGATGCGGGAACGCGCCCCGCAGCCGCTGGACGAAGGCCACCATGTCCGGCCAGGCGATGAAGCCGATGTCCGGCAGTCCGTAGTACGAGGCCGCGAAGCCGAAGCCCGAGACGAACATCCCGTCGTAGTGCTTGGCCGCGATCGAGGCCGAGTACATGTCGTACACGCCGATCAGCGGTGTGGTCCCGGGCCCGGCGATGCGCTCGCGCAGCTTTTTCCCGTAAGTCAAGGTCCGGCTCCTCCTGTGGGTGGGTGACGCGGGGCAAGGGGGTTGCGCCACCGCGTCTCGACGCCCTTTGCCAAGACAAGAGCATCTCTAGGTATGCCCGTGACCTGCGCCCTACGCCAGCTTTACTCACCCCAATGGCGGAACGGGTTCACCGCAGAAACGTCACTCGGACAGCCGCACCGCCCAGGCGATCCCACCGCCGAGGTGAGCCGTGAAATCCGCGTCGCGGTAGGCGTCGGCGGCGTGTCCGAGGCCCGTGTAGAACACCCGTCCGCTCCCCTTCCGCCGACACCAGGCCAGCGGATGGTCGGTCCCCATCCCGCCGCCCTCGTACGACGCCTCGTCGGCCCGCAGCAGCACGCGCACCCGGCCGCGCGGGCTGGACCGGAAGTCGTACCACTCGTCCGTGAACTCCCAGACGGGGGGCAGGTGCCGGGTCGCGGGATGGCCCGGGTCCTCCACGACCACCTTGCCGGGCTGGTACTCCGGATGCCGCTCGAAGCGGGCACCGAGGAGTTCGCCGTAGTACGGCCACCCGTACTCGGTACAGGCCGCCGCATGCACCCCGACGAAGCCGCCACCCGACTCGACGTATTCGGCGAGCCGTTCACGTCCGGCGGGTGTCAGCACGTCACCGCTGGTGGAGAGGAAGACGACGGCCGCGAATCCGCCCAGCGGGCGCTCCGGATCGGCGGCGTCCTCGCTGTGCTCGACGGTGAACTCCCCCAGCCCGCGTATGGCGTCGACGGCGTCCGGAATGGAGTCGTGGCGGTAGTCGGTGGTGCGGGTGTAGACGAGGAGGCGAGGAGTCATGTGAGCGAGTTTCGAGGTTCCTCGGACGATCCGGGAGGCCGCGTTGCGGGACCATTGGGCGGGAGGGAGGCGTACACCGAGGGCGGAGCCTGTCCCGAAGTCGCCTTCCACCCCAGCGCCATCCACATCCGCGACTCCACGACCCCCACCGCCCCACCACACCGTCACCCCCTCCGCCTGGAGCGCCTTCCTCAAGCTGCCCAACAACCTCTGCGGGCGGTAGCCTCCCGCGGAATGAAGCCCATTCCACCGCTGCTTGACCATCTGGTCCTCGCCACGCCCGATCTGGCCGCGACCGTCGCCGAGTTCGCCCGGCGGACCGGTGTGACGCCCGCCCCCGGCGGGGTGCATGTCGGGCTTGGCACGCGGAACTACCTGGTCTCGTTGGGCGGGAGGAGCTACCTGGAGATCATCGGGCCGGATCCGGAGCAGCCGGAGCCGGTGGAGCTGCGGCCGTTCGGGGTCGACCGGCTGGCCGGTCCGCGGACGGTGACCTGGGCGATCTGTCCGCCCGATCTGGAGGGGGCGGTCGCGTCCGCCCATGCGCGTGGCTACGATCCCGGGCCCATCCACCCGATGAGCCGCCGCACACCCGACGGCACGTTGCTGGAGTGGCGGCTGACCGACAGCGGGAGCGGGCCCCCTGCCGGACCGGTCCCGTTTCTCATCGACTGGGGCGAGTCACTGCACCCGGCGGCCTCGGGGCTGCCCGTCACCCCGCTGCTCGAGGTGACGGCCACGGTGCCCGACCCGGACGAGGTCCGGCCCCTGCTGACGGCACTGGGCACCGAACTCGTTCTGGACGAGGGGCCGTTCGGCTTCTCCTTCACCGTGGAGACGTCTCGGGGGCCGGTGACGTTCGGCTGAGCCCTCAGAACACGCGGTGGTCCGTGGACACCCGGTCGTGGATCTCGCGCAGCCAGGGCTCCCGGACGGCTGGGAGCCGGCCGGCGTGTGCACGAACAAGACCCCCCTCTCTCCCGGATCATTACGCCGGTGGAAAGACTGGTGCAACCGCTGGTCCGCCCGGGCCGCCGTGTCCGATTCCTTCAAGACCGGGTGACCGGCCCCTGCCTACGGTGCACCCATGACTCCACGATTCGCCGTGATCGGCGTGGTGGCCTCCGACCTGGCTGCCTCGCTCGCCTTCTACCGTCGCCTCGGACTGGTCTTCCCGGACGGGGCCGAGGAGCAGCCGCATGTCGAGGCCGAGTTGCCCGGAGGGCTGGTGCTCGCGCTGGACACCGAGGAGACCGTCCGGTCGTTCCACTCCGGGTGGCGGGCGCCCGTCGGCGGGGGCCGGGTCGGGCTCGCCTTCCGGTGCGGCTCGCCGGCCGAGGTCGACGCCGTGTACGAGGATCTGGTGGGCGCCGGCCACCACGGGGAACTGAAGCCGTGGGACGCCTTCTGGGGTCAGCGGTACGCCACCGTGCACGACCCCGACGGCAACGGCGTCGACCTGTTCGCGCCGCTGGCCACGGAGTAGCTCTCGGAGCGTCGTTCCCGCCAACTCCCGTACGTCACGTGCGAGATGTGGTTGGTCCGCGTATCCGGCCCGGGCCGCGGTCTCGGCGTAGGGCACGCCGGAGCGGGCCAGGGCCAGGGCGCGTTGCAGGCGCAGGATGCGGGCCAGGGTCTTGGGGCCGTACCCGAACGCGGTCAGGCAGCGGCGGTGCAACTGGCGGGCTCCGATGTCGAGTTCGCCGGCGGTCGCGGCCACCGGGCGGCCCGCGTCCAGGCACTCCACGAGCCGGTGCAGCAGCGGATCCGGGGCTGTCGTCCGTCCGGCCCGGTCCAGGGCGATGTCCTCCAGGGCCGTGGCCGGATCGGGTGCCGCGGCGATGCGCCCGCGCAGCCTGCGGACCCGGTCGGCGGGCCACAGGTCGGCCAACTCGACGCGGGCGTCGCGCAGTTCGTGGGCGGGCACGCCGAGCAGGGCGGGCGCGGTGCCGGGGAAGAAGCGGATGCCCGCCCAGGCGCGGGGCGGGCCCCCGGGGACGTACGCGCGGGTGTCGGGTCCGGCGACCAGCAGCCGGCCCTCGCTGAACAGCAGGTCCATGCAGCCGTCGGGCAGCACCGGCCGGTCCGCGGGATCCTCCGGGGTGCGCCGCCACACCACCGCGCCGGTCAGCCGGGACGGCCGCTCCTCGTACACGTACGCCAGGCTACGCCGCCCGCGCGCGGTGCTCCTGGGGGCTGACCCCGTACACCCGCTTGAAGGCGCTGGACAGAGCGAAGGCACTGCCGTAGCCGACCCGGCGGGCGATGGCGGCGAGGGTGTCCTCGGTGTCGCGGAGCCGGTCGGCGGCCAGAGCGAGGCGCCAGGCGGTGAGGTAGGCCATCGGGGGCTCGCCGACCAGTTCGGTGAAGCGGCGGGCCAGGGCAGCCCGGGACACCCCCGCCTTGGCGGCGAGCGTGGACACCGTCCAGGGGTGGGCCGGATCGTCCTGGATCAGGCGCAGGGCGCGGCCGACGACCGGGTCGCCGAGGGCCCGGTACCAGGCGGGTGCGGCCGCGTCGGGGCGGGAGAACCAGGCCCGCAGCGCGCTGATGACCAGCAGGTCGAGCAGGCGGTCCAGGACGACCTCCTGGCCGGGTTCGTCGCGGACGACCTCCTCCATGAGCAGCGGGGTGAGCGGGCACTGCCACACCTGGGCCGGGAGGGTCAGCAGCGGCGGCAGGGCGTCCAGCAGGCGGCCGCTGATCTCGCCCTGCATCAGATAGGTGCCGATCAGCATCACGGTCGGGGCGTCCGGGCGGTCGCCCCAGGTGCGCACGCCGAGGTCCATCGAGCCGTTCAGGGCGCTGCCGTCGGGGTAGCGGCACTCGCCACCGGGCAGGATCAGCGCCTGCGGGGCGGTGCCGGGGGTGTCGCCACAGGTGTACGGGGCGGGGCCGCGCGCGATCGCCAGGTCGCCGGGACGCAGCCGCACCTGCTCGCCGTCGCCGTCGGGGGTGATCCAGGCGTCGCCGCGCGCCATCAGCATCACCGTCAGCGGGGCGCGGTCCTCCACGCGCACCGCCCAGGGCGGCTCGAAGCAGGCGCGGATCATGAAGGCGCCGCGCGCGCGTGGGCCGTCAAGCAGGCCTGCGAGAGCGTCCATGGGGGTCAGCGTAGACGCGCGCGCATGGGAGTGAGCCGTTCGACGATGGTCCCTTGCCCTGGGCCGCAGTTGACTGGCGGACATGACACAGAACACGGGCAGTGCACAGGGGTCGACGGTGGTGGTGACCGGCGCGTCCGGCCGTACGGGCAGCCGGGTCGCCGAGGCCGCGCGGGCGGCGGGGATGACGGTCCGGGCGGCGTCGCGGACGCAGGGCTTCGACTGGCGGGACCGGTCGACATGGGCTCAGGTGCTGCGCGGCGCCGACGCGGCCTACCTGGTGTACCCCTCGGACGTGGGGGCGCCGGAGGCGGCCGAAGCGGTCGGCCACCTGGCGCGCGAGGCCGTCCGGCAGGAGGTGCGGCGGCTGGTGCTGCTGTCGGCGCGGGGCGAGGAACAGGCGCTGCCCACCGAGGAGGCGCTGCGCGGGTCGGGGGCGGACTGGACGGTCGTACGGGCCGCCTGGTTCGCGCAGAACTTCAGCGAGGGCCCGCTGGTGGCGGAGCTGCGGGAGTATGGGGAGCTGGTGTTTCCGGGCGGGGCGGTGCGGGAGCCGTTCGTCGACGTGCGGGACATCGCGGACGTGGTGGTGGCGGCGCTCACGGACGGGGACCGGTACGCCGGGCAGGTGCTGGAGGTCTCCGGGCCGCGGCTGCTGACCTTCGGCGAGGCGGTCGCCGAGATCGCCGCGGTGACGGGGCGCGAGCTGTCGTACCGGGCGGTGCCGGCACCCCGGTACGGCGAGCGGCTGGCCGGCTTCGGGGTGCCGCGCGAGGAGGCGGACTACCTGGTGGACCTCTTCGGATCCCTGCTCGACGGCCGTAACGCCCACCTGTCGGACGGTGTACGGCAGGTGCTGGGCCGCGAGCCGCGGGACTTCGGTGACTTCGTCCGGGAGGCCGCGGGGGCCGGGGTGTGGAAGGGCTGAGGCAGCGGGGCGGGTGCGCCCCGGCCCCCCTCACTTCCCGTGCGGTGGCGCGTCCCCGTTGACCCCGTGCGCCTTGTGCGTGTGGTGCGGGTTCTTCGCGTGGGTGCGCAGACGGGCCGTGACGTCCTCGGGGGGCAGGAAGCGGGACCAGCGCTCGGGGAACTCGGAGGGCATGTCGGGGTCGTCGGGGTCGGACTCCCGGGCCGCGGCGGCGCGGGCGACGTACTCGGCGACCTGGGCCTCGCGCACCCGCTCGTTGGCCGCGCGGGCGGCGGCCGTGGCGGCGGCCGGCCAGACCCGGTCGATGGCGGCGTTCACCGCCGCGCCGACGAGCACGGCGAAGGCCGACACGCCGATCCACAGGAGGACGGCCACGGCGGCCGCGAGGGAGCCGTAGATCGTGGCGCCCTCGATGGTGTTGGTGAGGTAGATCCGCAGGAGGAAGCTGCCGAGGACCCACATGGCGAGCGCGACCAGGGCTCCGGGCACGTCCTCGATCCACGGCGAGCGGACGGGCACGGACACGTGGTAGAGGGTCGTCAGGAAGACGATGGACAGGACGATGACGACCGGCCAGTACAGGACCTGGACGGCCGTCTCCGACCAGGGCACGAACCGCACCACCGCGTCCGGTCCTGCCACCATCAGCGGCAGCGCGACCGAGCCGATCAGCAGGGCCACGATGAACAGCAGGAAGGCCATGATCCGGGTCTTGACGATGCCGCGGACGCCGTCGAGGCCGTACATGACGGTGATCGTGTCGATGAAGACGTTCACCGCGCGGGAGCCCGACCACAGGGCGAACAGGAAGCCGATGGAGATGACGTCCGGCCGGCCGCCCCTCATCACGTCGTGCAGGATCGGCTCGGCGATCTCCTTCACGCCCTTGTCCGACAGGACCGTGCGGGACGCCTCCAGGATGTTGTTCTCCAGGCTCCGGATGGTGTCCGCGCCGGTCCAGGCATCCACGTAGCCGAGAAGCCCGATGAGGCTCAGCAGCAGGGGCGGCACGGACAGCAGCGTGAAGAACGCCGCCTCGGCCGCCAGGCCCAGGATGCGGTACTCCATGCAGGAGTTGACGGTGTCCTTGAGCAGCAGCCAGACCGTCCTGCGCTTGGAGACGTTCCGATAGAGGGCTCTGGCCCGGTGGAGTCGGCCGGCGGGCCGCTCGGGGGTTTCACTTCCTGGCTGCACGACCTAACGGTATCCGCCGTACGGGACCGCCCTCACCTTCCGGGGCCCGTGGCCGGGAACGGCGCGCCCGCGGGGGTCCTGTGCGACTCTGGAGGCCCCGTCGCCGCCATCCCGGGTAGGTTCGCAATCATGGCAGGCAACTCCACCCACACCGTGACGAACCAGCCGCCTTGGCTGGTGGGATACGACCTCTTCACCGCCGACCGGGCCCTCATGGAGGCGGTCGAGCGGCACACCGGTCCTGGCGTGCTGGACGAAGTGCGCGACGAGTTGTCCGCGCTGGGCCGGGCCGCGGGTTCGGCGCAGGTGCAGGAGTGGGGGGTGCAGGCCAACGAGCACCCGCCGCGGCTGCGCACGCACGACCGGTACGGCCACCGGATCGACGAGGTCGAGTTCCACCCGGCCTGGCACCGGCTGCTCGGCAAGGGCGTCTCGGCGGGGCTGACCAGCGCCTGGACCCGGCCGTCCGGGCATGTGCGCAGGGCGGCCGCGTTCCTGGTCTGGACCCAGGTCGAGGCAGGGAACTGCTGCCCGCTGTCGATGACCCACGCGGCCGTGCCCGCGCTTCGGACCGACCCCGCGCTCGCCGCCGAGTGGGAGCCCCGGCTGACGTCCACGATCTACGAACGCGGACTGCGGCCCGCCGCGCAGAAGCCCGGCGCCCTCTTCGGCATGGGCATGACTGAGAAACAGGGCGGCAGCGACGTACGGGCGAACACCACCGAGGCCCGGCCGCTCGCCGAGGCCGGGACGTACGTGCTGACCGGGCACAAGTGGTTCTGTTCGGCGCCGATGTCGGACGGCTTCCTGGTCCTGGCCCAGGCCCCGGGCGGGATCACCTGCTTCCTCGTCCCGCGCGTGCTCGCCGACGGCGCCCGCAATGTGTTCCTCGTCCAGCGGCTCAAGGACAAACTGGGCAACCGGTCCAACGCCTCCGCCGAGGTCGAGTTCGACGGGACATGGGCGCAGCGGGTCGGCGACGAGGGGCGTGGGGTGCGCACCATCATCGAGATGGTCGCCGCGACCCGGCTGGACTGCGCGCTCGGCTCGGCCGGGCTGATGCGGCAGGCGGTGGCGCAGGCCGTCCACCACTGCGACCACCGGGAGGCGTTCGGCGGGAAGCTGATCGACAAGCCGCTGATGCGCAATGTGCTGGCCGACCTCGCGCTGGAGTCCGAGGCCGCGACCGCGCTGACCCTGAGGCTCGCGGCCGCCTACGACGACGGCGGCGAGCAGGCGCGCGCCTTCCTGCGTCTCGCGGTGCCGGCCGCCAAGTACTGGATCACCAAGCGGTGCGCGCCGGTGGTGGTGGAGGCTGCCGAGTGCCTGGGCGGCAACGGGTACGTCGAGGAGTCGGGGATGCCCCGGCTGGTGCGCGAGTCGCCGCTGAACTCCGTCTGGGAGGGCGCCGGAAACGTGCAGGCGCTGGATGTGCTGCGGGCACTGCAGCGCGAGCCGGGCGCGCTGGACGCCTGCCTCACCGAGATCGGGCAGGCGCACGGCGCCGACCACCGGCTGGACCGGGCGGTGAAGGACCTGTTCACCGAACTCGCCGACCTGGACGGCATCGAGGGCCGGGCCAGGCGAGTGGCGGAGCGCCTCGCCCTCGTACTCCAGGGGTCCCTCCTGGTGCGGCACGCCCCGCCGGAGACCGCCGACGCCTTCTGCGCCTCCCGCTTCGGCGCCGACCGGGGCACGGCCTTCGGCACCCTGCCGACGGCGCTGGACCTCACATCAGTGGTGGAACGGGCCCGCCCAGTGTCCTGAGACGCCTCACCCGAAGGGGCGCGGGGATCTGCGCGACCAGCCAGACACCACCGCCATGACACCCACAACGCGGCACAGGCCACGATCTTCCGCCCAATGGGGCGCGAGGAACTGCGCGACCAGCCACACACAACCGCCGCGCGCCACCCCACACCAGACCGCACCCCCCGACGCACCGGTCCTGACACCGACACCGGCAACACACCCGCCCGGTGTCACCCAATGCCGCCGCAACCAGCACAGGCCACGATGTCCCGGCCGAAGCCGCGCAGCGCATGTGCAATTCCACCGCGCAGGGGCACTCAGCCACCATGGACCCGCAGACGCCGATACGCCTCAGACCGCATCCCCCTGTCGCGGATGCGCCGCCGCCCGGAGGGGGTGGTGCTGCGCCGACACGGCACCACCCCCGCCTCATGGGCCCGTTCGAGGCCACGAACGCCGCTCGAAGGCGGCGTCGTCGTCAAGTCTCAGCCACCCTCGTGCGATTCACCAGGGTTGCAGGGGGTTGCAACTTGTTGGTGACAGTGCACGGACTCTGTGCCTCCGGCATGCGCCAAACGGCAGTATGTGAGGAACAGCCGGACCGGAAACCGCCCCCGGGACGACTTGACAAGCCTGTTCGATTGCCCCTTCCGGGAGGACCCCAGTGGTGAACCCGCCGATGAACGTGGCGCGCCTGGTCGCCGTGGACGCGGCGCAGGCGGCGCGGGTGCTGAGCGAGCTGCGCGAGGCCACACTCGCCGGACAACGTGGGCGGATCGCGCCCCGGCCGGTGATCGAGCAGTCCTGGGGGCGGATGCTGCGCAGAGGGGTCGATCCCGACCACGACTTCAGATCCAGCCCGCTGCCCGCCGACGAGGTGCGGCGCAGACGGGACGAGTCACCGTTGCGGCACATCATGCCGGTGCTGCGCCAGGGTCTGCTTTCGGTCGCGGACGTCGCCCAGCACATCATGGTCGTCGCGGACGGCGAGGGCCGCGTGCTGTGGCGGGAGGGATCCGCGCCGGTGCTGCGCAAGGCCGACGGACTCGGCTTCGAACTCGGCGCGGACTGGCGCGAAGACGTCGTCGGCACCAACGGCGTGGGCACCCCCGCGGTCGTCCGGCGGCCCGTGCAGGTCTTCGCCGCCGAGCACTTCGTCCGCTCGCACGCCTCCTGGACCTGCACGGGCGCCCCGATCACCGACCCCAGGGACGGCCGCCTCATCGGAGTGGTGGACGTGAGCGGCCCGCTGGAGACCATGCATCCGGCGACCCTCGCGTGGGTGGACTCGGTGGCCAAACTCGCCGAGGCCCGGCTGCGGGAGCTGCACCTGGCCTCGCTGGAGCGACTGCGCGCGGTGGCCGCGCCGGTACTGGCCCGGCTGGACGGAAGGGCGCTGGTGGTGGACCGGGACGGCTGGACGGCGACCGTGACCGGGATGCCGTACCTGCGGCGCCTTGCGCTGCCCAAGTCCCTGACGCCGGGCCGCCGGTGGCTGCCCGCGCTCGGCACCTGCGCGGTGGAGCCGCTGGCCGGGGGCTGGCTGCTGCGGGTGGCCGACGAACCGCTGCCGACCGGCGCCACCCGGATCCTGCTGGACCTGAGCCGGCCGGGTCACACCTCGGTGACCGTGGCCCGCGCGACAGGCACCTGGTCCCGCGAACTCAGCCCCCGGCACGCCGAGTTGCTCTATCTGCTCGCCGAACACCGGTCCGGTCGGGGTGCGGCCGGCCTCGCCGAGGACTTGTTCGGCGACCCCTCCAGAACCGTGACCGTAAGGGCGGAAATGTCCAGAATTCGCCGGTATCTCGGAGACCTTCTGCAACATCGGCCGTATCGTTTCTGCGAGGAGACGGAGATCGAGGTGCTCCTCCCTGACAACCCCCGTGACCTGCTCCCCCAGTCGACGGCACCCGCCGTGGCACGGCGCAGGGCGCAGCCGGGCGCCGACTGACGGGCCGCGTTCCCCGCGGGCACCCTTCGGGCGGGTGTCTTCCGCATATTTGCGGGTCTTGGGGGTACGGCGCCCGTTACTGCCGTAGCATCCCTGTGGGCCTCCCCACCTGCTCCTTGGTCAACGCACGGACCACCAGGCGCAGTTGGCCCGCCCCGGGAGGAAACATGAAGCATCGCGGCAGACATCGCCGGCGCAGGCGGGGCGCGGCCCTGCGCGCGGTCCTCACCGGGACCGCGCTGGCGCTCACCGCGGCCGCCACACTGATCAGCGCCTCACAGGCCACGGTCCCCGACAGCCCCGGCGCGCTCAAGCCGATGACCTCCCCGGCGGACACCCGCCCGCTGCGGCTCCAGGAGCACCTCGTGCCCGCCCGCACGCTGAACCGGCTCGCCACCTCCATGGGCCGGCCGGTCGGCGTGGACGCCGTACTCAAGAGCGCCGACCGTACGCTGCGCGTGGGCGCCGACTGCAGTTCCGACGACCGCGCGTCCCTGCCCGTCTCCCCGGCCGCCACCCGCGCCTACTGCTGGGACCGGGCCGATGCGGCCACGGGCGCCTGGCGGCCGGCCTCGGTGACCACGTCGGGGGACGCCGACGACGACGGCGTCTGGGGCGCCCACCGGGTGATCCTCACCGGCTGGACCCACAGCACCACCACCGGGCCCGCCGCCGAGCGGGGCCTGGCCAGGGTCGCCTTCGTCGACGCCGACGACCCCGGCCGCCCGGTCTACCGCTGGGTGCTCCTGGTGGTGCCCGTCGACGGCGGCCGCGACTACCGCGCACTGGCCTCCCGTATCTCCGGCATGGTCTGGTACCAGGACAAGCTCCTGGTCACCACCACGACCGGCAGTGCCGACGCGCTCCATGTCTACGACCTCGACCGCATCCAGCGCACCACGGTGGGCACCACCGCGATCGGCCGGGTGCCCGGCGGCTGGTCGGCCGACGGCTACCGGTACGTGATGCCCGCCGTCGGCTCCTACCGCTTCGCCGCCGGCCGCTGCACCGCCGCCGGCCCGCCCTGCACCGCAGCCCTCTCCCTGGACCGCGGCACGGCACCCGACAGCCTGGTCGCCGGTGAGCGGACCGCCCCCGGCAGCGACCGGCGCGCCCGGCTGTGGCGGTACGCGTTCAGCACCGACCCCGCACGCAGCGGCCTGCTCGCCACCGGCACCGCCGGGCGGGTGGACGCCATCGAGTCCTACCGGACCCGGGCGGCCGGGATCCGGGGCGTGCTGTCGTACCGGCGGGCCGGGGCCGCGGGATCGTCCTGGTATGTGGGACGCGTGTCCGGCTCCGTGGACGGCCACGGCGGACTGTGGCGGCAGGACACGAAGGGTGCGAAGGCGGCACGGTGCGGCTCGGACGCCTCACACCGCTGCTGGGCCGCGTCCGCGGGCTCCCTGTCCTACTGGCAGGAGACGGGCGAGGTGTGGTCCCTGTCGGACCGGATGCTGTTCGCGGTGCCCCTGGCGGTGCTCGACCGTTCGCTGAGCTGAGCGATGGGCGGGCGGACCGTACGGCCGTCGCGGCGGCGGCCGGGGTGACCTGGGCGATCGACAGACGGCCGGACGGGATGATTCCCTGGCCCGCATGAGCAGCGCGCCCGTCACCACCTGGTCCCTGGAACAGACCTCGCCGGCCGATCTCCTGCCGGCCGCCGCCCCCGAGGGCGACGTCCGCATCGTCCGCGCCGAGGTCCCCTCCCCCGAGTTCAGCCGCTACCTGTACGCCTCGGTCGGCGGCGACATCCGCTGGACGGACCGGCTCGGCTGGACCTATGCCCGGTGGCAGGAACACCTGGACCGTCCCGGTGTGGAGAGCTGGGTGGCCTACGACCGCGGCACCCCCGCCGGATACGTCGAGCTGGAGCCACAGGACGACGGCGTGGTCGAGATCGTCTACTTCGGCCTGGTCCCCGCCTTCCGCGGCCGCCGCATCGGCGGCCATCTGCTCGCGTCCGGCACGGCCCGCGCCTGGGACCTGGGCGAGCGGTGGCCCGAGCGGACGCCGACGAAGCGGGTGTGGCTGCACACGTGCAGCAAGGACGGCGAGTTCGCCATGGACAACTACCTGCGGCGGGGGTTCAAGCTGTTCGACACGAAGGTCGAGGAGGAGGCCGAGGTACCCACGCCCGGCCCCTGGCCCGGGGCCCACCTCGCCTGACCTGCCGGGACAAGCTCTCGCGCAGCGCGTGTGACCGACGACACCCTTGTTCCACATCTCGGGACAAGGGTGTCCGCATGATGGACAAAGCTGGACTGTGTCCAGATCTCCGTGCCACGCTTCCGTCATGTCTGGAACTGGAATTGCCTTGGTGAGTCGGCGGCACGTCGACCTCGGCCGCATGTCCAGCGCCATCTGTCCGGCGAGCTGACCGCCCCAGCACTGCCGACTTCCCGTACTTGTTTCCTGCTGCGCAAGGACGCGCACGCATGCCCGCGTGCGCGCGCATGCGCAGGTCAGAGCCGCTTTCCGCCTGTCCGAAGGACGTAGAACCATGGCCGCCACCCCGCAGAATCCCGCTGCGTCCGCGCCCCGCCGCAAGGTGAGCCGTCACCGCGGTGAGGGTCAGTGGGCCGCGGGTCACTTCACCCCGCTCAACGGCAACGAACAGTTCAAGAAGGACGATGACGGTCTCAATGTGCGGACACGCATTGAGACGATCTACTCCAGGCGCGGCTTCGACTCCATCGACCCGAACGACCTGCGCGGCCGGATGCGCTGGTGGGGGCTGTACACCCAGCGTCGTCCCGGGATCGACGGCGGCAAGACCGCCATCCTGGAGCCGGAGGAGCTGGACGACAAGTACTTCATGCTGCGGGTGCGGATCGACGGCGGGCGGCTGTCGACGGACCAGCTGCGGGTCATCGGCGAGATCTCGCAGGAGTTCGCGCGGGGCACGGCGGACGTCACCGACCGGCAGAACATCCAGCTGCACTGGATCCGGATCGAGGACGTGCCGGCGATCTGGGACCGGCTGGAGGCGGTCGGCCTGTCCACCACCGAGGCCTGCGGCGACACGCCCCGTGTGATCCTCGGGTCGCCGGTCGCCGGCATCGCCGCGGACGAGATCATCGACGGCACCCCGGCCGTCGACGAGATCCACCGCCGGATCATCGGCAACCCGGCATTCTCGAACCTGCCCCGCAAGTTCAAGTCCGCGATCTCCGGCTCGCCGCTGCTGGACGTGGCGCACGAGATCAACGACGTCGCGTTCGTCGGCGTCGACCACCCCGAGCACGGCCCCGGCTTCGACCTGTGGGTCGGCGGCGGCCTGTCCACCAACCCGAAGATCGGCGTCCGGCTCGGCGCCTGGGTCCCGCTGGACGAGGTCGCGGACGTCTACGAGGGTGTCATCTCGATCTTCCGCGACTACGGCTACCGGCGCCTGCGCACCCGCGCCCGGCTGAAGTTCCTGGTCGCCGACTGGGGCGCGGAGAAGTTCCGTCAGGTACTGGAGGACGAGTACCTCGGGCGCAAGCTGGTCGACGGTCCGGCGCCCGCGCAGCCCGTGGAGCGCTGGCGCGACCACGTCGGTGTGCACCGGCAGCAGGACGGGCGGTTCTACGTCGGTTTCGCACCGCGTGTCGGCCGGGTCGACGGCGCCCTGCTGGCCAAGATCGCCGACCTCGCCGAGGGACACGGCTCGGGCCGGGTCCGCACCACCGTCGAGCAGAAGATGATCGTGCTCGACGTCGAGGAGGCACAGGTCGAGTCCCTGGTGGCCGGTCTCGAGGCGCTGGACCTCAGCGTCAGCCCGTCGCCGTTCCGGCGCGGCACCATGGCCTGCACCGGCATCGAGTACTGCAAGCTCGCCATCGTGGAGACCAAGGCACGCGGCATCTCCCTGATCGACGAACTGGAGCGCCGCATCCCGGACTTCGACGAGCCGATCACCATCAACATCAACGGCTGCCCGAACGCCTGCGCCCGTATCCAGGTGGCGGACATCGGCCTCAAGGGCCAGCTGGTCGTGGACGACGACGGCAACCAGGTCGAGGGCTTCCAGGTGCACCTCGGCGGCGCGCTCGGCCTGGAGCCGGGCTTCGGCCGCAAGGTCCGCGGCCTGAAGGTCACCTCGGAGGAGCTGCCCGACTACGTCGAGCGCGTCCTCAAGCGCTACCAGGCCGAGCGCGAGGCCGGCGAGCGGTTCGCCACGTGGGCCGCGCGGGCCTCCGAGGAGGCGCTGTCGTGAGCGAGCGGGCCGCGCCCTTCTACTGCCCCTACTGCGGTGACGAGGACCTGCGTCCGAGCGAGCAGGGCCACGGCGCCTGGGAGTGCGGGGCGTGCAACCGCGCATTCCAGCTGAAGTTCCTCGGGCTGCTCTCCCGGGGTCTTCAGCGAGCCGACAACGGAGGGGACGACCGGATATGACGACGGCTCAGGAAGAGCGTACGAGCGAGGAGCTGAAGCGGCTCGCCGAACAGGCGGGCCGTGACCTGGAGGACGCCACCGCGCTGGAGATCCTCCGGTGGGCGGTGGACACGTTCGGCAAGGGCTTCTGCGTCACCTCCTCCATGGAGGACGCCGTGGTCGCCCATCTGGCCTCCCGGGTGCAGAAGGGCGTGGACGTCGTCTTCCTCGACACCGGCTACCACTTCCCGGAGACCATCGGCACCCGGGACGCCGTGGAGGCCGTGATGGACGTCAACGTCATCACCCTGACACCGCGGCAGACGGTCGCCGAGCAGGACGCGGAGTACGGCCCGAAGCTGCACGACCGCAACCCCGACCTGTGCTGCACGCTGCGCAAGGTCCAGCCCCTCGAAGCGGGCCTGAAGGGCTACCGGGCGTGGGCGACCGGCCTGCGCCGCGACGAGTCCCCGACCCGGGCGAACACCCCGGTGGTCGGCTGGGACGAGAAGCGGCAGAAGGTCAAGATCTCCCCGATCGCCCGCTGGACCCAGGACGACGTGGACGCCTACGTCGCCGAACACGGCGTACTGACCAACCCGTTGCTGATGGACGGCTACGCCTCCATCGGCTGCGCCCCGTGCACCCGCCGGGTCCTGGAGGGCGAGGACGCGCGGGCCGGCCGCTGGGCGGGCCGGGGCAAGACCGAGTGCGGACTGCACGGATGACGGACGACCAGACACAGGAGAACCACGTGACCACCGGAGCCACCGTCTGGCTCACGGGTCTGCCGAGCGCCGGCAAGACCACCATCGCGTACGAGCTGGCCGGCCGGCTGCGGGCCGAGGGCCACCGCGTCGAGGTGCTCGACGGCGACGAGATCCGCGAGTTCATCTCGGCGGGCCTCGGCTTCAGCCGCGAGGACCGCCACACCAACGTGCAGCGCATCGGCTTCCTCGCCGAACTGCTGGCCCGCAACGGCATCAAGGCGCTCGTCCCGGTGATCGCGCCGTACGCGGACAGCCGCAAGGCGGTGCGGGGGCGGCACGAGGAGAACGGGACCTCGTACGTGGAGATCCACGTGGCGACCCCGGTCGAGGTGTGCTCGGTGCGGGACGTGAAGGGGCTGTACGCCAAGCAGGCCGCCGGCGAGCTGTCGGGCCTCACGGGGGTCGACGACCCCTACGAGGAGCCAGAGACGCCCGACCTGCGGATCGAATCGCAGCACCAGACCGTGCAGGAGTCCGCGGCTTCCGTGTTCGCCCTGCTCAGCGAGAGGGGACTGGCATGACGACCGTCGCCAAGGTCACGGACGGCGACGAGGGGACGGACAGCCCGTACGCCCTCTCGCATCTGGACTCGCTGGAGTCCGAGGCGGTGCACATCTTCCGCGAGGTGGCGGGCGAGTTCGAGAACCCGGTGATCCTGTTCTCCGGCGGCAAGGACTCCATCGTCATGCTGCACCTCGCGCTGAAGGCGTTCGCCCCGGCCTCGATCCCCTTCTCGCTGCTCCATGTGGACACAGGACACAACTTCCCCGAGGTCCTGGAGTACCGGGACCGTGTGGTGGCCGCACATGGGCTGCGCCTCCATGTGGCCTCCGTACAGGACTACATCGACCGCGGTGTGCTCAAGGAACGCCCCGACGGCACCCGCAACCCGCTGCAGACGCTTCCGCTGACCGAGAAGATCCAGAGCGAGAAGTTCGACGCCGTCTTCGGCGGCGGCCGGCGCGACGAGGAGAAGGCGCGGGCCAAGGAGCGGGTGTTCTCCCTGCGGGACGAGTTCTCCCAGTGGGACCCGCGCCGCCAGCGCCCCGAACTCTGGAACCTGTACAACGGCCGGCACGCCCCCGGCGAGCACGTCCGCGTCTTCCCGCTGTCCAACTGGACTGAGCTGGACGTCTGGCAGTACATCGCCCGCGAGGAGATCGACCTGCCGCAGATCTACTTCGCGCACGAGCGCGAGGTGTTCCAGCGGGCCGGGATGTGGCTGACGGCCGGCGAGTGGGGCGGGCCCAAGGAGAGCGAGACCGTCGAGAAGCGACAGGTCCGCTATCGCACCGTCGGCGACATGTCGTGCACGGGTGCCGTCGACTCCGACGCGACCACCCTGGACGCCGTCATCACCGAGATCGCCGCCTCCCGGCTCACCGAGCGCGGCGCCACCCGCGCCGACGACAAGATCTCCGAGGCCGCGATGGAAGACCGCAAGCGCGAGGGGTACTTCTAGCCATGAGCACGACCACGACCGAGACGCTCTCGGCCACCACCCTGCTGCGGTTCGCCACCGCCGGCTCCGTCGACGACGGCAAGTCCACCCTCGTCGGACGGCTGCTGCACGACTCCAAGTCGGTCCTCACCGACCAGCTGGAGGCCGTGGAGCGGGCGTCCGCGAGCCGCGGCCAGGACGGCCCGGACCTCGCGCTGCTCACCGACGGCCTGCGCGCCGAGCGCGAACAGGGCATCACCATCGACGTGGCCTACCGCTACTTCGCCACACCCCGCCGCCGCTTCATCCTCGCCGACACACCCGGCCATGTGCAGTACACCCGCAACATGGTGACGGGTGCCTCCACGGCCGAGCTGACGGTGATCCTGGTCGACGCCCGCAACGGCGTGGTCGAGCAGACCCGCCGGCACGCGGCGATCGCCGCGCTGCTGCGCGTCCCGCACGCGGTTCTCGCCGTCAACAAGATGGACCTCGTCGACTACCGGGAGTCCGTCTTCGCCGCGATCGCCGAGGAGTTCACGGCGTACGCGACCGAACTGGGCGTCCCCGAGGTCACCGCGATCCCGATCTCGGCGCTCGCCGGCGACAACGTGGTGGAGCCGTCCGCGAACATGGACTGGTACGGCGGCCCGACCGTCCTGGAGCACCTGGAGACCGTCCCGGTCAGCCATGACCTGGCGCACTGCCACGCCCGGCTGCCCGTGCAGTACGTGATCCGGCCGCAGACCGCCGAGCACCCGGACTACCGGGGCTACGCGGGCCAGATCGCGGCCGGTACGTTCCGGGTGGGCGAACAGGTCACGGTCCTGCCGTCCGGCCGTACGTCGACGGTCTCCGGCATCGACCTGCTGGGCGAGCCGGTCGACGTGGCCTGGACGACACAGTCGGTGACCGTGCTGCTGGCGGACGACATCGACGTCTCGCGCGGCGATCTGATCGTGCCGACCAAGGACGCGCCGGCCACCACGCAGGATGTGGAGGCGACCGTCTGCCACGTCGCCGACCAGCCGCTGACGGTCGGGCACCGGGTGCTGCTCAAGCACGGCACCCGCACGGTCAAGGCGATCGTCAGGGACATCCCGTCCCGGCTCACGCTCGACGACCTGTCCCTGCATCCGCACCCGGGACAGCTCGTCGCCAACGACATCGGCCGGGTGAAGATCCGCACCGCCGAGCCGCTGCCGGTCGACTCCTACGCCGACTCGCGCCGCACCGGCTCCTTCATCCTGATCGACCCGAGCGACGGCACCACGCTCACCGCGGGCATGGTCGGCGAGTCGTTCGCGGCCCCCGAACCGGTCAAGGACGAGTCCGAAGACGACGGTTGGGACTTCTGAGATGAACTCCGACGACTTCTACTCCACGTTCGCGAAGGAGGGCGGCCGCGTCGGCAGCGGCGCCCTCGGCAGCGGGCAGGGCGGAGTGGCGCGATGTGTGTGCTGACGTACGCGCACTGCCTGCGCGCCCCGTCCCCCCACCCGACGTCCCGGATGCGACGACGAAGACCTGCCGACCTCCCGGCCACGACCTGAGAGACCGTGACCGCCGGGCCAACGAGAGGAAAGCCTCCCGTGCCTGCCAACCGCTCCACGCTCATCCGTCGCGGCATCGCCGCGGTCGCCGCACTCCCCCTGCTGACCCTCGCCGCCTGCGGCTACGGCTCCGAGGCCGACAAGGACGGCACCGCCAAGGTCGCCGCCGGGTCCAAGAAGATCGAGGGCCTCGGCTCCGTCAAGATCGGCTACTTCGGCAACCTGACCCACGCCACCCCGCTGGTCGGCAACCAGAAGGGCTTCTTCCAGAAGGAGCTCGGCGCCACGAGGGCCGACTACGCCACCTTCAACGCGGGCCCGTCCGAGATCGAGGCGCTGAACTCCGGCTCCATCGACATCGGCTGGATCGGCCCGTCCCCGGCGATCAACGGCTACACCAAGTCCAACGGTACGAACCTGAAGATCATCGGTGGTTCGGCGTCCGGCGGCGTCAAGCTGATCGTGAACCCGGAGAAGATCAAGTCCCTGAAGGACGTCGAGGGCAAGAAGATCGCCACGCCTCAGCTGGGCAACACCCAGGACGTGGCGTTCCTCAACTGGGCCGCGGAGCAGGGCTGGAAGGTCGACCCGCAGAGCGGCAAGGGCGATGTCACGGTCGTCCGCAGCGACAACAAGGTCACCCCGGACGCGTTCAAGGCCGGGTCCATCGACGGCGCCTGGGTGCCGGAGCCGACCGCGTCCAAGCTGGTCGCCGAGGGCGGCAAGGAGATCCTCGACGAGTCGGCGCTGTGGCCCGACAAGAAGTTCGTGATCACGAACATCATCGTGTCGCAGAAGTTCCTCAAGGAGCACCCCAAGGTCGTCGAGGCCGTGCTGAAGGGCTCCGTCGAGACCAACAAGTGGATCAACGCCAACCCCGACGAGGCGAAGGCGGCGGCGAACAAGCAGCTGGAGTCGGACTCCGGCAAGGCGCTCCCGGCGAACGTCCTCGACCCGGCGTGGAAGTCCATCCAGATCACCGACGACCCCCTCGCCTCCACCCTCAACACCGAGGCGGAGCACGCGGTCAAGGCCGGCCTGCTGGACAAGCCGAACCTCAAGGGGATCTACGACCTGACGATCCTCAACAAGGTCCTCAAGGCCGAGGGTGAGAGCACGTTCGACGCCGCCGGTCTCGGCACCAGCTGACGCAAGTCCCCGATGAGTTCCCAGGAGGTGACGACCATGGCCACGACTCTCGTCAAGGCCGACCAGTCGGTCGAGTACGCCGCACGTCTTGAGCACGTCTCGAAGTCCTTCGCGGGACCGGGCGGGCAGCAGCTCGTCCTGGACGACATCAGCCTCGATGTCGCGCCCGGCGAGTTCGTCACCCTCCTGGGGGCCTCGGGCTGCGGAAAGTCCACGCTGCTGAACCTGGTGGCGGGCCTGGACCGGCCCACCGCCGGATCCATCGCCAGGGACGGCCGCCCCGCGCTGATGTTCCAGGAGCACGCTCTGTTCCCCTGGCTGACCGCGGGGAAGAACATCGAGCTCGCCCTGAAACTCAGGGGAGTTCCGAAGGGCGAGCGACGCGGCAAGGCCGAGGAGCTGCTCGAACTGGTCCGGCTGAAGGGCTCCCACGGCAAGCGCGTGCACGAGCTGTCGGGCGGTATGCGGCAGCGCGTCGCCCTGGCCCGCGCGCTGGCGCAGGAGAGCAACCTGCTGCTGATGGACGAGCCGTTCGCGGCCCTCGACGCCATCACCCGGGACGTGCTGCACGACGAGCTGACCCGCATCTGGGCGGAGACCGGTGTGTCCGTGCTGTTCGTGACGCACAACGTGCGCGAGGCGGTGCGGCTCGCCCAGCGCGTGGTGCTGCTGTCCTCCCGTCCGGGCCGGGTGGCCCGCGAGTGGAGCGTCGACATTCCGCAGCCGCGCCGCATCGAGGACGCGCCCGTGGCGGAACTGTCCCTCGAGATCACCGAAGTCCTGCGTGGGGAGATCCGCCGCCATGGCCAGCACTGAGACGACGACCGCTCCCGAGACGGGGAGCGTGGAGGCGGGCCTCGACGCTCTGGAGACCGCGCAGTCCGGCCGTACGCCGTTCCGCAGGACCTTCGTCGACAAGATCATCCCGCCGATCACCGCGATCCTCGTGGTCCTGGCGGTCTGGCAGGGCCTGATATCCCTCAAGATCGTCGACGACCCCACCAAACTGCCCTCGCCCTCCGCGGTGTGGCACGCGATCCAGAAGGACTGGCTGGAGGGCAAGCTCCTCGGCTACATCTGGACCAGCGTCTCGCGCGGTCTGCTGGGCTTCCTCTTCGCGCTGCTCATCGGCACCCCACTGGGGCTGCTGGTGGCGCGGGTGAAGTTCGTGCGCGCGGCCATCGGCCCGATCCTGTCCGGGCTCCAGTCGCTGCCGTCGGTGGCGTGGGTGCCGCCGGCCGTGATCTGGCTGGGCCTGGACAACAAGATGATGTACGCCGTCATTCTGCTCGGCGCGGTCCCCTCCATCGCCAACGGCCTGGTGTCCGGTGTCGACCAGGTGCCGCCGCTGTTCCTGAGGGCGGGCCGCACCATGGGCGCCTCCGGCCTGCGGGGTGTCTGGCACGTCACCCTGCCGGCGGCGCTGCCCGGCTATGTGGCGGGCATGAAGCAGGGCTGGGCGTTCTCCTGGCGCTCGCTGATGGCGGCCGAGATCATCGCGTCCTTCCCCGACCTGGGTGTGGGCCTCGGCCAGCTGCTGGAGAACGGCCGCAACGCCCTCGACATGGCCATGGTGTTCGAGGCGATCCTGCTGATCCTGTTCGTCGGCATCGCCATCGACCTGCTCATCTTCAGCCCGCTGGAGCGGTGGGTGCTGCGCAGCCGCGGTCTGCTGGTGAAGAGCTGAAAAAATGATGCACAGCAAGCCGGTCCTCCTCGTCATCGCCCACGGCAGCCGCGACCCGCGGCACGCCGCGACCGTGCACGCCCTCGTGGAGCGCGTACGGTCGCTGCGGCCCGGGCTGCGCGTGGAGACCGGCTTCCTGGACTTCAACGTCCCTTCCGTGCACGGGGTGCTGGAGTCGCTGGCGGCGCAGGGCGTGCGGGACGTCGTCGCCCTGCCGCTGCTGCTGACCCGCGCCTTCCACGCGAAGGCCGACATCCCGGCCGTGCTCCGGGACGCGCCACCACGACTCCGCATCCGTCAGGCGGAAGTGCTCGGCCCGTCCCCGCTGCTGCTGTCAGCCCTGGAACGGCGTCTGTACGAGGCGGGGTTGACGCCCGCCGACAAGTCCTCGACCGGGGTCGTGCTGGCCTCGGCGGGGTCCTCCGACCCGGAGGCGATCGCAGTGATCGCCGACATCGCGCGGGAGTGGTGGCACACCGGTTGGTGCGCCGTGCGGCCTGCGTTCGCCTCCGCATCTCTTCCCCGCACCGAGGACGCGGTACGGGAGTTGCGCGCCCTCGGCTGCGAGCGGGTGGCCGTCGCGCCCTACGTGCTGGCCCCCGGTTTCCTGCCGGACCGCATCGCGCGCGGCGCGGCCGGGGCGAACGTGCTGGCGGACGTGCTCGGCCCGGCGCCGGAGGTGGCGCGGCTGCTGCTGGAGCGGTACGACGCGGCGAGCCTGCCGGTACGGGCGGCAATCGGCGCCTGATCGCCGCCCGCCCGGTCGCGGTACGCCCCGACCTGCTCGGTTTCCCCGAAACCCCTTCCTGGTCCCGTCCGGATCTGCTGGGATGGTCCCTCGAAGCACTATCGGGGGAGAACGGTTCGCGTGGCCGGTCAGGAGTTCGGGCATCACCTGGGGCTGCCCAGGGCCCTTTCGGGTCTGCCGCTGAGCCCCCTCGTGCCCGGTTACGGCACCCTCGCCGCCGCCCAGCACGCGGCGGGGTTACGTCACCTCGGCGAGGTCCTGGGCGCCCCCCTCGGGGAGTTACGGGTCCTGGACGGGCTCTATGTGTCCGCGGGGCCGCGGGGCCGGCACCGGGTGGACGGGCTGTTCCTGGACGGTCTCGCCCAGGGGGCGGGCCCGGGCGCCCCGCTCGCGGCGCTGCTGGCCGGGCTGCACCGGCGTGATCCGCAGGCCCTGCGCCGGATCGTCCTCTACCAGCTGATCGGCCTGCTGCAGGACCTCCCCGCGTCCCAGCGCGCCCGAGCCGCGGCCGAGTCGGGGCTGCACCGCGACGAGATCCCGGGTCTGGTGGCGGCCGCCCGGCTGCGGCCCGTCCTCGACCGGCGCGGGCGCGCTGCCGCCGAGTCCCTCGCCGACGCCCGCGAGCAGCTGCGGCTGCACCGGCTGCGTACGCTGCTGGACCGAATACCCCCGGACGGCGGCGACCCGGCGATGGCCGCACTGCGGACGGAACTTGCCGAGCGGCTGGCCCTGATCGAGGACCTCCTCCGATCCGCCCGCCGGGCCGAGGAGCAGGGCGACCGGGAGGTTGCGGGCGGCGCGTACCTGAAGGCGTTGCGGGAGGCGGCCGACGACCGGCGCGCGCTGCGCGGCCTGGTCCGCGTGCACCGGCCCGAGCCGGGCCGAAGCCCCCTGTTACGGGCCGAATTGCGGCCGGATCACCTGGAGTTGACCTGGCGGGACGGGGACGACGCGCCGGGCGGGTGGCGGCTGCTGCGGCTGTACCGCTCGGAGCGCGGGAGACCTGCCGTACGAAGTGTGCCGGGCGCGGACCCGACGGCGGCCGGGACCGTGCGGGACGAGGAGGCCCCGCTCGGCTCCACGGTGCGGTACGTGGCCCTGCCGTTGCGGGACGGGCGGGTCGCGGGGCCTCCGCTGGTGTCGCGGCAGCTGCTGGTCGCCCCGGAGGTGGGGCGCCCGGTACTGACGGACGGCCCGGGCCGGATCCGGGGCACCTGGCAGCGGCCCGCGGGCGCCACCGGCGTCACGGTCGAGCGCACGGGCCCGGAGGAGGCCGCCGTCCGCCTCGCGCAGCGGCCCGACGGGTTCACCGCCACCGGCCTGCCGCACGGCACGCACTCCTTCCGCATCGTCTGCCACTACCGGGCGCCCGACGGCAGCCAGGTCACCTCGCCGGGACTGCGGGTGAGCGCTGCCGTGCACCCCTGGCCGGAGGCCGTGCGCACCCTCACCGCGCGGCCCGACGGCGGGGCCGTACGGTTCGCCTGGACCGGTGGGCAGGGTTGCGAGGTGCGGCTGGTGGTGTGGCCAGGGCAGGCACCCGCGCCGGGCACCGAGCTGCGCACCGAGGACCTGCCGGCCGCGCTGGACTGGCCCGAGAAGGCGGGCGGCCTGTGCCCTCCGCCGGGCACGTACGTCGAGGTCACCGCCGTCGCCGTGCTCGGCGCACGGGCGCTGGCCGGGCCTGCCGTCGGCGTGGAGGCCGTCGACCCCGTGCCCGGGCTCGCCGTCGACCGGCTCCCGGACGGGCAGGCACGGGTCACCCTGGACTGGCCCGAGGGCGCCGCACACCTCCTGGTCGGCTGGGCGGCCCTGGACGGCGCCGAGGACGGCGGCGAGCGGACCCTGACCGCGCACGCCTACCGGCGCAGCGGGCTGCGGCTGCCCGTCGGGCCGGGCGCCGTGCGGATCCGGGCGGCGACCGTGCCCCGGGTGCCCGGCGCCGTCGTAGTGGTGCCCGACGCGGCCGAGGCGCTGCTGCCGCCGGACGCCGCTGTCCGCTACCAACTGGTGCGCCCCGCACGCCGGTTCCTCGGCCGGGGCCGCACCCTGCTCCGGGTCACCCTGGCCGCACCGGGCGCGCCCGCGGGCGTCCCGGAGTTCGTGTGCGTCGCGCGCAGCGGCACCCTCCGCCCGAGCAGCGCGTCCGACGGCACGACCGTGCTGCGCATACCCGGGCCCGACCTGGCGCGGCACGGAACCGTCGAACAGGAGCTGCCGGCCTCCCCCTGCCCGGCCCCCTACACCCTGCGCGGCTTCCTGCTCGGGGAGCACGCGGCCGCGGTGCGACTCGAAGAACCCTCCCTCGCGAGCCTGGTGGTGCGCTGAGCCATGACGACCGTGATCTGCCCCTACTGCTTCGCCCGCGCGTCGGCGGCCAAGCTGCCGTACCGCTGTCTGATGACCCCGAGCGGGGTGCGTGGCGGCGCGCCCTGCGGGCCCGAACGCGACGACGTGTGGGCCGGGTTCATGGGTCCCGGCGTACCGCCGGCGGCCCGGATGCGCGGACCCGTGTTCACCCCACCGCGCCGCGTCACCGGTCTCGGCGGCGGGGGCAGGAGCGTGCCCTGCCCGAAGTGCGGGGTGCCCACACCGGTGCGGGTGTGCGGAACCTGCCACAGCGACCTGCCCAGCGACTACTGCGACCAGGACAGCCGGATCATCGCGCTGGTCGGCGCGAAGGCCTCCGGCAAGAGCACCTATGTGTCCGTGCTGGTCAACGAGTTGAACCACCGGGTCGGGCAGGCCTATCACGCCTCGCTCGCGGCGATGGGACAGAGCACGCAGACCCGGGACAAGGAGATGGCCGAGGACCTCTACGAGCGGCTGCGGCTGCCGGACGCCACCCGGCCGGCCGCCCTCGGCTTCAACGACCCGCTGCTGTACCGGCTGAGCCTGCCCCGCAAGGGCCTGCTGGGCGGCGCCGGGACCCGGCACACCACGCTGGTCTTCTTCGACGCGGCCGGCGAGGACCTCGCGGGCGCCGAGGCGATGGACCGCTACACCCGCTATCTCAGCGCGGCCGACGGGATCATCCTCCTCGTCGACCCGCTCCAGCTCGGATCCGTCCGTGACCGGTTGCCCGTGCACGACGGGCCGCCGCTGCCCGTGGTGGAGACCTCGCCGCAGCAGATCGCCGCCGACCTGGCGGCCCAGCTGCGGGCGCACGGCAAGGGGAAGGCAGGGGGGCGCGCGTCCACACCGATCGCCGTGGCCGTCACCAAGACCGACATGCTCAGACCCCTGCTGGATCCGCACTCCCCACTGCTGCGCAATGCCCCGCACACGTCGGGCACCTACGACGGCGAGGACCGGCTGGCCGTGCACGAGGAACTCCGGACCCTGCTGACGGACTGGGACTCCGACGCGCTGCTGCGCCAACTGGAACTGGACTTCGCCGAGTTGTGCCTGTTCGGACTGTCCGCGCTGGGAGCGCCACCGCCCGCGGACGCCCCGGCGGACGCGCCGAAGTCCGGTCCACAGCCGGTGCGGGTGGAGGATCCACTGCTGTGGCTGCTGTCCCGGCGGGCACTGCTGCCCGTCCACACCGCCGGGAAGGGGCGTGCCCAGTGAGCCTCGCCCAGCTGCACTACACCTCGGCGCCGCCCGGGCCGGACGGGTCGGGCTTCCGGTTCACCGCGGTCAGCCCCGGCGTGCCGCCGACGCTGCTGCGGGAGGCCGAGCAGCTCATCGGCTACGAGCCCCCGCGCGACCTGCCCGCCCGCCCGGACGCCGAGCAGCTGAAGGGCTTCCCGAAGGCCTTCAGCTGCAGCGAACTCACCGACGGCGGAAGACTGTTGAGCCGCTCGGTGTACACGGGTGCGGACTACAGCGGGCGGTGGGGCAACTTCCATGCCCACGCCCTCCATCTGCCGCCCGGGGTACGACTGCCGGACGGGGCGCTGCCGATCACGGCCTGGGAGTCCCCGCGCTGGGCCGACGCCACTCCCCCCGACGGGCGGCCCGAGCCGGTGGACCGGTTCGAGCCGTCGGGTCTGCTGCGCCGGGACGGGCTCGTGGCCTTCGCCCGGTCCCGCGCGGACCGGCTCGCCGCGTTCTTCGCGGACCTGCGGGCCCTGAGCGAGGAGACGGACACCCGGCAGATCGTGGTCGTGGAGCACGACAGCGCCGACGTGGCCCAGTGGATCGCGCTCGCCTGCACCGTCCTTCCGCGCGAGAAGGCGCACCGGCTGACCTTCACCACGTACACCCGCCGTCCGCAGCAGGCCCGCCAGCAGATCGTCGGAGCACTGCCGTCCTCCGAGCCGGTCGGTCACGACCACCGGTTCCGGGTGCACGACTGCACCGCCCGCGCGGGCGCCGAGCCGGTCGCGGACACCTGGGCCGAGGTGTGCGCGCGGGTCTGGGCGGCCGGCCGGCCCGAGCTGTTCCGTGACGGCTCCGGTGACCTCGGCCCGCTCGCCGTGGCCGCGCTCGTCGACGGCATCGAGCTGCGCCCCGACGGCCGTGCGGCGGCCGCCCGCTGGGCCACGGACCACGCTCTCACGCTGCCCGAGGAGAAGCTGACGGCGCTGGTCGCCGCCCTGGCCGGCGGGAGCGGCGCGGACACGAGGGGGCAGAACACGCGATACAGCCCCACCGGTACGCCCCTGGACGACGAACCGGCCGCGCTGGCCGCCCTGGCGGCCCGGTTGGACGGCCAGGTGCCCACAGCCGTGTCGGCGCCGCTGTCCGCCCGCGTGCTGGCCTCGGCGGTGCTCGACCGGGGCCCGGTGCCGACGCTGGGCGCGGGTTCGCTGACGCCCGCGCTCCGCGCCGAGCTGGCCCGGGATCTGGCCCCGGCCCTGCTGCAGAGCATCGCCGACCCGACCGAACCGGCCGCCGGCCGGCCCCTCGCCCTGCTGCGCGTCGCCGACCTCCTCGACGTGGACTGCACGCAGGCGCTCCCGGAGTTCGCGGGGCGCATCGCCCGGGACCTGGTGAGCGGGCGGGTCACCGACCGGGCGGGAGACGAGTCCCCGGATGACAGCCGTACGGGAGGCGACCTGAGCTGTCCGCCCGCGCTCCTCGACGCCGTCCACGGTCACCCCGCGCTGCGCACCGCCCTGTTCGCCGCGCTGAACGCGCTCGCCGCCGCCAACCCGCCCGGGGTCGCCGGGCGGCTTGCGGGGTCCGGCCTGCCGGTCTCGCTCGCGCCCGGTTTCCCGCATCTGCGGATGTGCGTCCAGGCCGACGCGGTACGGCGGAGCGCCGGCGACCAGCTCCGGCGTTTCCACGACGTGCTGCGCACCGCCGGGGTCTCGCCGCACGCCGAACCGGCCGTCCTGCACACCGCCTTCCACCTGGTCTGGCCGGACGGCCTGCCCACCGGGGAGGAGGCGAGCCTGCTCCTGAACGAGCTGGGCTCGGACGCGCACCGGCTGGCCGGCACCCGGGACCTGCTGGTCGCGGCCGCCCTGGCGGCCCCGGCCGACGACCCCGCCGTACCGGCCCTCGCCGCCGACCTGCTGCGCTGCTTCACCACGGAACTGCGGGCCGGGCACCGGGCGCCGCTGCTCCTGCTGGAGTACGCGGGCCTGCTCGACACCGACCAGGACGTCGAGGGCTGGGTGGAGCACGTACGGAACCTGCGGGACGGCGCGGCCGAGCCGGCCCCCGAACCGGTGACGCAGCGGGTGTACGACGCCGTCGCGCGGCGGTTGCTGGCCGTCGCGGCGCCGGCCAGCGAGTCCTACGCACCGCCCCGCCCGACCGCCCCCGAGAGCGAGCTGTACGCGCTGGCCCGCTCGGGCGATCAAGGGCTGCTGGCGGCGTACGAGCGGGTGGCGCGCGGGGACCGGGTCGGCGACCGGCTGCGCACCGTGCCGTCGTACGTCGCCGTCTGCTTCGGCGACTGGAGCACGTACCCGCAGACGCACCCGGCCTGGGAGGCGACCCGCACGGCGCTGCTGGCCAAGGTGCTGCGGCCCGTCGTGCGGGGCCTGCCGGCCGAGGACCAGAGCGCGGTCGAGGAGGTCCTGCGCCGCACCGGCCGGGGCCGGCTGGACGCCTACCGCGCCTGGAACCGCCCCGGCGCCCTGGGCCGGCTCGCCGGCCGGCTGACGGGGCGCGGGCGGCGCGATGAGCGGCAGGCGACCTGGTACGGCGATGTGGAGCCACCGGGCGAGGGAGGCAGCGGATGAACGCGGGCAGGGACGACAGCATCGAAGTGCTGGTGCTCCTGGCCCTGTTCGGCTGGGCCGGCGTCGTGGCCGTCGCGGTGTGCGTGGGCCGCACGCTGTGGGAGTTCCTCGGGCGCGGTGTGCAGGCCGTGTGGCGGGGGCTCGGGCCGTGGCAGACGGGCCGTACCGATCCGCGCCTGCCGAGTGTCGGCGGCGGTGAGCCCGCGCATCTCGCCTACTGGTGGCGGCAGTCCTGGGCGGACGCCCTGTCCGCCGGGGGCGCCGGCCTGCGCGCCATCTGGTCGGCGCTCACCGGCCCGTGGCTCAACGGGATCGTACGGAACCTGTTCCACGGGCGCCGGGCCTCCGGAGTGCGCGGCTCGGTGCCGCTGTCCCGGTTCCTGCTGGTCGTGCTCATCGCGCCGGGCACCGCCGCGGGCGCGCTGGCCGGCGCCGTGCTGGCCGCGCTGCTGCTCGGCGGGGTGCTCGTGCTGTTCGCGCTGCTGCTGGCCGTGGTGTGGCTGGGCTGGGCCGCCGGGGTGCCCGTGCTGCGCGGGGTGGAGCGGGGCCGGCTGCTGCTGCTGGGTATCCGCGTCAAGTGCCCCCATCCCGGCTGTTACGCGCCCGTCCCGCTGGCCCTGCACCGCTGCCCCGGCTGCCAGGCCGGACACGGCGAGTTGCGGCCGGGCCGTTACGGCGTGCTGTGGCACGTGTGCCGGTGCGGGCACCGGTTGCCGGCCGCCCGGCTGCTGGGGCGCGGGAAGCTCACGGCGCTGTGCCCGCGCTGCGAGCAGTTCCTGCCCCGGGCGGCGGGCACCATGCCCGTGGTGCACACTCCGCTGGTCGGCGGCACCTCGTCGGGCAAGACGATGCTGATGGCGGCCATGGTCGAGGGGCTGCACGCCTGGGCCCGGCAGGGCGAACTGCGTGTCGAGTTCGCCACCGTCGACGACCGGCGCACTCAGAGCGGGCTCAATCAGGAGCTGAACCGGACCGGTTGGGCGCACGCCACCACCGGTGGCCAGCCGCGCGCCCTGATGCTGACCGTGGCGCGAGGCCGCCGGCGCCGGTTGCTGTACCTGTACGACCCCATGGGCGAGTCGGTGAGCGATGCCGAACGGGTGCGGGCCCAGCAGTACTTGGCGCACGCGGACGGGGTGGTTCTGGTCGCCGATGTGCTGGCCGACCCCAAGGTCCGCGGCCGACTGGGCACGGCGGACACCGAACGGACGGACCGGGCGCGTCCCTCGGCACAGGGGCCCTGGGAGACGTACCAGCGGCTGACCGGGGAACTGGCGGCGCTCACCGGCCGACGGTCCCGGATGAACGTGGCCGCCGTGGTCACCAAGCGGGACGTGCTGGACCAGCTGACCTCGCTGCCGGTGCCCGGCCCGCGCATCGACGACTGGCTCGGCGAGGTCGGCCTGGGCACGCTGGTGCGCGCCCTGGGCCACGACTTCGCGGCGGCCCGCTACTGGGCGGTCAGCGCCCACGCGGCCACCGGAACTGGGCCGTTGGAGAGTGAGCAGCGCCGGGCCGCCGAACCGGTGCTGTGGCTGCTCGCGGCCTCGGGGCTGCGCACCGGCCCGCTCACCGGGTCCGGCGGAAGCGGCGGCCGCCCGGGCAGGCCCCGGCGGGGACCGGACAAGGCCGAGGAAGGCCACGAGGGGAGGTACAGCCCGGCATGAACCAGGTCACCCCTGCCGTCTCCCGGGCCCGGCGGGCGCTCGCGGGCCTGTTCGTCACCGCCCTGGTCCTGACGGTGGCCGCGCTCGGTTTCGCGGCACGACTGCTGCTGCCCTGAGCGAACCGATCCCGAACACGATCCCGAACCCAGCCTCCGAACTCACTGTCCGAACCCGCTCCGAACCCTCTCCCCCCGATCCCACCTCCCGAACTCACCTCCACCGGAAAGGAATCACGGCGTGAGCGACATTCCCGGCGGGCCCATGGCCAACCGGCCGGTCCACTTCATCTGGCTGCTCGACTGCTCGTACTCGATGCAGGGCGAGAAGATCGCGAAGCTCAACTACGCGATCAGAGAGGCCATTCCGGAGATGCGGTCGGTGGCCCACGACAACCCCGCGGCCCAGCTTCTGCTGCGCACCGTCACCTTCTCCACCACCGCCCAGTGGCACCACCAGACACCGGTCCCGGTCGACGACTTCACCTGGCAGGACGTGCAGGTGGACGGCATGACCAACCTCGGCGAGGCGCTGCACCTGGTGGCGCGGGAGCTGCAGACCCCGCCGATGCCGCAGCGGGCGCTGAAGCCGGTGCTGGCGCTGGTGTCGGACGGGGTGCCCACGGACGACTGGAAGGCGGGTCTGAAGGCGATCGACGCCACCCCCTGGGGCCGCAAGGCGGTGCGGGTCGCCATCGCGATCGGCACGGACGCGGACCGAGGGGTGCTCCAGGAGTTCCTCGGCAACCCCGAGCTGCAGCCGCTGGACGCCAACAGTCCCAAGCAGCTGGCCGCCGCCATCCGGTGGGCGTCCACGGCGGCCGTGAAGGCGGCCTCCCAGCCGGTCGCGGGCGACACCTCCGGTTCGGGCGTGAACATGGCGAAGCAGCCGTACGCGCCGCCGGTGCTGGACGACGACGATGACGACGACGTGTGGTGACGCTCGGGGTGCGACGGTGGGAGACGCTGGCCGACAGCGTCCAGGGCGTCAACAAACGCCGCAATCAGGACTGGTACGAGTGCCAGGGCACCGGATCCGGCGAGGATCCGCTGGTTCTCGCCGTGGCCGACGGGCACGGCTCGGCGGCGCACGCGCGCAGCGAGCTGGGCGCACGGTTCGCCGTGGACCGGTTCGTGGGGCTGGCCGCCCGGTTCGGCCGGGCGGCGCACGACTGCCACGAGCCGGGCCGCCTGGCCCGGCTGATGACGTACGCCCGGGACGACTTCCCGCGGGCCCTGGTGCACGAGTGGCGGCAGGCTGCGCTCGGGCACTGGGACCGCCACCGTCCGGTCGTCGAGGAGGCGTCCCGGGAGCCGGACCCGCAGGAGAAGCTCGTGCTGTACGGCACGACGCTGATCGGTGCCGTGCTCACGCCGTGGCTGTTCGTGGCCTGGCAGCTCGGCGACGGGGATCTGGCGGTGGTGGAGCACGACGGCAGCCTGAGCCGGCCGCTCGCCCCCGCCGAGGAGGACCTGGGCGACGAGACGGAGTCGCTGTGCGGGCGTGAGGCCTGGCGGTCGATGCGGATGCACTGGGCGCCGGTGTTCGAGGAGGCGCGCAACCCGCGCCTGGTGGTGCTTTCCACGGACGGGCTGTCGAAGAGTTTCGCGTCGGCCGACGGGTACCGCGCGTTCGTCGCGGGACTGGCCGGACGGCTCGACGACGAGGGCAGCCCGGGTGTGCGGTCGGCGCTGCCCGAGTGGCTGGCGCAGGCCTCCCGCTACTCGGGCGACGACACCACGCTGGCGGCGGCGCTGCGCTCCGCGCACGACGCCGGGGAGGACGCCCCGGAAGACGCCTCCGAGTCGGTTCGGGTGGCGGTGGACGAGGAATCCGTGGCCGGGGCGGGCGATCCGGCGGCTCGGACGGAAGAACGGAAGACGGAGACGTAGATGAGCGGCATGCTCGATGGCGGGACGCGCCTCGCGGCGGAGAGCGGCGACGAGGTCGAGATCGTCGACTTCCTCGGCGCGGGCGGACAGGGCGAGGTGTACCGGGTCCGCACACCGGACGGTGAACGGGCGCTGAAGTGGTACTACCCGACCTGCGCGACCGACGAACAGAAGGGGATCGTGAGGGAGTTGGTCGCGCGGGACTTCGCCGACGACCGGTTCCTGTGGCCGGAGGCGTACGTGCCGGCGCACCATGGTTCGTTCGGCTATCTGATGGGACTGCGCCCGGACCGCTACAAGGGTCTCCCGGCCTTGTTCCGACGTCAGTTGCGCACCAGTCCGCGCGCCCTGCTGACGGCCTGTCTGTACACGGTGGAGGCCTACCAGGCACTGCACTCGCGGGGCATCGCCTACCGGGACATCTCCTGGGGCAACATCTTCTTCGACCCGGCCACCGGTGACGTGCTGGTCTGCGACAACGACAACGCGGTGGTGGAGGGGGACGCCAGCGGCATCTCGGGGACCATGGAGTTCATGGCGCCTGAGCTGGTGCGCGGCGACCCGGGCGCGCGCCCCGGCACCCAGTCCGACCTGCACTCGCTCGCCGTCCTGCTGTTCATGTTCCTGATGAACCATCATCCGCTCAAGGGAAAGCGGGAGTTGGGCATCCACTGCCTGGACGAGGCGGCCGAGCGCAAGCTGTACGGCAAGAGCCCGCTGTTCGTGTTCGACCCGGCGGACGACTCCAACGCGCCGGACCCGATGGAGCATGCGACCGTGCTGGCCACCTGGGACGCTGCGGCGGGAACGCTGCAGGAGCTGTTCCGGCGCTCCTTCACGGTCGGACTGCGCGATCCGGCGGCCCGGGTACGGGAGTCCGAGTGGCGCAACGCGCTGCGGGCGGTGCTGGACTCGGTGGTCGAGTGCGCGGCCTGCGGGCGGCAGAACATGAGCGAGCCGGGGGAGAATCCGCCGCCGCGCCCCTGCTGGGGCTGCGGGGTGCTGCTGGTGCTGCCGCCTCGGCTCACGGTGACCACGCCCCCGCCGCGCACCGAGCACCACATCCGGCTGCGCCGGGGTGCCCGGGTGCAGGCGCATCATCTGCTGCCGGAACCGGTGCGGCACGACTGCTCGGATGCCGCGCTGGTGGCGGAGCTGGTCGAACACCCCAAGAAACCGGGCCGGTTCGGCGTCGCCAACCGGTCGCAGCAGACCTGGACGGGCACCCGCTCCGACGGCACCGTTCAGAAGGTCGAGCCCGGTCAGACCGTGCCGCTCAGGTCGGGCCTCGAGCTGGACCTCGGTGGCGGGGTACGGGCGGTGGTGCGGGCCAGATGAGCGGTGGCCGGGGCCCCGTTTCGGCGGGGCCCCGGCGGCTCACAGACCCATCACGTGCATCAACTGCTGGGTGAAGGCGAGCGAGCCGGTGCCGGCCGCGGCGCCGATGCTGATGGTCTCCAGGGCCGAGCGGATACGGCCGCGGTTGGGCGGCCCGCCGTCCCCGACGGACTCCATCAGCGCGCCCCGGATGACCTCTCCGTGGCCCACCAGCACCGGGTACTCGGCGCGCAGCGCCTCGATCAGCCCCTCCGCGAGCCGGACGACGGCCTCCGGGGGCGGCTCGTAGTGGTTGATCTCGATACGGCCGTGATCGCCCATGTTGCTGGGGCCGTTGACGTTCCCGTGGAAGTTGTACGTACTCATTGTCCTGTCCTGACTCCTGGTCCGAAACAGCCGTCCGGGCTGGGGCTATGGCGAGGACGGGCCGGATCCCGCGGGTCCCGGTCCCCCCTGGGGTCCCGGGCCGCCGTGTGGACCGGGACCCTGCTGACCGCCGAAGGCGATCGTTCCGTCGTTGCCGAAGATGCTGGGGCCGCTGACGTTACCGATGTTGTAGGTCTGGGTGCTGATGACCTGTAGAGCCTTGTCGTACGAGCTGGTGTCGACATTGTGGTCCTTGAGGAACCGTTCCGTGGCGACGAGTACGCCTTGCTGGAGCCGGAACAGGAAGTCCTGCGCGTCGGTCCGTTCGGCGTAGCCCGCGGCGTCCCAGGCGCCCAGGTCCTCGCGCAGGCTGCCCTTGGCGCCGTAGTCGTACAGCACGTGCTGCTTGGTGATGGCCCGGCGCTGCTTGGTCAGCCAGCGGTCGTGGTCGCGCAGCCAGCGGCGGCGGGCGCTCAACCGGCCGAGGGCGCGGCGCAGTTCAGGGCCGGTGCGCGAGGTGGCGTACTTGACGAGGTCCCACCAGCGTTCCCGGGGGGCCACCGGGAGCCGGTCGACCCGGTGGAAACGGCCGTCCAGCGGGGGTATCGCGTAGGCGGCGACCTCCCAGGTCAGGCTGGGCGGCTGCAGGATCGCCCGCAGGTACATGGAGACGATCATCCGTCCGCCCTCGCCGATGCGTTCCAGGCAGAGGTGGGTGCGCATGCCGGCGCCGGGGCTCTGCAGGCCTGCCTGCACCAGCTGCTTGGGTATCCGGGCTTGCGGTCTGAGGGTGCGGTCGGGCACCAGCTCGGACAGGAAGCAGGCGTTGCTCCCGAGGACGTAGAGCCGGTTCTGTGCCCGCAGGTTCGGCAGTCCGGAGATGCTCTCCATGTGGCGGGCCACGTAGGTGTGCAGGTCGATGGCGTCGAAGGGGAGCAGCGGGAGCTTGCCGCCGCCCGGGGCGTCGGCGGGTCTGCTGATGTCGATGGGCTGCCAGACCACTTCCTTGATCTTCTCGCCGCTGCCGACGAACGGTGTGGTCTGGGCGGCGGAGTCCGCGTACGGCAGGACGTTGGCCCGTTTCAGCTCGTTCAGGCAGGTCTCGGCCTCGGGTTCCACGGGCGGCGCGGTCTGCTCGGGCTTCTCGGCGGAGTGGAAGACCTCGCGTGCCGTGTCACGGCCCACGGACTCCTTGTGGTGGACCAGGCTCCAGGCGGCCGCGTAGGCGCCGAGAGGGCCGAAAATCGCCACCCATCCGAGTGAACCGTGCCCGTTGACCAGGGCCCACAATCCGACCAGAACGGCGAAGGGTACGACCGCCGCGAGCCACGCCAGCCTGCGGTCGAGGGCCGCGCGGCGACGGGTGGCCACGCGCGCGTGCCGGGCGAGGGCCACGAAGTTGATGCCGAGGCTCAGCCCCAGGGCGTCCAGCCGGTCTCCGGTCAGGGCCCGGTCCACGTACAGGGCGAAGGCGTCGTCCAGGTGCACCGAGGCGCACAGGCGCCGTGTCACCGAGTCCTTGCGGTACTGAGGCAGCGTCGGTAATGGTCTGCCCGTCACACTCATCCGTCCCCCTCGGCCGTTCCGCGCGTTTCACCCTAGGGACAACCTGTGGTGTTTGTCGCGGGGTTCCGGTGAGCCGGGCCCCCTCTGCCGACGGGCAGGTCGTGTCCGCCGCCGCGGTCCGGCGCTCCCCTGTGGCGTCGGACCGCGGCCGGCTCTTGGTTCTGCGTCGGCTCCGGCGGATGTGTCACCGCCAAGGGGAGGCGGTCGCGGACGAAGGTTGTTTATCGGCCAACTTTCCTTTTTTACTGCGCAGTTGCCTGCCGTTGGCCGAGGCGGAGACCTCCCGTGCGGGTGCGCTTGAGTTCGAAGAAGTCGGGGTGGCGGGCCAGCACCCGGAAGCTGTCGAAGAGTTCCGCCGCCTCGGCGCCGCGCGGTACGTCTCGCAGCACGGGGCCGAACCACACGGTGCCGTCGACATGGAGGGTGGGCGTGCCCACATAGCCGCCCGACTCCGGCTCGGCACCCGCCTCATGGCTGCGGCGCACCGCGTCGTCGTACGACGGATCGTGGGCGGCGGCCGACAGGTCGGCGGGGAGCCCGAGTTCGGCGAGGGACTCGGCGACCACGGCGTCGAAGTCCTTGATCCCCCGCTCGTGGATCCGGGTGCCGAACGCGGTGTACAGATCGCGCAGCACCTTCTCGCCGTGCCGTTCGGCCGCGGCCACGGCGACCCGTACCGGACCGATCGAGCGGTCGACCAAGTCCCGGTACCAGTCGGGGAGTTCGTTTCCGTTGTTGTGCAGATACAGGCTCATGACATGGAAGCGGAGGTCGAGCGGACGCTCACGCTCGACCTCCAGCAGCCAGCGGGAGGTGATCCAGGCGAAGGGACAGGCGGGGTCGAAGCAGAAGTCGACACGGGTCGGGCCGGGGGCGGTCGTGCGGCGGTGTTCGCGAAGTGTCATGCAGATGACGCTAGTCCGCTACTGGAGCAGAATCTCGACCCAATTCTCCCCTTCTTTCCTGGCCCACTTCCGGCTCTGCCGCTGTCGCGGTGGCCCCGCGCGCCACAGCTCGCACGGCCTGCGCGCCGTCACCCTTCCGGAGCGGTCAGCTCGACCAGCTTGAGCACCGTGTTCCAGTTCCGGCTGGTGGCGATCACGCCCTTGTTGATCCGCGGCCGGGACAGGGCCTCGGCGAGTTTGGAGCGGCCGAGGCCCTCCGGGGCGTACAGGTACAGACAGCGGTCGCCGAGCCGGAACTCCTCGGGGAGATGGGCGCCGGTGTCGATCTCCGCGAAGCGCTCCGGGGTGACCGGTGCGGAGAAGTAGGTGATGTGCAGCTGCTTGGCCTCCAGTTCGGCGGCCGGGAACGGGCAGGCCTCGGCCACCGCCCGCAGATAGGCGTGGTCGCGCACGATCACGTCGACCGAGAAGCCGAACCGTCCCTCGATCGCCCGGGCCAGCTCGGCCGCGAGGGATTCCTCGCCGCCCCCGTCGGTGGTGAAGACGGCCTGTCCGCTCTGCAGATGGGTCCGTACGCCGTCGTGGCCGAGGCCTGTCATCAGCGTGCGCAGGTCGGCCATCGGAAGCTTCCTGCTGCCGCCGACGTTGATTCCGCGCAGCAGCGCCGCATAGGTCGTCATCCGGACACCATAGAGCGGCCGTCGTGCCCCGTGGGGGTGGGCACGACGGCCGTACCGGGCTTGCCGGGATGCGCGAAACTCTGGCCGATCAGGGGGCCGCGGATCAACACCTACACGCAGCTGTGACTTGTTCAACAACCTTTCGTAATCACAAAGTGGATCTCTGTCGGCGGATCGGACATTCCCCGGCCCGATCCCCGAGGCCCTTCGCCGAGAACCCCGATAGATGTAAGGGGCCGCGGTCCTCCCCAGCGGTGAGCCGGCCCCTTCGCAGCTCACCGGGCAGCACGACGAGACGTCCTTATCCGGCCCATACCGTCGAAGCGAACAACCGAAGTCGTGGCGGCAGGGGGCCGTCACCGCACACGAGGGGGACATCCCGTCATGGGGAACACGGACGTGCGCGTGCGGGGCCTGGCCGCCCGTGCCGGCGGCTGGAGCGCCCGGCATCGCTGGGCCGCCGTCGGCATATGGATACTGTTCGTCGTCCTGGCCATGGGACTGGGCTCCGCGGCGGGCCGGGTCGACGTCGACGAGAGCGACCAGCTCAAGGGTGAGACGCACACCGCCGCACGGATCATCGAAGACGCGGGCATCACGCAGCCGGCCGGAGAGACCGTCCTGATCCAGTCCACGGACGGCGCCGTGAAGGCCACGAGCGGCGAGTTCCGTGCCGCCGTCAGCGACGTCGTCAAGGCCGTCGGCGCCACCGGCAAGGTCGTCGACGTGACGTCGCCGTACGACACGCGCACCATCTCCCGGGACGGCCGCAGCGCGCTGGTGCAGTTCGACATGCGCGGCGACGCGGACACCGCCGCCGACCGGGTCGAGCCGGTGCTGAACGCCGTGGCCGGGGTGCAGAAGGACCACGGCTCGCTGCGGATCGAGGAGATCGGCGGCGCCAGCATGAAGAAGCAGTACGACGACGCCTTCGGGAACGACTTCCAGCAGGCCGAGTACTCGGCCGTGCCGGTGGCCCTCGGCATCCTGCTGGTCGCCTTCGGCGCGCTCGTGGCCGCGCTGCTGCCGGTAGGGCTGGCCATCACCGCGATCATGGCGACCATGGGCCTGATGGGCCTGGTCAGCCATGTGCAGCCGATGAGCGACACCGCCAACTCCGTGATGCTGCTGGTCGGTATGGCCGTCGGCGTCGACTACTGCCTGTTCTATCTGCGCCGGGAGCGCGAGGAGCGGGACGCCGGACGGGACGCGGGCACCGCACTGCGGATCGCCGCCGCCACCAGTGGCCGCGCCATCATCGTCTCCGGTGTCACGGTGTGCGTGGCGATGGCGGGCATGCTGTTCACCGGTCTCGCCACCTTCGAGGCGATGGGTCTGGCCTCGCTGATGGTGGTGGCCGTCGCCATGGTCGGCTCGGTGACGGTGCTGCCCGCACTGCTGTCGCTGCTGGGCGGACGGGTGGAGAAGGGCCGGCTCCCGTTCCTGGGCCGCCGGCGCCGCCGGGGCGGGAACGCCGGGAACGACGGGAGCCGGTTCTGGACCGCGGTGCTGCGGGGTGTGCTGGCCAGGCCGGTGGTCTCCGTCGTCGTGGCGGGCGGCGCACTGCTCGCGGTGGCGGCGCCCGCGCTGGGCATGAAGACCCAGCAGCTCACGCTGGACCAGGAGTTCGGCGACTCGCTGCCGATCGTGCAGACCTACAACCGCATCAACGACGCGTTCCCGGGCGGTTCCGAGCCCGCCCAGGTGGTCGTCAAGGCCAAGGACATCACCGCACCCGAGGTGCGGCAGGCGCTGACCGACTTCAAGCAGCGGGCGATCTCCTCGGGCGCCTCGCGCGGCCCGGTCGACATCAAGCTGCACGAGGCGCAGAACGTCGCCCTGGTCTCCGTACCGCTGGTCGGCGGCTCCGACATGGACAAGGCGATCCAGAGCCTCGACAAGCTGCGCGACGAGGTCCGGCCCGCCACCCTCGGCAGGGTCGAGGGCGTGGACGCGCCGGTCACCGGGCAGGTCGCGGGCAACAAGGACTTCAACGACCAGCTGCTCGGCTCGGTCGTCCCGGTCTTCGCCTTCGTGGTCGTCTTCGCCTTCCTGCTGATGCTGCTGTCGTTCCGTTCGCTGACCATCGCGATCACGTCGATCGTGCTCAACCTGCTGTCGGTGGGCGCCGCCTACGGCATCCTCGTCGCCGTGTTCCAGCACGGCTGGGGTGCCTCGCTGGTGGGCGCCGAGGGTGTCGGCGCGGTCGTCACCTGGCTGCCGCTGTTCCTCTTCGTGATCCTGTTCGGCCTGTCCATGGACTACCACGTGTTCGTGGTCTCCCGGATCCGGGAGGCGCGGATGCGCGGCCGTACGACGAGCGAGGCGATCCAGCACGGCGTGGTCACCACGGCCGGGGTCGTCACCAGCGCCGCCGTCATCATGGTCGCCGTGTTCGCGATCTTCGGCACGCTGTCCATGCAGTCCATGAAGCAGATGGGCGTGGGCCTGGCCGCCGCCGTCCTCATCGACGCGACGATCATCCGCGGCGTGCTGCTGCCGGCCGTGATGGCGCTGCTCGGCGAGCGCAACTGGTACCTGCCGAAGTGGCTGCACCGGCTGCCGGACCTCACCCACGACGAGTCGCCTGAGCCGGTCGCGGCGGCCCCCGTGCGCGGGGAGGGTGAGCGGCTGAGTGTCTGATTCCGCCCGTTGACGCAGGGCCCGTTGGTTCCCGGGGGAACCAGCGGGCCCTCCTCTGTCCTCCGGCCGACCGGACCACGCACATCGTCCGACACGGGGGCCATCACATGGACAGGCGGAGTCTGCTGAAGGGTGCGCCGGCCGCGCCGGCCGTCGGGCTGCTGGGTGCCGTACCGGCGGGCGCGGCACCGGCGGCGTTCGACGTGCTCATCGGGGACATCGGCTCGGGAAAGATCTATCTCTTCGACCGCAACAGGCCGTTCACCGATGCCAACATCAAATGGCAGCTGAACCCGGTGGGTTCGGGGCACCCGATGGAGCACCGGTTCCGTGACACGGCCTTCGGGGAGGATCGGTCCGGGTTTTGGCGGTAGCGGTCAGTCTGCGCTGAGCTGGTTCGGAACGCGGCCGGAGGCGCGGAGTTCCTGTAGGTCGGGGATGTGATTGTAGAGGGTGCCGGGGCTGACGCCGAGGAGCTCGGCGATCGAAGTGATCGAGTTCTCGGGGTTGGGGAGCAGGTCGCGGGCGGCGCGGATGATCTCGGGGGTGGCGACGATGGGTCGGCCGCCGGCACGGCCGCGGGCGCGTGCGGCGTCCAGGCCTTCGCGGGTGCCGGAGACGATGAGCTCGCGGATGAACTCGGCGAGGGCGGCGAAGACGTGGAAGACGAGACGGCCGCCGGGGGTGGTGGTGTCCAGGCGTTCGTGCAGAGAGCAGAAGCCGATCTCGCGGCGGCGGAGTTCGCCGGCCATGTTGACCAGGTCCTTGAGGGACCGGCCGTAGCGGTCGAGCGCGGGGACGAGGCGGCATGCGACGGCGGTGGCGGGTGAGGGGGTGCTGGCCTTTCTTCGCGCTGGTGGTTGTCTGAAATTGGTCCTGCGGTGATCGTCATGGCGAGGGGTGACTGCCCTCGGTCAGTAGGCCAGTGCGGTCATGTGGTCGGGGTGGTGGGCGGCGACGTCGTGGGCGGCTTGGACGAAGGCGGCGACGGCTGCGGATCGCGAGGTCTCCGGCCAGGCGACCATGACCGCGCTGGGGCTGAGGCCGGTGACCGGCCGGTATGCGATGTCCGGGCGCTGGTGCCGCTCGGTGGTGGAGCGTGACAGGAACGCCACCGCCTGGCCCAGCGCGACCACCTCCAGGAGTTGCTCGACGCTGGCCACGAGCGGCCCCTCAGCAGTGTCGGCCGGCGCCAAGCCGGTGTGGCCATCGCCTGCTTCCGCTCCGTCGCATCCTGTGTAGTAGGCGGTGGTGGAGGGGGCGGCCCCTTTCCAGCGTGGGATCGGTTCGCCCTTGAGGTCGGTCAGCCGCAGTCGCCGGCGTCCGGCCAGGCGGTGCGCGGCGGGGAGAACGGCCAGTCGCGGCTCGACCACGAGCGTCTGGGAATCCAGTCCTTGACCGTCGAACGGGCTGCGCAGCAGCGCTACGTCGGCACGGCCGTCCCGCAGCATGGCGATCGGCTCTCCGCTGCCGCCGACGACGACTTCAGGCGGCGGCAGATGCGAACCCGTTCCCCGGTAGGCGGCGAGGATCTCCCGCAGCAGCCCGGCATCGCCTCCCGGCTTGACCGCCACGACGAGCTGGGGTGTCGGCTGACCGGCCCGGCGTGCACGCCGGGCCGCCGCGTGCACCGCGTCGACCGCGATCCGGGCCTGGTCGAGCAGCACCTGACCGGCGGTGGTCAGCCTCACCTGCCGGGTGGTGCGCTCCAGCAGGCGTACACCGAGCCGGGACTCCATCTGAGCGATCGCCTTCGACAGCGGGGGCTGCGCCATCCCCAGGCGTTGCGCGGCCCGGCTGAAGTTCAGTTCCTCGGCGACCGCGATGAAGTACCTCAGCTCCCGCACCTCCAGCTCACTCATATCTGTGGACTATAGATCCAGAGTCTTCTGGTCTTTCCCTGCCGCCCGTGGGCGAGGGGAGGCTGGGTGCCATGACGACTTCGCAGAAGACTGCTCTGATCACCGGCGCGAACAAGGGCATCGGCAAGGAAACGGCGCGCAGGCTCGCAGCCCTCGGCATCACCGTGCTGATCGGCGCCCGCAACGCCGAGCGTGGCGAGGCGGCGGCCGAGGAGCTTCGCGCCGACGGCGCCGACGTACGGTTCGTACCGCTGGATGTCACCGACGAGATCTCGGTCCAGGCCGCCGCCCAGCACATCGACGCCACGTTCGGCCGCCTCGACATCCTCGTCAACAACGCCGCGATCGCCGCCGGACCGCAAAAACCGAGTGAAACCCCAGCCGCCACCGTCCGGCAGGTCTACGAGGCCAACGTGTTCGGCGTCATCGCGGTGACCCACGCCATGCTCCCCCTGCTCCGCCGCTCCGCCGCCGCACGCATCGTCAACATGTCCAGCGAACTCGGCTCCCTCACCCACCTGGCCGACCCGGGCAGCCCGTGGTCCGCCTACTCCTCGATTCTCCTCCCTTACTGCACCTCGAAGAGCGCGCTGAACGCGATCACCGTGCTCTACGCCAATGAACTGCGCGCCGAAGGGATCCTGGTCAACGCGGTGAGTCCCGGCTACTGCGCGACCGACCTCAACCGCCGCACCGGGATACGCACGGCGGAGGAGGGCGCGGCCGTGGCGGTCGACCTGGCGACTGTGGGCGAGGACGGCCCGACGGGCGCCTTTCTGGCCGAGGACGGGCCGATTCCCTGGTGAGACCATGCCGCGCCGTCTCCGCCCGAAGGCTGCCGGGGTGTTTTCAACCTCCGCCGTGACGGTCACTGGCCTCTTGTGTGGCGCCCATCCCCACGGGCCTTACTGGTAGTTGGTGGGCGCACAAGCCAAGACGGGCACGAGGTGATCACTCATCTCGCGGAGTCAGCGTCAAGGGCTGGGCCGCGGGTCAGCCGGTGGTTTCCATCGCGGTTGTGTGCTCGTCGTGTTCACGCAGCATGTGCATGACGGTGGCGGTGAGGGGCGCCGGCCTTTCGCACGGATTGCTGCGGGACCCGCAGCTGGAACGCATGTGGGCGGCGGGCGGCTCGGTACTGACGGCCTACCGGATCGTGACCACGGCGAACTCGGCCAAGCTGGTCGAGGACACCGCGCGCCGCCTCACCACGTTCCACCACCCGCACGATCTGCAGCCCGACTTCCGCAACCCCGACCGGCTGCTGGTCACGGACACCAACGTCGTCCACGCGGTCGACAAGTCCACGATGAAGCCGGCCACCCTGCACACGCGCAAGCTCGTCAAGTCGTACGTGCATCACGCCTCGGGCGAGCAGATGTGGACCGCGGCCGTGCCGCACGGCAACGCCTTCGGGACGAAGTACGTGCACTTCAACGTGAGCGGGGTGGCGCGGGCACGGGAGGGTGCGGTCATCTACAAGGCCCGGCCGGCCACCACCGTCTGTCTGTGACGCGGCCCGGCCGGACCGGCGTCACCGGCTAGCTCCGGCGCCGCCCGTCCAGTTCCGCCTCGATCAGGTCGGCCGCCCGCCGGGTGCCGCCCTCCTCGGCCATTCCCGCCTGGATCTCCCTCAGCCGTCGGGCCACCTCCGGGTCGCCGGTCAGGGCGAGGGCGGCTTCGCGGAGGCGGTCGGCGGTGGCCTCCCCGGTGGCCAGGCGGCGGGCGACGCCGAGGGACTGGAGCATGTCGGCGTTGCCGAACTGGTCGACCGCCTGCGGTACGGCGATCATCGGCGTGGCGGTGGCCAGCCCCTCCTGGCTGCCGCCCGCGCCGGCGTGTGTGACGAACAGGTCGGCCTGTCGCAGCACCGCCAACTGCGGTACCCAGTTGTGCACTTCGGCGTTGGCCGGCAGGTCGCCCAGCTCGGCGGGGTCCACGTGCCTGCCGATCTGCAGGACCAGGTGCCAGCCGGGCAGGTCCCCGAAGGCGCGCAGGCACGCGCGGTAGAAGGCGGGCTGTTTGGTGAAGGCCGAGCCCAGGGAGACCAGGACGACGTTTTCGGCACCGGCGGGCCGCTGCCATTCGCCCTGGTCGGCGCGGTCGCCCTGGCAGGCACCGACGAAGGTGTGGACGCGCTCGTCGACCCGGTCGGCCTGCGGCTGGAGGGCCTTCGGGATCAGGACCAGGGAGCGGGCGGGGCGGCCGACGAAGGGGTCCGGGTGCTCGGTGATCCCGTTCTCCGCCAGCCAGGCCTCGAAGCGGGCGTAGTAGGCCTGTCCGCGCTCGGTCTTCCTGGGCTCCGCCCACATCGGCTCGGCGACCTCCTCCTCGTAGCCGTCCCAGGCGACCAGGTTCGGCGAGAGGGAGACCGCTGGGACGCCCCAGCGGTGGGCGAGGACGCGGGCCGGGTAGGACGTGATGTCGTGCAGGACGAGGTCGGGTTCGTCTCCGTCGTAGGCCTTGATCAACTGTGGCAGTGCCTGGATCGCGTCGGCGAGGAAGGGCTCCACGTTGTCCAGCAGGGTGGTCCCCCAGGCCTCCGGGTCGGCGTCGGGCCCGGGCAGCGTGGAGGTGTAGGGCACGGGCCGGGCGCCGGTCGCGGCCACCTTCTCGGCGAAGACCGGCGGGATCGCGTAGGTGACCCGGTGGCCGCGGTCGACGAGTTCGCGGATCACCTCCAGGCTGGGGTTCACATGGCCGTGGGCGGCGATGGAGAACATGGCGACATGGGCAGGGCTGCTGTGCGGGGTCATGCCCCCGAGACTAAGTGAGACGAGACGTCTCGTTCAACTTCTTCACGGAGTCCACGATCACCGCTGGTACCTCGCCAGCACCAGGTTGCCGTCCCGCTCCAGGCGTCTGCGCAGGTCGTCCAGGCCTATCGAGCCGCTGTAGTACTCCTGGAAGGCCGGGGTGGCCACCTTGTCCTTCCACTCCGGGTAGCCGCGGACGGACTGGGCGGGCGCCGGCCGGAGGTGGGCCGCCAGGGCCGTGCCGGTGGCCCAGCCGTTCTTCGCGGTGTGCAGGGCGGGGTCGCGCAGGGCCTGGGTTCCGGTGGGCAGCATCCAGTCGCCGAGGCCGAGGCGGACCATGTTCTTCGGCCGCAGCAGGAAGTCGATGAACGCGGCGGCCTCCTTCTTGTGCGGGCAGTCGGCGGCGACGGACAGGGTCTGCGGGCTGACGCCCTGGGCTAGCCCGTCGGCGCCCGCGGGGGCGGGCAGCACCTCCCAGTCGAACCCCTTCGGGGCCTGCTGCACGATCTGCTGACGGTAGGAGAAGCCCAGCGGCACCATTGCGTAGCGGCCGCCGAAGAAGCCGGGCAGCGTGTCCGAGCCGCCGCTGCCCAGTGTCGAGGCGGGCGCGCTGCGGTCGGTGGCGACCTGGTCGTGGACGGTTCGGGGTACGACCGCGTCACCGGCCCCGAACCGGACGCTCACCCGGCCGTCGGCGCCCCGGTGGAAGAGCTGCCCGCCCGCCGACAGGGAGAGGTTGAGCGTGGCGGAGACGGGCTCCTTCAGCGGCCAGGCGACGCCGTACCGTCCGTCGCCGCTGAGCCGCTCCGTGATCTGCCGGAACTCGGCCCAGCTCCAGGGGTGTTCGGGAGTCGGCAGGCGCACCCCCGCCGTCCGCAGCCAGGTCGAGTTGGCGATCAGTACCCGGGGTTCCTGGAGGAAGGGCACGCCGTAGGTCCCGTCCCCGAAGGTCGCCGTCTGCCAACTCCGCTGCGGAATGTCGGACTTGAGCCGGGCGGACAGCAGGCCGGTCAGGTCGGCCAGGTAGCCGCCGTAGGCGAAGTCGGCGAGGTCGTCGGAGGCGTCGTGGATGACGTCCGGGGCCTCGCCGCCCTCGAAGGAGGTGAGCAGCTGGTCGTGGACGCCGTCCCAGCTGCCCTGGACGTACTCGACCCTGACGTCCGGGTGGGTCGCGTTCCAGTCGTTCACCAGCGCCTTGTTGGCGGCGACGGACTCCTGCTGCCAGGCCAGGGACTGGAAGCGCAGGGTGATCGGGCCGCCTTGGCCGCCCCCTCCCGACGAGCAGCCCGCGAGCAGCAGGAGGAGTACGACGAGTGCGGTCGCGACTCTGGTCCGCATCAGCTCTTCACCGCCCCGGCGAGCAGGCCGCCCGTGATCCGGCGCTGGATGAGGGCGAAGACCGCCAGGGAGGGCAGCGTGGCGAGGAACGCGGCCGCCGCCAGCGGTCCGAGGTCCGCCGCCCCCTCCGCGCCGATGAAGTGGGTGAGGACGACCGGGAGGGTCTGCCGGTCCGGGCTCTTCAGCAGCACGAGCGCGAAGAAGAACTCGTTCCACGCGGTGACGAACGCGAACAGCGCCGTCGCCGCGATCCCCGGCGCCAGCAGCGGCGCCGTCACCGACACCAGGGTCCTGAGCCGCCCGGCCCCGTCGACGGCCGCCGCCTCCTCCAGCTCCGCGGGCACGGCCCGGACATGGCCGACGAGCATCCACAGCGCGAACGGCAGCGCCCAGACCACGTACACCAGCCCCAGCCCGGGCAGGGAGTCGATCAGCCTCAGCTCCTTCAGCACCAGGAACAGCGGAATGATGACCAGTACGAACGGAAACGCCTGGCTGACCACCACCCATCCGGTGGCCGCACGGGACAGCGCGGACCGGTGCCGTGCCATCACGTACGCCATCGGTGTCGCGATCAGGACGGCGACGACGGCGGCTCCGAGCGCCACGATCAGGGAGTTGAAGGCGGCTTGCAGCAGCGGCTGTTCGTCGAAGGCCTGCCGGAAGTTGGCCAGGGTCGGGTGGCGCGGGATCCAGGTGGGATGGAGGCTGCCCAGCTCGCGCGGCGACTTGACCGCGGTGGACAGCAGCCACAGGAACGGGAAGGCCAGGAAGACCAGGTAGGCGAGCAGGGCGGCGTACTGGCCGGCGCGGGCCGCGGGACGGGTCCTCATGTGTGGTCACCGCCCCGCAGCCGCCCCGCCAGGAACACCGCGAGCAGAACCGAGATCACCGCGACCATCACGCATCCCATCGCCGCCGCATACCCGAACTGGCCGTAGCGGAAGGCCTCTTCGTAGGCGAACAGCATGGGCAGCCGGGTCCTGCCGCCGGGCCCGCCGTTCGTCAGCACGTACACCAGGGCGAAGGAGTTGAAGTTCCAGATCAGGTTGAGTGCGGTGATGGACAGGGCCACCGGTCTGAGGGCGGGCCAGGTGACCGTGCGGAACCGGCGCCAGGCGCCCGCGCCGTCCACGGCCGCCGCCTCGTGCAGTTCGCGCGGGGTGTTCTGCAGCCCGGCGAGCAGGGCGACCGTCGTCTGCGGCATACCCGCCCAGATTCCGACGACGATGACGGCGGGCAGCGCGGTGGCGAGACCGCTCAGCCAGTCCCGGCCGTCGCCGAGGCCCAGGTCCCGCAGGGTCTCGTTGAGGACCCCGGCGTCCGGGTTGTAGACCAGCCGCCACATGATGCCGACGACCACCTCGGGCATGGCCCACGGGACGATCGCGAGGGTGCGGGCGAGCCAGCGCAGCCGTAACTCCTGGTTGAGCAGGAGGGCGAGGCCGAGAGCCAGCAGGAACTGGGGCACGGTCACACCGACCGCCCACACCAGCCCGATCCGGAACGACTCCCAGAACAGGGTGTCGTGCAGCAGGTCCCGGAAGTTGAGGCCGCCGATCCACCGGGTGGCCGCGGTCCGGCCGGACTGGGAGTCGGTGAACGCCAGCAGAATGCCGTACAGCAGCGGGCCCACGCTCAGCACGAGGATCGGGATCAGGGCGGGCAGGACCAGGAACCAGGCCCCATGACCGGCGGCGGGTCCGGTCGGCCGTCTCGCTTCGGCCACTGATGTCACTGAATCAGCCCCTCTGCCGGATCCGATTGGCGTGTTCATGTTCGTGAAGGCGTGCAGCCTCGTCAAGGGACCGCGCACACGGTCCGACCTGTGCGAATGCGAGACTGACCGAAGACCGCAGACGCACGGCGCAGGACGAAGGGAACGGAGGCGGACGATGGACGAGGCACGGGCGCGGGACGTACTGGCCGCGGCGAAGGTGCTGCCGGGCCCGGCGCGGGACGCGCGGCTCCTCGCCCTCGGCGAGAACGCGGTGTTCGCCGCCGACGACCTGGTGGTCAAGGTCGGCCGGGACGCCGAGCTGCTGGAGCGGGCCCGGCGCGAGCTGGACATCGCCGGCTGGCTGGCCGGGGCGGGCGTACCCGCGGTGCGGGCGGCCGAGCCGGAGCCGCTGCTGACCGAGGGGCACCCGGTGACCGTGTGGCACCGGCTGCCCGACCCGGTACGGCCCGCCGAACCCCGCGACCTGGCGCGGCTGCTGCGGATCGTGCACGCACTTCCCGCTCCCCCTTTCGCGCTGCCGCCCCGCGAACTGCTGGGCGGTGTGGAGCGCTGGCTGCGGCTCGCGGGCGAGACGATCGACCCCGACGACGCGGCCTACCTGCGTGAGCGCCGGGACGGTTTCGCCGCGGCCGCGGCCGCGCTGACGCCCCGTCTGACGCCGGGCCCGATCCATGGCGACGCGCTGCCCCGCAATGTGCACGTCGGCCCCGACGGCCCGGTCCTGGTCGACCTGGAGACCTTCTCCGTCGACCTGCGCGAGCACGACCTGGTGGTCATGGCCCTCTCCCGCGACCGCTACGGCCTGCAGGCCGAGGCGTACGACTCCTTCACCGAGGTCTACGGCTGGGACGTGCGGGAGTGGGAGGGCTGCGCAGTGCTGCGCGGAGCCCGCGAGACGGCCAGCTGCGCCTGGGTGGCCCAGCATGCGCCGGGCAACCCGAAGGCGCTGGCCGAGTTCCGCCGCCGGGTGGCTTCGCTACGGGACGGGGACGAGGCTGTGCGGTGGTACCCGTTCTGACAGATGGCGCACCCCTTCTGGCAGGTGGCGCACCCCGGCGCTGACAGGAGCGCGGCGCCGGACGGGTTGTGCGGCCCGGCGCCGAGGGGTGCGGCCGTGCTACGGAGTGCGCCCGGTGCTACGAGGCGCCGCCCGCGCCCGCCCGAGCCGCTGCACCGGTACGATCGCCCGCGGTGTGCGCGGACCCGTCGTCCGTCAGCTCCCGCATGGGCCATGTCCCGTCCACCACCGCCGTCGCATCCCCCTTGCGGCGCAGGAAGTCCTGGAAGTCCGCCGCCCACTCGGCATACCACTCGATCTGCCGCTCGTGCAGTTGCGCCGGACCCAGAGTCGCGATCTTCGGGTGGCGGTCGGCTATCGCGGAGGCGAGACGGGCCGCGGCCAGGGCGTCGGCCGAGGCGTTGTGGGCCGCGTCGAGGACTATGCCGTACTCGGCGCAGACCGCCTCCAGGTTCCGCTTGCCCCTGCGGTAGCGGTCGACCCAGCGGTCGATGGTGTAGGGGTCGACGACGGGCGCGGGGGCGGGGCCGCCGAGCCGGTCGGAGAGGGACGGCAGGCCGTACCTGTGCAGTTCCGCGGAGAGCAGGGTGAGGTCGAAGGCCGCGTTGTAGGCGACGACCGGAACGCCCGTTTTCCAGTAGGAGACGAGCACCTGTGCGATGGCGTCGGCCACCTGGTCGGCCGGGCGGCCCTCGGCCGCCGCGCGTTCGTTGCTGATGCCGTGCACCGCCACCGCGTCGGCCGGGATCTCCACGCCCGGATCCGCCAGCCATTCCCGGCGCCCGACGGGCTCACCGGCCCTGACCTCGATCACCGCGCCGGTGACAATGCGCGACTCGCGCGGATCGGTCCCGGTCGTCTCCAGGTCGAAGCCGATCAGCAGCTCCCGGTGCCAGCCCATCGGCGGCCCCCCTTCTTGGTGGTGCTTTCCCCCAGTGGCCTCCACCATCGCACGCGGCACTGACAATCCGGGGACCGCGTTCCGCTTGCCGGGGCGGACGGTTCACGACACCGGGCGCGAATCGACCCAGGCCTGCTCGAATTCCTCACGGTAGGTCGGAAAGAGTCCCGTTTCGACCAGATCATCCGACTTGACCAGTCGGCTGCCGTTGCGCAGTACCAGCACCGGCGACTCCATCCCGCGCGCCCCGCGCAGATAGGACTGCACCACGGCGATGCCGTCGGCGCCGTCTCCGTCCACCAGGTAGGCGGTGAAGCGGGGCGTCTCGTCGTAGACCTGGATCTCGAAGGCGCCGGGGTCACGCAGCCGGGACCGCACCCGGCGCATGTGCAGGATGTTCATCTCGACGGACCGGCTCAGTTCGCCCCGTTTCATCCCGAGCTCGCGCTCGCGGCGCTTCACCGCGCTGGAAGCCGGGTTGAGGAAGAGCAGTCGCACTCGGCAGCCGGACTCGGCGAGCCGGAGCAGGCGGCGTCCGGAGAAGTTCTGCACCAGCAGGTTGAGGCCGATACCGATGGCGTCGAGGCGGCGCGCGCCCCCGAAGATGTCCTCGGCCGGGAACTGGCGCATGAGCCGCACCCGGTCGGGGTGGACCGCGACGACGTCCGCGTACCGGTCGCCGACCAGGTCCTCGACCGCGTCTACGGGCAGCCGGCGCGCGGAGGGCACGTCGCCGCCTGCGCCCAGCATCTCCAGCAGCCGGGCCGCGGCCCGCTCGGCCTGGTTCAGGACCGCCTCGGACAGGGCCCGGTTGCGGGAGACGACATTGCGGGTGACCTCCAGCTCGTCCAGAGCGAGTTCGAGGTCGCGGCGCTCGTCGAAATACGGTTCGAAGCACGGCCAGTGCTGCACCATCAGCTCGCGCAGCTGCGGCAGCGTGAGGAAGCTGAGCACGTTGTCGTCGGCCGGGTCGAGCAGGTAGCCCTTGCGGCGGCTGACTTCGCGGACGGCGACCGCCCGCTGCACCCACTCCTGTCCGGCGGGCCCGGCCGCGGCCACCACCCATTCGTCGCCGTGGACGGGTTCGTAGATGGGGCGCAGCACAGCGGCCACGACCGCGCGCAGCCGCTGTTCGACGAGGTTCAGCCAGATGTAGGCCCGGCCCGCCCGCTGGGCGCGCGTGCGCACCTCGAGCCAGGCGCCGGCGTCCCATTCCAGTTCCGGCCCGATGGACCCCGTAGCGTCCATCGGGCGGGCCAGGGACACCGCGCCGGGCGGGACGTCCGTGGAGTTCCCCTCGTGACCCTCGTCACCAGGGGGCAGCTCCAGCCCTCCCGAGCCCACCCGTGCACCGCCTTCCGCCACCCTGGGCCTTCCCCGTCTCAACGATCAAGGAAGGGTACTCCGGGAGCGGCGGGCGATGCAGCCGGATGGACAGGTCGGTTTCTCAACTACGAGGCCGCCAATGGCCGTTCTGCCATGCCAGCTCGTCGGGAGTGAGCGGATTCATAGCGGTGACGTCCCTCGGGGCGATGGCGAAGCCCTGCCAGTGGATCGGCATGGGCTGCTGGTCCTCGTCCCGGGCGATGTGGTGGAAGCCGACGTTCATCCAGACCAGCGGGTGAGTGAGGGTCTGGCCGTTGACCCACTTGTCGACGGACTTGCCCGCACCGGCCGGGCAGGCGCCGGGGTTGTTGCTGGCGAACTGCTCGCACTTGTTGTACTCGGTGAAGTACACGTCGTGCTTGGTGAAGCTGCGGCCCGGGTACTTCGTGGTGGGGCCGGGGACGATCTCGTACGAACGCGCGTGTCCGTCCTTGTTCTTGCCGGTCGCGCTGACCACCCGCCACCAGCGGTAGGTCTTGTAGTCGCCCGCGAGTTCCTTGGTGACCTTGGTGCGGGTGGTCTTGTTGGTGGGCGCCTGCTGGCCGTGGGCCGGAGCGGTGACGGCCGAGTCGTACTGCTCGATCTTCGTCTTGGAGGAGCCGTCGAGGCCGAAGTCGAGCCGCCAGAAGACGTTGTGGCTGTGGCTGGTGGCGGATGCCTTGGCGCCCTTGCCGATGGGCCAGCCGCGCCCGTCACCGGCGTCGTAGTCGTCGTAGGAGAGGCTGCCGGTGGCGCCGACGTTCATGTTGACGGTGCCGTCGTCCTGGAAGCGCCACTCCGTCATGTACTCGTACCAGCCGACCTGGTTGACGGTGTAGACGAGCAGGTCCTTGCCCTGGGCCTGGAAGACCTTGTTGGCGCTGTTGCCCTGCATGCGGTAGGCGTGACCGCGCGAACGCGTGGTCGTGCACAGGCCCTTGACGTCCGGGTGCTGCGGGTCCCAGGCCTCCGGGACACGGACGGTCTTGATGGTGCCGCCGGGACACTCGCCCGGCGCCAGGTTGACCAGCCCCTGGGCGAAGCCGAAGCCGGTCAGGTCGTCGTACTCGACGCTGCCGTCGTCGTAGGGGACGTCGATCTGGCCGAGGCGGGCGCTGTTGAGGACCTTGATCGGCTTGGTCTCGCCCTTGGGCTGGTAGGAGATGTTCTCCAGGACGAGGCCGGCCTTGCTGTCGTAGCGCCAGCACATCCGCCAGGTGGTGCCGCCGGCGAGCTTCTGCTCGATCTTGTAGGCGGCACTGCAGTCGGCGGCCGCCGCGGGTGCGGCCTTGGGCTGGGCGACGGCCGGTCCGGCGCCGGCCGTCGCACCGGCGACCAGTGCGGCCACGCCGACGGCCGCCCGCGCGCGGGTACGGCTGATTCGGTTGACGGGCATGACGAAGTGGCTCCCTTGCAGTACTGGCAAGCAGGAAAAGTCAACGGAGAGTTCGCGCCGCTCAGCGGCGTTCGAGCTTGGCGACCTTGCCGGCGCTCAGGTCGACGACCAGCCACCGGGCGTCGATCCAGGGGCCGTTCTTGACCTTCGGGAACAGCCGCACACAACGGTGTTCGCCGCACTTGTCGAGAACGGAGGGCCGGCCGCCCTCAGTGGCGCGGTAGACGGCGCCGTTGAGCAGCAGCTGGTCCGCAGAGGTCAGTTCGTGGCCGGTGGCGTCCTTGTAGTCCGCCTTGAGGCCCGCGCCCAGCGGGTCGGCGATCAGCAGCTCGGCCGCCTCGGCGTTCTCGGCACGGCTCAGCGGAGGCTGGACGCCGTGCTGCCGGCTGGTCTGCTCGACCTTGCCGGTCTCCAGATTGACCGTCCTGGTGACCAGTTCGTCGGTCTTGTAGTCGTAGAAGGTCACTTCCGCCCGGCGCGGCGCGTTCGGGTCGTCCACCTCGTTCGCCGTCGCCGGGTCGGCGAGGTCGACGCTCAGGCGCTGCGGGCCGCGGTCGCCGTCCACGTTCTCGCCCGTGTTCAGCAGCTGCCGGTTCAGGGCTATCTTCCCGACACGCTCGATCTCGTCGTCGGTCAGCGGGTCGCGGCCGGTGCCCTTCTCCCCCTGGGCCGACGGCTGCTCCACGACGCCGGGCCGCACCGCGTCCGGCCCCTGTCCGGCCTGCTGCGCGGCCTGTGTGCCGCTGCCCGACCCTCCCGATTCGTCCGCCCCTGCCGTGCCCGGCAGGGTGATCCCGATCATCACGGCGGTCCCGGCCACCGCCAGGGCCCCACCCGCCACCACCTTGCCCAGATGGCGGTGCACTATCTCGCGCACATCTTCCCCCTACTCCCCGTGCATCCCCGGGAGTACGTGTCTGCCCCACTGGTTCGGCACACGGCGGGTAGTCGCGTCGCCGTATGCGCTGGTCGGCCGGTAAGAGGGGCCCAAGTCACGGGAGGTTCCCTTACTTTCGGGCAGACTCGGGGCCAACGCGGCCCCGACGGGGCGGTACACCTGGAAGAGTCGTGTCCATGCAGGTCTGGCCTGGAGAGGCGTATCCGCTCGGCGCCACCTACGACGGCGCCGGAACCAACTTCGCGGTCTTCACGGAGGCCGCGGACCGAGTAGAGCTGTGTCTGCTGCACGACGACGGCTCGGAGACGGCGGTGGAACTGCGCGAGAGCGACGCGTTCGTGCGGCACGCGTACGTGCCGGGCGTCATGCCGGGACAGCGGTACGGGTTCCGGGTGCACGGCCCGTACGCCCCCGAGCGCGGGCTGCGCTGCAATTCGGCGAAGCTGCTGCTCGATCCGTACGCCAAGGCGGTCAGCGGCGCCGTCCGGTGGGGCGAGGAGGTGTACGGCTACCACTTCGACGCGCCGGAGCGGCGCAACGACCTGGACTCGGCGCCGCACACCATGACCTCGGTGGTGATCAACCCCTACTTCGACTGGGGCGACGACCGGCCCCCGCGCACCGGGTACCACCACACGGTGATCTACGAGGCCCATGTCAAGGGCCTGACCATGTGCCACCCGGGGCTGCCGGAGGAGCTGCGCGGCACGTACGCGGCGCTCGCGCACCCGGCGATCATCGAGCACCTGACCAAGCTGGGTGTGACAGCCCTGGAGCTGATGCCCGTGCACCAGTTCGTGAACGACCACCGGCTGGCCGACATGGGCCTGAGCAACTACTGGGGCTACAACACCATCGGCTTCTTCGCCCCGCACAACGCGTACGCCTCCTGGGGCGACCGCGGCCAGCAGGTCCTGGAGTTCAAGTCGGCGGTCAGGGCGCTGCACGAGGCCGGGATCGAGGTCATCCTGGACGTCGTCTACAACCACACCGCCGAGGGCAACCACCTGGGTCCGACGCTGTCCTTCAAGGGCATCGACAACCCGTCGTACTACCGTCTCGCGGACGATCCCCGCTACTACACGGACACCACGGGTACCGGGAACTCGCTGCTGATGCGGTCCCCGCACGTTCTCCAGCTGATCATGGACTCGCTGCGGTACTGGGTCACCGAGATGCATGTCGACGGGTTCCGCTTCGATCTCGCGGCGACCCTCGCCCGGCAGTTCCACGAGGTGGACCGGCTGTCGTCGTTCTTCGACCTGGTGCAGCAGGACCCGGTGGTCTCCCAGGTGAAGCTGATCGCCGAACCGTGGGACGTGGGCGAGGGCGGCTACCAGGTGGGCAACTTCCCGCCGTTGTGGACCGAGTGGAACGGCAAGTACCGCGACACCGTCCGGGATCTGTGGCGGGGCGAGCCGCGGGCACTCGCCGAGTTCGCCTCCCGGCTGACCGGCTCCTCGGACCTCTACCAGGACGACGGGCGCCGCCCGCTCGCCTCCATCAACTTCGTGACCTGCCACGACGGGTTCACACTGCACGACCTCGTCTCGTACGACCGCAAGCACAACAAGGCCAACGGCGAGGACGACCGGGACGGCGAGGGCCACAACCGGTCCTGGAACTGCGGGGCGGAGGGCGAGAGCGACGATCCGGACGTGCTGCGGCTGCGCGCCCGCCAGATGCGGAACTTCGTCGCCACGCTGATGCTGTCCCAGGGCGTGCCGATGATCAGCCACGGCGACGAGTTCGCGCGCACCCAGCGCGGCAACAACAACGCCTACTGCCAGGACAACGAGGTGTCCTGGGTGAACTGGCCCGAGGACGGCAGCGAGCTGCTGGAGTTCGTCCGCGCGATGGTCTGGCTGCGCCGGGACCATCCGGTCTTCAGGCGGCGGCGGTTCTTCCACGGGCGGGCGGTGGAGGGCACCCACGACGAGCTGTCCGACATCGCCTGGTTCACCCCGGAGGGCCACGAGATGGCCCAGCGGGACTGGGACTCGGCGCCGGCGTCCGCGCTGACGGTGTTCCTGAACGGCAACGCCATCTCCGAGCCCGGTCCGCGCGGCGAGCGCATCGCCGACGACTCCTTCCTGCTCATGTTCAACGCCTCCCCCGGACCGCTCGACTTCCTGGTGCCGGTCGACCACGGCCGGCAGTGGCAGGTGGTCGTCGACACGGCCCGCCCGGACGGGGTACCGCCGGGTACGGGCGCGAAGGTCGCGGCCGGTGACCGCATCACCCTGCCGGACCGCAGCCTGACGGTGCTGCAGCGGCCTGCCTAGGGAGTGCGCGCCCGCTCGCCCTCCACGCGCGCGTGGAGGGCGCTTGCGGCCTGTCCGGGGTGCGTCGGCGGGCGGGCCGTCACGGCTATGGCGAAGGCGAGCGCGGCAGCGGTGCTCGCCGCCGCGAACGCCGCCGAGGGGCCGTAGGACTCGGCGAGGCGGCCGGTGACGGCGACCGCGAGGGCCTGGCCGCCGACCAGGGCGCTGGTCGCGATGGCCATCGCCTCGGACAGCCGCGAGGGCGGCACCGTGCGCTCGGTCAGCCCGAACACCGTGATCAGATGCGGGGCGTAGGCGACCCCGAGAACGCTGACGACGGCGTACAGGCCGGGCAGGCCGTCGGTACGCAGCAGGGGCAGCGACAGCACGAGGGCGGCCCCGGTAGCCAGCCGCCAGCGCGCCGGGAGCCCGAGGCGCGCCGGTACGGCTGCCATGCCGAGACCCGCCACGGCGCTCATCACGCCCATGGCGGCGTACACGAGCCCTGCCTGGTCCTCCTGCCCGAGCCGGGCCGTGAGCGCGGTGATGCCGGCCTGACAGGCGCCGAACATGGCGCCCTGGAGGACGAGGGCGGCGCGCAGCGCGTGGACGGAGCGGGGCACGGGGGCGCGTCCGGCACGCGCGCGGGCCGGGCCGGGATCCTCGCGGGCGGGTCCGGCGGCCCGTGCCGTCGGGTGCAGGGCGAAGCCGGTGCCGCAGGTGGCCACCAGCACGGCCGCGCCGGCCAGCGCGTACGCCGGGTGGGCGAGGACCGCGGCAAGGCCGACCAGGGCCGGACCGAGGACGAAGGACAGTTCGTCCAGGGTGCTCTCGAAACCCAGTGCCGCGCCGACGGTGGGCTCGGGGGCGCCGGCGCGGCGGGCGAGGGCGACCAGGCGGGTGCGGGCCAGCGGGCCGACGAGCGGCACGGTGGCGCCGGCCGCGGCCCCCAGGAGGGCCAGGACGGGCGTGGGCAGGCCGGCGAGGGCGCCCATGACCAGGGCGGCCACCGCGAGCGCGTTGGCGAGCGAGCACACGAGCACGACCGCCCGCTGGCCGTGCCGGTCCGCGAGCCGTCCCACCAGCGGTCCGCAGGCCACCTGGCCGAGGGCGAGTGCACCGCCGGTGAGTCCCGCGGCAGCCAGCGAGCCGCTCGTACGGGCGACCAGCAGCACGCTGCCGAACTGGATGGTGGCCGTCGGCAGCCGCCCCAGGAAGGACACACAGGGCAGCAGCGGCCCGGTAAGACCGATCACCTCGCGGTACCTGTCCAGCGTGCCGCGCCGTACCCGGGGCCGTTCCTTCGTTCCCATCACTCGAAGCTAGACACGCGCGCGTGAGTCCGTGCAGGGGGCGATGACACGAAAGACGGCGGGCTGGGTACGTAGGTTTCCATGACTCCTGCGCGACCCGGACCGGCGGTGCCCACGGCCACCTACCGGCTGCAGCTCCAGCCCGCGTTCCCGTTCGCCGCGGCGGCGGCGGCCGTACCGTACCTGGCGTCGCTCGGCGTCTCGCACCTGCATCTGTCCCCCGTCCTGGAGGCCGTCCCGGGCTCCGCGCACGGCTACGACGTCGTCGATCACACGCGCGTGCGCGAGGAACTGGGCGGCGAGGAGGGCCTGCGCGAGCTGGCCCACACCGCGCGGAAGCACGGCCTGGGCCTGGTGGTGGACATCGTGCCGAACCACATGGCCATGGCGCCCCGGCACAACCGCGCGCTGTGGGAGGTCCTGCGCGAGGGGCCCGGGTCGCCGTACGCGCGCTGGTTCGACATCGACTGGGAGGCGCAGGGCGGGCGGGTGCTGCTGCCCGTGCTCGGCGGTCCGGTGGGCTCGGAACCGGACCGTCTGGTCGTCGACGGAGACGTCCTGCGCTACTACGACCACGCCTTCCCGCTCCGCGCGGGCACCGAGGAGCTGCCGCTGCCCCGGCTGCTGGACGCTCAGTGGTACCGGCCGGTGTGGTGGCGGCTGGCCCGCACCGAGCTGAACTACCGGCGTTTCTTCAGCATCTCGGAGCTGATCGGGGTGCGGGTGGAGGACCCGGAGGTGTTCGGGGCCACCCATGCCAAGATCATCCAACTGCTGGAGGAGGGCGTGGTCGACGGGCTGCGGGTCGACCATCCGGACGGGCTCGCGGACCCCGGCGGCTACCTGGAGCGGCTGCACACGGCGACCGGCGGGCGCTGGACGGTCGTGGAGAAGATCCTCGCCGACGGCGAGCACCTGCCCGCCTCCTGGCCCGTCGCGGGCACCACGGGCTATGACGCCCTGCGCCACATCGACGGCCTGTTCACGGACCGGACCGGGGCGTACGAACTGCTGGGGCGGTACCGGTCGTTCGCCGCACCGCGGACGGACCGGGGCGGCAACTGGGACGCCACCGTGCGACGGGCCGCCTACAAGGTGGTCAGGCACGAGCTGGCCACCGAGACCGACCGGCTGACCCGGGTGGCCGCCCGGCTGTGCGCCGCCGCCCCGGACCTCTCGCTGCGCGACCGGGCGCCCTGGGCGCTGCGCACGGCTCTGGAGGAGCTGCTGGTCCGGCTGCGGGTGTACCGGCCGTACACCTCCGGTGACGCTTCCGCCGTCGTCACCGAGGCGGCCGCCGAGGAGGCCCGGCTGGCCTTCGTGGTGCCCGAGGAGGCCGAGGCCGTCGGCATGGTGCGCAGGCTGCTGGTCGAGGCGCCCGGCGACGAGTCGGCAGCGGACCACGCCGAGCGGGCGGAGTTCCGTACCCGGTTCGCGCAGACCGCCTCGGCGCTGCGGGCCAAGGCGGTGGAGGACACGGCGTTCTACCGCTATGTGCCGCTGCTGTCGGCGACCGAGGTGGGCGGCGATCCGGGCGCACCCGGCGTGTCCCCCGAGGACTTCCACGCGTACTGCGCGCGCGTGCAGCGCGACTGGCCGGACACCGGCACGGTCGTCACCACTCATGACACCAAGCGCAGCGCCGATGTGCGCGCGGCGCTGGCCGTGCTCACCGAATGCCCGGACCGGTGGGCGGAGTTGCTCGCCGAGGTGACCCTGGCCGAGGGAGGCGTACCGGACGGGCAGCTGGCCTGGGCGGCCTGGCAGACCGTGTTCGGGCTCGGTCCGGCGGAGGAGGGCCGGGTCCAGGGGGCGCTGCTGAAGCATGTGCGCGAGGCGGGCATGTACACGAGCTGGACCGAACAGGAGCCGCCGTACGAGGAGGCGGTGGCGGCCTTCGTCACGGCCGGGCCGTGCGGGCCGCCCGGGGAGCGTGTGGCCGCGTTCCGCAAGGCGCTGGCGCCGCACGTGCGGGCGAACCTGCTGGGCACCGCGCTGGTCCATCTGACGATGCCTGGGGTGCCGGACCTGTACCAGGGCACGGAGGGCCGGTACCTGGCGCTGGTGGACCCGGACAACCGGCGGCCGGTGGCCTTCCCTCCGGCGGCACCCGGCGAGAAGGACGCGCTGACGGCGGCGGCCCTGCGGCTGCGGGCCCGGCGGCCCGGCGCCTTCGGTGCGTCGGCGGCGTACGCCCCGCTCACCGCGGACGGGCCGGCGGCGGAGCACTGCGTGGCGTACGCGCGCTCCGGCGAGGTGGTCACGGCGGTCACCCGGCTGTCGCTGCGGCTGGCGGAGTCGGGCGGCTGGCGGGAGACACGACTGGAGCTGCCGCCGGGGCGGTGGACGGATGTGCTGACCCCGGGGCGGGAGTTCACGGGGCACGCGCGCGTGGCGGACCTGTTCGAGGGGCTGCCGGTGGTGCTGCTGGAGCGGGCCGGCGAGGCCTGAGGACTCTTGGGCTGACGCCCGCTCAGCCGGCCCGCGCGGCGGACGTCTCGCACTCCTCGTACTCCCGGACGGCCGAGGCGGCCGCTCCCAGGGAGGGCCAGGCGGCGCGCAGGAGGTCCACGAAGGCCTCCGCCGCCCCGGTGGGCGGCACGCGCGCGTAGACCGTCAGGGCGCGCTTCCAGGCCGGGTCGGGGGTGAGGACGACACAGTCCTCGCCGACGGCGCCGCGGACGACGTGGGCGGGTGCTGTGCACACTCCGACCCCGGCTGCGGCCATGCGTACGGCCGTCGAGGTGTGTTCGGTCCATACGGCGGTCCGGGGCCGGTATCCGGCCCGTCCGCAGGCCCAGTCGAGGAAGCGCTCGCCGTGGACGACGGGTTCCATGGCGCAGCGGATCCAGGCGCGGTCGGCGAGTTCCGGCAGCGTCACCGTCGTGCGGCCCGCGAGCCGGTCGTCGAACGGCACGACGAGGACGAGTTCCTCCTCGCCGATTGGCACGACGTCGCCGGCGGTGCCGACGGGCTCCGGGCCGACGGCCAGGTCGGCTGTGCCGCGCTGGACCGCCTCCTCCAGGGCCTCGGAGGTGGCGTACTCGTGCAGGCGCAGAAGGACCCTGGGGTGGGCCGCACGCCAGCGGGCGAAGACGTCGGGGAGGGCGCCCACGGCGATGGAGTGCAGGGCCGCGATGTGCAGTTCGCCGCCCTCGGCGCCGGCGGCGGCGCGGGCCGCGCGGCGGGCCTGGGAGGCACTGCGGACGGCAAGTTCGGCATGCGGCAGGAAGGCGCGGCCCATCGGGGTGAGGCGCACGCCGCGCGGCATGCGCTCCAGGAGTGCGCCGCCGACCGTCCTCTCCAGGGCCTTGATCTGGTGCGAGAGCGCGGGCTGGGTGACGTGCAGAGCCTCCGCCGCGCGCGTGAAGGACGCCTCCTCGACGACCGTCAGGAAGTACTCCATCTGCCGCAGGCTCATCGCCCCGCCCTCCCATAAGGATCCTGCATCGGTTCCACAAGAACATTGCCTTGGACTCATGGCAAGGGGCGGGCGGAGGGTGGACGTCATGAACACAGAGGCCATGAATACAGAGGCCATGAACACGACGGACGTCATCGTCATCGGCGGTGGCACGGGCGGCTACAGCACCGCCCTGCGCGCCGCCTCCCTCGGTCTCGGCGTCGTCCTCGTCGAACGCGACAAGGTCGGCGGGACCTGTCTGCACCGTGGCTGCATTCCGAGCAAGGCGATGCTGCACGCCGCCGAACTCGTCGACGGCATGGCCGAGGCCCGCGAACGCTGGGGTGTGAAGGCCACGCTGGACTCCGTCGACTGGTCCGCGCTCACGGCCACACGGGACGACATCGTGGCGCGCAATCACCGGGGAGTGGAGGCGCATCTGGCGCACGCGGGTGTGCGGGTGGTGCGCGGAAGCGCGCGGCTGACCGGGCCCCGCACGGTGCATGCCGAGGGCGCGTGTGAGGACGCCACGCCGGGCGCAGCCGGCGAACCCGCGCTCGGCGTGCACGACTTCACCGCGCGCCGTGGAATCGTCCTCGCGACCGGCTCACGCCCGCGCACGCTCCCGGGGCTCGCGCCCGACGGGCGGCGCGTGGTGACCAGCGACGATGCGCTGTTCGCGCCGGGGCTCCCCGCGTCCGTCCTGGTCCTGGGCGGGGGCGCGATCGGTGTGGAGTACGCCTCCTTCCACCGGTCGATGGGCGCGGAGGTCATCTTGGTGGAGGCCGCCGACCGGATCGTGCCGCTGGAGGACGCCGACGTGAGCCGGCACCTGACGCGCGGTCTGAAGAAGCGGGGCGTCGACGTGCAGGCGGGCGCGCGGCTGCTGGACGCGGAGGTGCTGGAGAACGGCGTGAGGGCGCGCGTGCGCACCGCGCGCGGGGAGACCCGGACCGTGGAGGCGGAGCGGCTGCTGGTGGCCGTCGGCCGGGTCCCGGTCACCGAGGGCCTGGACCTGGCCGCCGCCGGTCTGACGACGGACGAGCGGGGGTACGTCGCACCGGCGGACCGGAACCGGCTGGAGACGGCCGTACCGGGTGTCCATGTCGTGGGCGACCTGCTGCCGCCACCGTCGCTCGGCCTGGCCCATGCCTCCTTCGCGGAGGGCCTGCTGGTGGCCGAGACGCTGGCGGGGCTGCCGTCGGCCCCCGTGGACTACGCGGCGGTGCCCCGGGTGACGTACTCGTCCCCGCAGACCGCCTCCGTGGGGCTCGGTGAGGCCGAGGCACGTGCGCGCGGGCACGAGGTCGACGTCAACACGATGCCGCTGACGGCCGTCGCCAAGGGGATGGTGCACGGGCAGGGCGGCATGGTGAAGGTGGTCGCCGAGGCCGGCGGCGGACAGGTGCTCGGGGTGCACCTGGTCGGCCCGAACGTGTCGGAGATGATCGCCGAGAGCCAGCTGATCGTCGGCTGGGACGCCCAGCCCTCGGACGTGGCCCGGCACGTGCATGCGCACCCGACGCTGTCGGAGGCGGTGGGCGAGGTGTTCCTGACACTCGCGGGACGCGGCCTGCACCAGCAGTGAGCCCCCGGATCGCGGCAGCCCGGAGCCTTGCTCGAATGCGTCCGGGCGCCCCCTGGAGCCTCCCGACCATGTGCTTGACAGTTCACCCATGCCGTGCGGCACTGGGAGGGCGAAGCCGGGCGGACAAGTCGGGGGTGAGTCTCCTGCCGGAGCTGCGCTACCCCAGCGTTCCCGAACTGATCGCCTCCGCACGGGCGTTGGCCGCTCAGGAGCCCGGTCTGTGCTCTCTCAGACAGGTGGGCGTCTCGCGAGCCGGCCGGCCCCTGCATCTGCTGTCGGTGGGACACGCCCGCAGGGCCGTGCTGGTGGTGGCGGGCGCCCACGCCAACGAGCCGACGGGCGGCTCCACACTCCGGGTACTGGCCGAACGCGTACTGGCCGAACGGGAATTGCGGGCCGGCACCTCCTGGCACTTCCTGCTGTGCGCGGACCCGGACGGCGCGAGTCTGCATGTGACCCCGGCGCCGCGCAGCCTGCTCGACTACCACCTCGGCTTCTACCGCCCGACGGGCGCGGAGCAGCCGGAGTGGTCCCCGGCGGTCCTCCCGCCGGACCGGCTGCCCCCCGAGACCCGCACGCTGACCAGGGTGATCGACGAACTGCGCCCCTACCTCCAGGTGACGCTGCACGGCACCGATCTGGGCGGCAGCTGGGTGCAGTTGACGAAGGACGTGCCGGGCCTCGCCGAGCCGTTCGCCAAGTCCGCGGCCGAGCTGCACATTCCGGTGGAGACGGGCGCCTCGGACGCCGCGGGCTGGCCGGCCTCGGGCCCCGGGGTGCATGTGATGCCCGGCCCGGAGACGGGTGTCGCCTACCCGAGCCTGCCGGACGACGCCCGGCACAGCACCTGGTACCACGCGCATCGCTACGGCGGTCTGACGGCGGTGGTCGAGGTACCGATGTGGGCCAGCGACCTGGTGGACGACCCGGCGCCGCACCCGGCACCGGCGGCGGCGATGCGGCGCCTGGCACAGCGGCTGCTGCGGGACTCGCTGGAGGTGGAGCGGGTGCTCGCCGAGGCGCTGCCCCGGCTGGAGGGCGAGGACGGGCCGCTGCTGCGGGCCGCCCAGTGGGCCCTGGAGCTGATACCGGGGCTGGCGCAGGACTGGATCCACACGCCGCCGGCCGACACGACGATGGCGTATGTCGGCAGCGTGGACGCCTTCGGCCGGCGGCTGCCGCTGCGGGCGGCGGCGATGCTGCTGCGGGTGCTGCGGGAGACGGAAGACCGGGCGGCGCCCCGGCTGGAACGGCTCGTCGCCTCCTGGTGCGAGTCCTTCGCGGAGCGTTTCCGGGCCCGCTGGGTGCCGCTGGAGAACCAGGTGGAGCACCAGTCCCGGACGGTCCTGGTGGCGGCCCAGCAGGCACGGGAGCGGGCGGCGTGAGGTCTCCACGCCACCCTCGGCTCCCGCGTCTCCCTCGTCTCCCGTGAGCCGGGCTCAGCCGTCCAGGGCGAACACCAGTCCGGTCCGTGCGCTCATGACGCACTTGCTCGAGTACGTCTCCTGGTAGTCGACCGGCCGGCCGTTCCACTGCCCGCGCGCGTGGACGGTCAGGGGCGCGAAGATCATCGGGCAGAAGACCTTCGTCTGCGGCATGCGTGCGATGTCGCCGTCGACGGCCTCGAGTTCCGCACAGGCCTGGGCCGCGTGCGGGTGCCCCAGGGGCGGCCCGCACAGCAGGAGCGTGCCTCGTGTGTCGCCGCTCTGGGCTTCGCCGCGGGTGACGGAGAGGTAGAGCCAGTTGTCACGGGGGAAGGAGTCGCGGGGTGCCGCCTGGGCCGGGCCCGCGGCGAGCAGGCCGACGGAGACCAGCAGGGCTCCTGCGGCCGCTGCCGCTCGGGTGATGTACGTCATGCCCGATGCATCGGCACGCCGGTCCGCGTTCCCCACCCCGACTCACCCGAACGGAACCGTACGGACACCCGGCGGCGCGTCCGTTCGAATGCGGGAAAGGGCCTCAGCTCACCGCCAGCCGGAAGGCGATCCGGCCGAAGCCGACCTGGTCGCCCTCGCGGACCACGACGGCGCCGACCACCCGGCGCCCGTTGACCGTGGTGCCGTTCGTGGAGCCGAGGTCCCGGAGGACCCACATGCCGCCCTGGCGGCGCAATTCGGCATGCACACGGGAGACGGTCTCGTGATTCAGGCGCAACCCGTTCGCGGGGTCGCGGCCGATGCGCAGCGGATGGCCGCCCGCCGCCTGCGGCAGCAGCAGCTTGGGCAGCCGTTCGGCCTGCCAGGCCCGGCGGAGCCGCACGGAGAAACCGGAGACGGCCTCCACGGTGCCGAGGACCGCGCGGGAGAGGCGGTTCTCGCGGGGCAGGTCGGCGGTGAGGGCGGCGAGTTCGTCGGCGCGGCGTGCGGCGAGGGCGAGTTCCATGCGGCGCACGAACGTGTCGTGCGACAGCCGGCCCATGGCGACGCCGTCTCGCAGCACCTGCAGCGCCTTGTCACGCTCCGCGTCGGACAACCGCGCGGGGTACGTGGGGAACTCGAAAGACGACGTCACCCTGGTGATTGTCGGGCAGTGAACCCCCGGTGTCCAGAAACGGGGAAACGGTGGCCACGCGCGCGTACTTCTCACGACACCTGCCGGGAAAGGGCGGATTCGAAAGCGCATTGATCGCTTTCGCGGCACGATGGACGGGCTACATCACGGTGAGCAGACGAAGGGGAACCGTCCGTGCAGTTCGAGGTGTGGGCACCGCAGGCAGACCGTGTGACGCTCCATTGCGACGGCGCCACGCGCGCGTTGCAGCGCGATCCGGAGCGCGCCGGCTGGTGGACGGGGGAGGCGCAGGCGCAGGACGGCTCGCGGTACGGGTTCGCGCTGGACGACGGTCCGGTGCGGCCGGACCCGCGCTCGCGCCGTCAGCCGGACGGTCCGGAGGGCCTGAGCGCGGTCGTCGACCACGGGCTGTACGCATGGCGTGCCGCGTGGCCGGGGCGCGGGCTGCCGGGCACGGTTCTCTACGAACTGCACGTGGGCACGTACACCCGGGAGGGCACCCTGGACTCGGCTGCCGCCCGGCTCGAGCACCTGGCGGAAGTGGGCGTCACCCACGTGGAGTTGATGCCGCTGTGCCCCTTCCCGGGGCGCCACGGGTGGGGGTACGAGGGGGTGTCGCCGTGGGCGGTGCACGAGCCGTACGGCGGCCCCGACGCACTGAAACGGTTCGTGGACCGGGCCCACGAGCTCGGTCTCGGCGTCGTCCTGGACGTCGTGCTCAACCACTTGGGTCCGTCGGGCAACTATCTGCCGCTGTTCGGCCCGTACTTCACGGACACGCACCACACGCCGTGGGGCGCGGCGGTGAACCTGGACGCGCCCGGCTCCGACGAGGTGCGCGCGTATCTCCTCGGCAGCGCGCTGGCGTGGCTGCGGGACTACCGGATCGACGGGCTGCGGCTGGACGCGGTGCACGCGCTGTACGACACGCGCGCGTGCCACTTCCTGGAAGAGCTGTCGGCGGCCGTCGACGGCCTCGCGGCCGAACTGGACCGCCCGCTGTTCCTGATCGCCGAGTCCGACCTGAACAACCCGCGGATCATCACCCCGCGCACGGCGAACGGCCTCGGACTGCACGCGCAGTGGAACGACGACTTCCATCACGCCGTGCACACCGCGCTGACCGGCGAGTCCCAGGGCTACTACGCCGACTTCGCGCGCGCCCCGCTCGCCGCGCTCGCCAAGACGCTCTCCGGCGGCTACTTCCACGACGGCACGTACTCGAGCTTCCGGGGCCGCGGTCACGGCCGTCCGCTGGACCGGGCGCGGGTGGCCGGACACCGGCTGCTGGGCTACAGCCAGACCCACGACCAGGTCGGCAACCGGGCACAGGGCGACCGTCTGTCGGCCCTCCTCTCCCCCGGCCTGCTGGCCTGCGCCGCCACGCTCACACTGACCGCGCCGTTCACGCCGATGCTGTTCATGGGCGAGGAATGGGCGGCGGGCACGCCCTGGCAGTTCTTCACCGACCACACGGACCCGGACCTGGCCGAGGCGGTACGGCAGGGCAGGCGACGGGAGTTCGCGCAGCACGGCTGGGCCGAGGAGGACGTACCGGACCCGCAGGACCCGGCGACCAGGGAGCGGTCCTGCCTCGACTGGTCGGAGCCGGAACGCGAGCCCCACGCGCGCGTGCTGGCCTGGTACCGGCGGCTGATCGCGCTGCGCCGGGAGCAGCCGGACCTCACCGATCCCGACCTCGCGGACACGAAGGTGGCCTACGACGAGGAGGCCCGCTGGCTGGCGTTCCGGCGCGGGGACGTCCGGGTGGCGGTGAACCTCGGCAAGGAGCCGGCCGCGATCCCGCTGGGCACGGGCCGGGTCCAGCTACTGGCCGCGTGGGACCCGGTGGAGGCCCCGGGCCCGGACGGGCTGCTGCAGGTGCCCGGGGAGTCGTGCGTGGTGCTGATCCAGCCCTGAGCCGCGCCCTACGGCTCCGTCTCGTCGTCCTTGAACTCGGTCACCCGCTCCAGCAGGATCGGCTCCCAGACGCGCCGCAGCTGGATCCGCAACAGTGGCAGGGAGCCGGCGGCCCGGCCTTCGAGGCGGTCGGTGAGGCGGAGGACGGTGTCGCAGCGGGCGAGCCACAGGCCGCGCAGGCAAGGGCGGGCGCCGTAGCCGGCCAGGGTGGCGGCGCGGACCGCGGCCGGGGAGCCGACGGCGACGGCGAGCCCGGCGATGTCCTCGGCGGGGTCGCCGACGGCTGCCCGGGTCCAGTCGAGGACGCCCCGGACCCGCCCGTCCGCGCTGACCACCACGTGCTCGCCGGTCAGGCCGTGGTGGGTGAGGACGGCGCTGCCGTGCTGTGCGGCGAGCTGGGCGGCGCCCGGCGGGGTGAGCTGGAGCAGGCGGGCGGCGTCGAACTCGTCGGCGGCGGCCAGCCGTTCGGCCGCGTGCACGGCCATGCGGCGCAGCGCCTCCAGGGAGCGCGGCGCGGTGCGCGGCACGCCGAGCGTCTCGGCCTGCCGCTGGGGCACCGCACGCAGTCCGCCGAGCAGCCCGGCGAGGTCGGCCTCACCGACCGCGGAGACGTCGTGCTCGTCGGCGGTGCCGCCGGGCAGTTTGGTGTCGAGGGTGTAGGCGAGGCCGGGTGCCCAGTCGCCGTGGGCGACGCTGACCGGGACGGCGACCGGCACATGCGGGCGGATCAGATCGCGCAGGCGCAGTTCACGGCGGCGACGGACCGAGGCGTCGTGGTCGGGAGCGAGGCGCAGCACATGGCGGGTGCCGACCCACCAGGTGTGCTCGCGGCCCTCGGTGACGGGCCGGACGTCGGGCCCCTCGCCGCCGTCCGCGGTCTGCCTGCTCTCCTTGAGCAGCGAACGGACGAGTCTGCGGACGGAGTCCGCGGTGGGGGTCGGTGCCTGGGTCATGGGTCGCGCCGTAGCCGTTCCGGGAGGTCGTCGAGGGTGTGTCTCCTGGTCGCTCAGTCCACTATGACCATCTCACGGGTGGTGTTGTTGAGGCGGCGGCCGCCGTCCCCGGTCACCGCGACGATGTCCTCGATACGCACGCCGAAGCGGCCGGGCAGGTAGATACCGGGCTCCACGGAGAAGCACATGCCGGGCACGAGGGACTGTTCCTCGCCCTCGATCATGTACGGCGGCTCGTGCGTGGTGACGCCGATGCCGTGGCCGGTGCGGTGGATGAAGTACTCGCCGTATCCGGCCTCGGTGATCACCGCGCGGGCGGCGCGGTCGACCTCCTGGCAGGCGACGCCCGGGCGTACGGCACGGAAGCCCGCCTCCTGGGCGGCGCGCACGATGTCGTGGACCGTGCGTTCCTCCTCGGCCGGCTCGCCGACGTGGACCGTGCGGGTGGTGTCGGAGCCGTAGCCGTCCTTGAGGCCGCCGAAGTCGAGGACGACCATGTCGCCGTCCTGGATGACGCGGTCGCCGACCTCGTGGTGCGGGTTGGCGCCGTTGGGGCCCGAACCGACGATGGTGAAGTCGACCTGGGAGTGCCCGAAGCGGCGCAGCAGGTCGGCGAGGTCGTGGCCGATGTCGGACTCGCGGCGGCCGGCGAAGGGGACTTTCCGGATCTCCTCGAACGCCTGGTCCGCAGCCGCTCCCGCGGCCGCCAGCAGCTCCAGCTCGGCCGCGTCCTTGACGGCGCGCAGCATGGGCAGGGCGTCGGTGAGGGAGGCGTAGGAGGTGCCGGGCAGGGTGCGCTGGAGGCCCAGCAGGTGCATCGCCCAGGTGTTGTCGCTGATGCCGAAGCGGCCGCTCCCGTCGAGGAGGGCGGCGGTGACGGCGTAGGGGTCCTTGCCGTCGGTCCAGTCGCGCAGGGTGAGGGCGGACGCGCCGGTCGCGTGCTCGGCGTCCGGTGCCTCCAGGGTGGGCACGACGAGCACGGGGTCGTGCCCCGGGGTGAGGACCAGCACGGTGAGCCGTTCGGTGACCGCGGTGGGCGTGTAGCCGGTCAGCCACACCATGTCCGGTCCCGGCGCCACGAGCAGTCCGGCGAGGCCGGCGTCGGCGGCCGACCGCGCGGCGCGCTCCATACGGGCCGTGTAGTCGTCGGCGGTGAAGGGCGCGGGCGTACTACCGGTCATCCGGGCCTCCGTGCGCGGTCGAGGGGGCGGGTCGAAGCGGCCTCGGGCAGCATCCTGCCGGGCCGGACGGGGCGGCGCGAGCCGATCGCGGAGTCACATGGCGGCGGTCCGCGGAGATGGGGCTCGGCATGGGGCCATCATGGCGCGTGGGGCGTGGGGCGACCAGCGGATTTCCCGACGTGTCCGGGCACCCGGGACCGGGCTCGGGCCGCGGTCAGGTCACGACACCCGGAACGACCGTCAGCTGCTGGTAGCCGCCGCTGGGGTGGCGCACGGTGAGGGTCACCGCCGTTCCGGGGCGGGCGTGGGCGACGGCCCGGGCGAGGTCCGCGGCCGTGTCGAGACGGGTGCTGCCGAACTGCAGCAGGACGTCGCCGCGGATCAGGCCCGCCGTGTAGCCGGGTCCGGGCACGTGGACGCCCACCACCTGCGCGCCGTCCTTCTGGGCGTCGACCGCCTCCACGCCCAGGGTCACGCCGGCCCGGGCCTCGGCGGGGCTCGGGGACGCGGAGGGTACGGGCTTGACCGGGGGGCTGTGCGGCGGGACCTGACGCTGCAGCTCGGCCAGCCTGCTCATGCCGATCACCGTGGCGCCGACCGTGCCGAGTCCGACCCCGGAGAGCACCAGGACGGTGCCGGTGAACAGCCCGAACAGCAGGGTCCTGATCCGCCGGCCGCGTCGGCGCGCGGCGTGCGGGCGCCGGACGGAGTCGGGAGTGCCGCTCCCCCGCCGCTCCTGACCGGGCATCGGCTTGGGACGCAACGCAGTCTGATCCATGGTTCGCTCGCCTCCGCCTGGTGCTCTACCCGGGGCGCCGGTCCACCACGAGACACGAACGAGTGAGACTGGCCGGAGCGTGGCGGAGGGTAGTCATGGCCGTGGAGGCGACGACGGCGGGGCGCTCCTCGGGGACACGGGTGGGGGACACGCGCGGCCGGCCGGTCGGCCGTCAGGCGGCGTCCACCAGTCGCCCGAGCAGCTCGGCCGCCGCTCCCCCCGGTGCGCCGCCGTGCAGGAGTTCGGTGCGGTGCACGACGCGTGGTGCGGTGAGCGGGACGGCGACCGTGCCCGGGATGCCCGTGGCCGTCGGGCGGGGCAGCAGGGTGAGGCCGTGGCCGGCGGCCGCGAGGGCGGTGAGGGTGCGGACGTCGGTGCCCTCGTAGCGCAGGGCGGGGCGGAAGGCGCCGCCGCCGTTGGCGGTGCGCAGATGGGCGAGCGGGAGGGCCGCGTCGGGTGCGTCGAGCCAGCGGGCGTCGGCCAGGTCGCCGAGACGCAGGCCGGTGCGGCCGGCGAGGGGGTGGCCGGCGGGCAGCAGGACGCTGACGGGTTCCTCGGTGACGCCGTGCGTGGTCAGGGGTGCCACGTCGGGCAGCCGCAGCGGATCGCTGGGGGCGGCGAGGCCGTCGACCAGGCCGAGGTCGGCGGTGCCGGTGGCGACGGCGGCGGGGATCTCGTCCCGGCTGAGGACGCGCAGGGTCACGCCCGCCGCCGGCAGCGCGCCGAGGACGCCGGGGCCGAGGGCGGTCGGCGTGGTGGCGAGGGTCAGGCCGTGCGCGGGCGCGGCGGCCATGCGGGCGACGTCGGCGCGGGCCGCGTCCAGGCGCAGCAGCAGCGGGCCCGCGTGCTCCAGGAGCCGTTCGCCCGCGGCGGTGGGCGTGACGGGCCGCCGGGTGAGCAGGGGCGTGCCGAGGTCCTGTTCGAGCGCGGCGATGTGCTGGGACACCGCGGACTGGGTGTAGCCCAGCTCGCGCGCGGCCTCGGAGAAGGAGGCGAGGCGGGCCACGGCGACGTAGGTGCGCAGCAGATGCGGGTCCATGGGGCACAGGATGCCACTCCATCAGCAACGCTTATGGACCGTGCAGGATTCATCGTTGGACGTGAACCACGGGTGGCTCCCAGGATGAACGGCATGACGAACTCCGCGGCTCGCACCGCCACCCTCGCCCTCGTCGGGGACCGTTCCCCCAACGTCGTCTCGCACACCCGGATCCCGCTTCTGCTGAACGCCCTCGCCGAACGCGACCGGCTGGTCCTGGACGCCTACTGGATCGCGTCCGAGGACGCGGAGGCAGAGGACGCGGTGCGTGGCTTCGACGCCGTCTGGGTGCTGCCGGGCAGCCCGTACCGCAGCGAGGCGGGTGTCCTCGCCGCCGTCCGCACCGCGCGCGAGGAGGGCATCCCGTTCCTCGGCACGTGCGGCGGCTTCCAGCACGCGCTGCTGGAGTTCGCCCGGAACGTGTGCGGACTGACCCGGACCGCGCACGCCGAGAACGACCCCGGTGCCGAGGACCTGCTCATCGAGCCGCTGTCCTGTTCCCTGGTCGGCCACGAGGCCGCCGTGGCCATCGGACCGGGTTCGCTCGCCGAGTCCGTGATCGGCTCGCCGCGCACGGTCGAGCGGTACTTCTGCGCGTACGGCCCCTCCCGTCATCTCGACACGCTCCGCGCCCACGGCCTGCGGTTCTCCGGGCACGACGAGGACGGGCAGGTCCGGGTGGCCGAACTGCCGGGCCATCCCTTCTTCCTGGCCACACTGTTCCAGCCGGAGCTGTCCGGCGACGGCTCGCGTCCGCACCCGGTGGTGCGGGCGCTGGCGCGAGCCGCGGTCGAGCACGCGGGCCGGGTGGAGCGCCGGCCCGCGTGACCTGAGCGGGGTCACCCGGTGTGGCCCCCGCCGTGGCCGCCGTGTGCCCCGCCGTGGTCGAACTTCATGGCCTCGGCCGGCATGACGACGAAGGGCCGCATCATGCCCATGTCCTCGTGCTCCAGCAGGTGGCAGTGGTACATGAACCGGCCGTACGCCCCGTCGAACCGGCCCATGACGCGCAGGATCTGCCCGCCGGGGACCCGGAAGACGTCCTTGTGGCCCAGCTCGTTGGGCGCGAGCGGAATCCGGGTGCCCGCGTCGTGGGCGATGGGGGTGCGGGTGCCGCCCACTGTCGGGTCGAAGCCCGAGACGTCGTAGGCGTCCCGGCCCAGCAGCTGGAAGTCGGCCAGGTGGATGTGCATCGGGTGGACGATCGGTGCGAGGTTGAGGAAGCTCCACTGTTCGTGGCTGCCCTCGGCGATGGTGAAGCCGAGACCGTCGTTGAACGTCCGAGCCGTGCGCCGGTACGTCTTGGTCCTGCCGTCCGCCCCGGTGAGCTGGATGACGCCGACGGCGGGAAGGCGGGGCGCAGGGCGATCTCCGTCTCGTGCGTCACGTCGGCGGACGCGGGCCGCAGGACCGGAGGTACCGGCAGCGGTGCCACGTACGGTGTCAGTTCGACCGGAGCCAGCGCCTCCACGTGCGCCTGCTCCCCCTTGATGCTCTCGGCGATCCTCTCGATGATCTCGGTCAACTTCGCACTCCCCCGTGTGTTCTGACGTCTTCGGTTCCGTCACCCCGGAAGATTCCCGACGCTCCACCCGCGTTCCCTGAATGCCCCGGTCCGAGCGAGAGTGTCCGGAAATCGCGGGCGGGAGCGAGGTGCCCGGACCCGGTGGCAGGGGCGTCGCGTTGTCAGTGGACGCTGTTACGTTCTGTGACATGACCGATCACGCCCTGCGGCTGCTCCGGCACCACCGCCACCTGGCCGAACTGGCCGCCTTCCCCTTCGACTTCGACCTGGCCCGTGCGGCACACGGCCATGTCGAACCGGTGCGCCTCGCCTCCGGCGGCCCCCTCGAAGTGGTGGCGGGAGGCGACGGGGGCGGCACGTACTTCCTGTGCGCGGACGGCTCGGTTCTGTACGCCGACTCCGAGGGTTCGGCCGGAATCATCGGCTCGTCCGTCGACGAGGCTCTCGAGGTGCTGATCGGCCTGCCGGGCTGGCACGACCACCTCGATCTGTCGCCGGCCGACGGCGAGGAGACGATCCTGGCGCGCGTGGCCGAGACGGAGAAGGAGATCAGCGAGTATCACGGCGTGGACGAGGAACGCGCCGAACTCCGTGCCGCCCTGGACCTGCCCGCACGCTCCCCGGCGGAGCTCATCGGGATGCTGCATGCGGCGCTGCTGCGCACCGAGCCCGACTTCCTGCTGCTGAACGCGGCGGACGGGTGCGCCTACGAGCGGCTCGACCTGCACCCGCGGCCGTCGCTGTGGGAGCCGGTGCTGGCCCGGGGGCGGGCCGACCTGGCCCGGCTGCGCACGGGGGACGCCGCCGCGCTCACCACCGTGGCCGGCGATCCGGTGCGGCGCCGCGTCGTCCTGCGTGCCGCGCAGTTCGACCGCGCGGACGACGACCTGGGCCTGCTGCGCCGGCTGCTGAGGCACGAGGCGGAGGCCTCGATGACGGACGAACTGCGGCTCGCCGCCGTGCTGGTGGGACTGCGCGGCGACACGACGGACCTGCCGCTGCTGCACGAGGTGCGCGACACGGACTTCGACACCTGGTGCGGACTGGGCGGGCTGCCCGAGCCGGACGCAACGTCCGAAGAACTGCGGTGCTGGGCGGTTGAGTTGGACGAATCGCTGTTCGGCACGGATCCCACGGACGAACCGCTGTCGACGTGGACGGACCTGGCCGCGGACCAGGGGCTGACCGAACTGGCTCGGGTCGCCCTGATCCGCCGGCTGGACGAGATCGTCATGAACCAGCGCACGCTGCGCAGGCCCGGAGACGACAAGAGCCTCGACCCGTCACCGCTGCGTTCGCTCGCCGGCGAGTTCGAGGGGCTCGGCGACCTGACGCAGGCGCTGCGCGCGCAGCGCCTGTACGCGGCGCTCCAGGACACGGCCTGGGACCGGGTGTCGGCCCGTCTGACCCAGGCGCGCCTGGAGCGCGAGTGCGGACAACTCGTCGGCGCCGCGGGCTCCCTGTCGGTCCTGCGGGGCGTGCTGGTCGCCGCCCCCGACGAATCCCTGAGGCACTGGCAGGGCGTGAACCTGGGCCGGTTCATCGCCGAGGAGCACTACGCGCTCGCCCGTGCCCTGGCCGACGCGGACCGGCCCGAGGAGTCGGGTGCGGTCCTGGCGGCGGGCGAGGCGATACGCGGCGAGCTCTCCGGGGCGGCCGCGGAGGCCGTGCGGAAGCTCGCCGAGGAGACGTCGGCGCGGGTGCGGGAAGTCAGCTGACGGGCAGCGCGGGCGCCGGCGGCCGGTCCGGGAGGAAGCCGTGGGCGCGGCGTTCGAGGTAGGCGGCCTTGTAGCGGTCGACCGTCCGATGCCAGTGGAGGATGCCCGCCATCCAGTTCTGCAGGTCGCCCACATAGTTGCCCATGGCCTCGCGCGCCTCGGCCGACAGCCCGAAGTCGTCGTACAGGACGGGCAGTTCATGGCGGATGATGTGCTCGAACTGCCGCATGCGCTGGGTCATCAGATCGTGGACGATGCCGAGCGCGGCGGGGTAGTCACAGCCGAAGAAGTTCTGCACGACGAGGATCGCGTTGTGCATCTCCCCCTCGTACTCGATCTCCTTCTGGTACGAGAAGACGTCGTTGGTCAGGCACCCGTAGTCCACGGCGGCGTTCTCCAGCGCCTGGACGGGGCCGGTGCGGTGGATCTCCGGCGGGACAGCGGGTCCCTGGCTCATGCGGCACAGGCTGAGGGTGAGGTCGGAGCCGAAGGTGGCGCGGCGCATCTCCAGATAGTCGACCGGGTCGGGTACGCGGTTCTGAAGCTGGTTGGACAGCTCCCACACCCAGCTCTCGGTCATCTTGTCGACCGAGTCGCGCAGGGTGCGGCGCCGGCCGGGGGTCATGGCGGCGGTGGTGCGGGCCCACAGGTCGATCAGGCCGCGTTCCATACCGTTGACGGGGACGACGGGTGTGGCCTCGCCGTCGACGGGCATGCAGGCCGACAGGCGGGCGGTGGTCAGCCGGGCGGCGGCCAGATCGCGGCGGCCTCCGAAGACCAGCGGGTAGTAGTCGTCGCCGTAGGTGCCCCAGGCGAGCCAGTGGGCACTGAGGTCGAGGGCCTCCGGTGTGGCGTCCGGGTCGAGTCCGGCCGAGCACAGCGGGAGGTCGGAGGCGGCGAGCTTGTCCTCGTCCCAGACACCCTCCTCCAGCATGCCCATGCGGTGCATCCACACGGTCAGGCGGGGGCGGCACGCCTCCAGGTGCGGGCTCAGCTCGACCTCGTAGGGCATGTGGAAGTCGGGCAGCAGCGACGGGCCGACCTTCTGGAAGGGCACGTGCGCGTAGGCGCGCAGCCGCTCAGCGGCGGCCGAGGCGAGCAGCGCGCCCACGTCGGTGGCGGAGATGCCGGGACCGGTCAGCCGCTGCCAGGGCGCGACGGAGGCGACGCCCTGGTTCATGTAGCGGCTGGAGCGCAGATGCCACTCGTGTCCGCCGGACTGCCAGTCCTGAAGTCCCTTGGTGTAGGCGCCGACCGCGGCGACCTCGTCGGGCCCGAGCCCCTTCTCCAGGGCGACGGCGGGCACCTCGGTGAGCGCGGTGTGCTCGAACTGGTGGAGACGCGAGGTGAGGATGTCGTTGACGGTCTCGGCGGCCTCCTGGGTGGTGCAGCCGAAGAAGGTCTCCAGTACGAGCACGCCGTTGCTGTTCTCGCCCTCGTCCTCGACCTCCCGCTGGTAGGAGAAGAGGTCGTTGCGCAGGTGGACCGAGTCAGAGAACGTCTCCATGAGCACCCGGAGCGGCCGGGTCCCGGCGACGGCGGCGGGCACCTCCGCGGTCGCGTACTCCACGAGCCCCGACGACCAGGGGGCGCCGCCCACCTTGCGGCGCATCTCGATGTACTCGACCGGATTGGCGATCCGCCCCTCGTTGATGTTGGACAGCTCCCACATGGACTCGTTGAGCAGATGCTCGGTGGCCACGGAGAAACGCCGGCGCCAGTCGACGGACATGGACGGCACCGTGCGCGCCCACAGGTCGGCGAGGCCCGCCTCGACCGGGTTCTCCGGGTCCGGCACGGGCGCAGCGAGGTCCAGCGGCATGAACAGCGGGAGGCGTTCCAGATGGGCCTTCCCCGCGGCGCGGTCCTGGGTGCGCTTGTACATGTCGAGGAAGTGGTCGTCGAAGAAGAACACCCACACGTACCAGTCGGTGATCAGCGAGAGGGCCGGTCCGTCGCAGTCGGGGTGGGTGTAGGCGCACAGGAGTCCGTAGTCGTGCGCCTCCAGGTCGGCCTGCTCCCAGATCCCGGAGCCCTCCAGCATGCCCCTCTCGCGTGCCCACTCGGTCGAGTGGGCACGTGCCTCGTCGACATGTGGGTTGAGCCGCGCGGGATACGGCATGTAGAAGTGCGGGAGTTCGAACGGCTGCGTCATGCCGAGGGCCCTACCCGGGGGCCGGGAGGGCCATCCGCCGCGCAGAACATGATCACACCATCGCGTGAACCCCCGTCAAAACAGTGAACCTCCGTGGGCTCGTGTGGCGTTGGCCATCGTTCATGACACGTGCCGCAGGACCTCCTCGGCGGTCCAGGCCATGGCGTCCGGGAGCGCCTCCGTCGCGACCGGCAGCCACAGGGAGACGACCGAAAGGCCCGCGTCCTCCAGGCGCCCCAGCTCGTCCCGCACGCTCTCCGCGGTGGCGTCCGGGCCTCCCAGGAGGCGTCCGGGGTTGTCCACGGCGGGCGCGAAGCCCGGCGGCAGCAGGAACCGGACCGCCGTCAGGTCCAGGCCGGCCGGGTCGCGCCCGCCACCGCGGACAGCAGGACCAGCGGGTCCGGAGTCACGCCGAGGTCGCCGGCCAGCAGGTGACCACCGGCGACGACATGGTCGAAGCCGAGTTCGTCGGCCGTGCGGGCTGTCTCCAGAACACCGTCGAGCGCGTCCTCCGACCGGGACCACAGCCGCTGCGGTGCCGCTCCGATGCGCATGCCTCCGCCTTCCCTTCACCCGCCCTGTCCGGCGCCCGGTACACCACCCGGACGGCTGGGGCATGCCCCGTCCGCACCCTTGCCGAGCCCCCGTGTGCGGTCCACGGTAGGCGCATGACCTCCTTTCTGCTGCCCCATGAGGTGCACGGCGACGGCGCCCACAAGGTGTTCGCCGTGCACGGCTGGTTCGCCGACCGGTCCGCCTACGCGGCCGTCCTGCCGGACCTGGACCGCACCGCCTTCACCTACGCGCTGGTCGATCTGCGCGGCTACGGCAAGGCCCGGGATGCCGTGGGCTCCTGTACGACGGCCGAGGCGGCCGTGGACCTGGTGGAGCTGGCCGACCGGCTGGGCTGGGGACGGTTCTCGGTGATCGGGCACTCCATGGGCGGCACGGTGGCACAGCGGCTGCTGTCGGTGGCCCCGCACCGGCTGCGCCGGATCGTCGGCGTCTCCCCCGTACCCGCCTCGGGGCTGCCGCTGCCCGGCGAGCAGGGCGTGCTGTTCGCGGACGCGGCGCACAAGCCGGAGAACCGGCGCACGATCATCGACTTCACCACCGGGGGCCGTCGTCCTGCCGCCTGGCTCGACCGGATGGTGGACCGGTCGCTGGAGCGCAGCGACCCGAAGGCGTTCCGGGCCTGGCTCGGCTCCTGGGCGGGCGAGGACTTCCGCGCCGACGTGGAGGGCTGCGAGGTGCCCGCGCTGGCGGTGGCCGGTGAACTCGATCCGGCGCTGTCGCCGGCGCTGATGCGGGAGACCTGGATGTCCTGGTATCCGCGCGCCCGGCTCGCCGCCCTCCCGGGCGCCGGGCACTACGCGATGGACGAGACCCCGCTGGAGCTCATCCGAGTGGTCGAGGACTTCCTGCGGGCCGACGAGGCCGGCGAGGACGAGCAGGCGTGAGCGTACGCGACGCCCCGCCGGTGCCCGACGTCTTCGACCCGCGCCGGTACGCCGCCGGGGTGCCGTACGCCGACTACCGCGTGCTGCGCGACCACCACCCGGTGGCCTGGCAGCACGAGAGCGAGGTGCTGGGCTGGCCGGCCGGGCCGGGATTCTGGGCGGTCACCCGGCACGCCGACGTGGTCCGCGTGCTCAAGGATTCGGCGACGTACTCCTCGTACATCGGCGCGACCCAGATCCGCGATCCGGACCCGGACGACCTACCGTTCATCCGGCGCATGATGCTCAATCAGGATCCGCCGCAGCACAGGCGACTGCGGCGGCTGGTGAGCCGTGCGTTCACTCCGGGGCGCGTCGACCGGTTCGCGGCGGTCGCGCGCGAACGTGCCCGCGCCCTGCTCGGCCGGGCTCTGGACGAGGCCCGGTCGGGCGACGGCACGGTCGACGTGGTCTCCACCGTCACCGACGAGTACGCCCTGCTCAATCTGGCCGATCTGCTGGGGGTTCCGGACAGCGACCGGCGGCTGCTGCTGCACTGGACGCGGCGGGTCATCGGCTACCAGGATCCGGACGAGGCCGGTCCCCCGGTGCTGGACGAGGCCGGCAAGCCGGTCGATCCGCGTTCACCGGCGATGCTGCGGGACATGTTCGCCTACGCCGGACAGCTGGCCGCGTACAAACGACGGTATCCCGCCGACGACATCATGACGACGCTCGCACATGACGCCGAACTCGTGTCGGCGGAGCTGGAGATGTTCTTCTTCCTGCTCACCGTCGCGGGCAACGACACCGTACGCAGCGCGGCCCCCGGCGGACTGCTGGCCCTGGCGGAGCATCCGGAGGCGTACGAGATGCTGCGCGCGGGGAAGGCCGGAATGCGGTCCGCCGTGGACGAGTTGCTGCGCTGGCACCCGCCGGTTCTGACCTTCCGCCGCACGGCCGCCCACGACACCGAGCTGGCCGGCCGCCGGATCGGAGCGGGCGACAAGGTGGTGGTGTTCCATGCCTCGGCCAACCGTGACGAACGCGCGTTCGCCGAGCCCGACCGGCTCGACCTCTCCCGCACGCCCAATGCGCACGTGTCCTTCGGGGACGGACCGCACGTGTGTCTGGGCGCCCACTTCGCCCGGCTGCAGCTGCAGCTGCTCTACGAGGAGGTGTTGCGCGCGCTGCCCGGCCCGCGGCTCGCGGGTCCGGCCGGGCGGCTCGTGTCCAACTTCATCAACGGCCTCAAGTCACTTCCGCTGAGCGTCGCCTGACGCGTTCACCTGGATCAGCGCATGGGTGCCGCCGGTGCGCCAGCGCTGCCCCTCCGCCGCGACCAGTGCGGCCTCGGTCGCCGCGGTCAGGCCGGTGATCACGTCGGACTTCAGGGTGCGCAGGGCGGCGACGGGCCCGGGGAAGCAGGGGGTGGCCTCCTGGAAGGGCGTGGTGGGCGGCCACAGGCGGTCGCCCACCAGGCGGCGGTAGTTGAGGTCGCCCTTGACGATGGTCAGCGTGGCCGAGGCGAACTCGGCGCGCAGGTCGTCCGGCTGGTCGGCGTACGGCAGCGGGGCGCAGGAGAAGGGGTGGGCGCGTACCGTGAGCCGGCCGTCGGCCATGGCCGACCAGAGGACGCGCCCGTACTGGGCGGCCGCCCCCGGTGCCGCGACGAGGCGCTGCAGGGCGTCGACCACGTCGGCGGTGGTGGCGTCGGAGACGTAGTAGGGGTGGGGCTTGACGTGCAGCGTGGCCCGCCGGATCCGCCCCTCGGCGAGGAGATGGGCGATCAGGAGCAGGTCGGGGACGAGTTCGCGGCCCGCGTTGTCCGCGACCAGGACGAGCGTGCCGGGGGCGGAGGGCGGCAGCAGCGACCACAGGGTCTCGCTGTCGTCGGCCACCAGAGCGGGGGTCGGTTCCGCGGCCTCGGCGCCCTCGGCGGAGAGGCGGAAGCCGAGGTCGGCTCGGTTGCCCCACAGCGAGCCGTGCAGCAGGGCGCGAGCCCGCTCCTGCTCCGGCCGGTCCTGGAGCGCATCGAGCGCGGAGAGTTCCTCGTCGGTCTCCGGGGCGTCGAGTTCGGCGCGTTTGAAGGGGCGGAAGGGGTCGATGCCCTGCCAGGCGCCCGGGCCGGTGCAGCCGACGGCGTCCAGCAGCCGGCGGTAGAAGTAACTCTCGGACCACAGCCACGGCACGTCGAACCAGGACCGGCCCAGGTGGCCGTCCAGCCCCCAGGCGCGCCAGCGGTCCCGGTCGCCCGCGTCCTCGGGCAGCGGTTCGATCACCCCTTCGGTGCAGCTCTTCAGCAGCTCGTCGAGCGCGTGGTGCTGCGCGGGCCCGTACGGGAAGGCGTCCCGTACCTGCCGGATGATCGCGGGGTGCCGCTCGGCCAGCACGCTGTGCGGGAACGAGCCCGGTTCATTGCCGAGGATCACGGGCGCGGGGGTGACGGGCATGCCCGTCACCGTATCGCGCGGTTCAGCCGGTTCTGATCTCCCGCTCCAGCTGCGTGGCGAGGGTCAGATAGCGGGGGCGGCGGTGCACCGGCACCAGCCCCCGGACCATCAGGTGCCACATCTCGGCGACCCTGCGGGGCAGCCGTGCGACCGGTTCGAGGGAGCGGCCGGCGACCCGGGTCCCGACGAAGAAGCAGACGAGGGAGTGCGCGACGACACCTACGTCGATCTCGGCATGGACATCGGCCTCCTTGACGGCACCGCTGAACTTGCGGGTGGCGAAATCCAACCACTCGGTGAAGGGGTGTCTGAGCGGTGGCCGTACGACGACGTCCGCGGTGGCGAGGCGGAGTCCGGCGCGCGGCACCGGGTCGTCCACGGCCAGCCGGGCGACCGCGAACGTGGCCCGCATCAGAGCCTCCAGCGAGGAGTAGCCGCGCCCCTCGACTTCGGCCACCACCTGCTGCGCGGCTCTGGCCTGGAGTTCCAGGATGGCGTGGGCCAGGTCCTCCTTGGCGGCGAAGTGGAAGTACAACGCCCCCTTGGTGACCTGCGCGTGGCCGACGATGTCACTCAGACTGGTGGATTCATAGCCCTGCCGGTCGAACAGATCGGCAGCAGCCGTGATGATCGTCGCCCGGGTCTGCTCAGCGCGTAATTGCCTCGCCATCGACTGACCCCTCCTCGCGGCTCTCTAACGAACGGGACACGCGGTTTGTTTTGACCCCACGCATACGATAACTCACCGAGCGGGAAAGGGAGTCGGGTGGTCGTACTCAGAGGTCCGACCCGTGTCATGCGCAGCCGCGATACTCGGCACGACCTTCGCATTCTGCAAACGGATGGCATCGAAAGATGCTGCTCCCACTGAACTTGACCGTTTCCGGAAGCCAAGAGGCCGTGATCTTCCGCTCTTTGACGGCCCGGCGACGAGGCGCCCCGTCCGCTTCCAGGTGTGCCGTCGCGGGCGTCCGTCAAAACAGCCCGAACGGTCGGTGCCGTCGGCCGATCGGTTTTGGACACTCCCGGGGCGGCTGAACGCGGCGGACGTGTGTCCCGTACTGGACACAGCAGATCCCCGTTCCCGCGCCCGCCGAGGAGAAGTCCCGGATGACTCGGAAGACCACCCGCCTGAGCGTCACGGCGGCCGCAGCGGCGGCCCCGCTCCTGCTTCTGCCGTGGGTGGCGGGGTCTGCCCAGGCCCATGGCGCCCCCACGGATCCGGTCAGCCGGGTGTACGCCTGCTCCCCCGAGGGCGGCAGCGCGAACCGGTCGGCGGCCTGCAAGGCGGCTGTCGCCGCGAACGGCGCCCCCTTCACCGCGTGGGACAACCTGCGCGTGGCGGGGGTGGGCGGCCGGGACCGGCAGGTGATCCCGGACGGCAGGCTGTGCAGCGGGAACCTGCCCGCCTACCGGGGCCTCGATCTGGCCCGGCAGGACTGGCCGGCGACCCGACTGGCCCCGGGCGGGCGGCTGACTATGACGTACGCCTCGACGATCGCGCACACCGGCACGTTCAGGATGTATCTCACCAAGCCCGGCTACGACCCGGCCAAGCCGCTGAAGTGGTCGGATCTGCCCACGCGCCCCTTCGCCGAGGTCACGGACCCGCCGCTGACGAACGGGGCGTACCACCTCCGGGCGACACTGCCGAAGGACCGCACGGGCCGTCAGATGCTGTACACGATCTGGCAGAACAGCAGCACACCGGACACGTACTACTCGTGCTCCGACGTGGTGTTCCCGGAGGCGGGGGCCGGGGCGGGTACAGGCACCGGGGCGGGGACCGGGACGGGAACGGCGAAGGCCACGAAGCCGGCCGGGGCCTCACAGGCTCCGGCGAGCCCGCCGCCCGCGCGGACGGCGACCTCTCGGCCTCCCACGGGAACTCCGGCCTCCTCGGAGAAGAAGACTTCGGCGAGCGCCACCGATGACAGCACACCCGTGGCCGAGGCGACCCGCGCGGACGCGGGCCCCTCGGCCCCGTTGCTGGCGGGCGGCGCCGCCGCGGTGCTGGTGCTCACCGGGGGCGCCGCCCTGGTTCTGCGTCTACGCCGACGCTGACCTTCTGACCTTCCGGACCTCTGCGGCCCGTACGTCAGTTGACATAGACCTGGGCACCCGCGTCGGTCACGGGGGCGTACTTGGCGGTGAAGTAGCCACTGGCGAAGCAGAGCGACGAGCCTGAGGTCTTGGTGAACTGCTGGTTGGTGAAGGTGATGCTGCTGTCGCTGTTGTCGGCCTTACCGGTCAGGCTGGGCGCCTGGTAGACGCAGGTGATGGTGCCCAGCAGGGTGCGCAGCTTGACCGTGGTCTGGATGGTGGATCCGCCGGCCGGCGAGACGGTGAGGGTGCCGTCGGAGGCGACCGTTGCGGTGTAGGGCAGGTTGTCGACCGTGATGCTGCTGACGCCGAGCACACCGGTGACGTTGCTGGTGCAGCTGCTGCTGTCGAAGGAGTGCCCGGTGACCGACTCGGTGGCCGTACCGGGGGCGGTCGGGTTGCCCGTGACCGTGGCGGTGAACTGCGACGACTTGCAGGTGACCCCGCTGGTGCCGGTCGCGCTGGAGTAGAGCGTGGCGGACGTGCCGCCGGCCAGGGGCGCGGTCAGGGTGTCACCGACCGCCGCGGCGGTGCCGCCGACGCTGCCCGTGGTCAGCACAGCGCTGCCGTCCGCGGACGCGGGGACGGCGGCGGCGACGGTGAGCGCGGTGACGGCGCCGGCGAGGGCGAGGAGGGATCGCGTACGCATGCGGGTGCCTCATTCCTTGGGTGGGGGGACAACGTGGGGTGAGGTGGGGGGTGTTGATGAGGTGGGGGGTGGCGGCGCCGAATGCCGGGGGTGGCGCGTGGGGGGCATCGGGGATGGCACGGAGGGAGTGGTGATGCGCGGTCGGTGAGGGGGGTGGTGGCCGCCGTCGCCGGTCCGCGACGCCTTCTCCGTACGTCACGGACCGGCGACGGAAGCCGGCCAGGCACCGGCCGAAGGCCTCGGGGGAAGGCCTCCGGCCGGGCCGGACAGGGGGCGGACGGGCACGGACCGAGGGGGGAACGGCCGTGCCGGTGCCGCGGTGGTGTGGAGCGGTTGCTGAAGGAAGGCCGGGAATGCGGCCCATGCCGCTCGGCGGATCCGGCGCCACGGATCCGGGGAAACCAGGGAGAGTTGTAGACCTGATGAACCGTCAACGTCAAGGCACTACAAAGGAGTTGCTGTTCGCGACACCTGTCCCGATACCGCTTCCCCGGCGGGCTCGTGGGGGTCCGCGCACATCCAACACCCTTTTTTCACAACTCCCTTGACCCTGAAAAGTAACCGGCGGTAACTTCCTCGCAGGCTACTGCCGCGTAACGAGAAAGCCCTTGCATCCGCCGGGAGTGCGAGGAGGCGTGCGCGACAGCCGCTGTCCGCGCCAGGACAACGCGCCACTGAAGCCCAACCCGCATTGATCTATGCCCATGGGAGCAGACATGGCCTCGTCCCCGGACCTCTCGTCCGCCGACAACACCCCCGAGAACCCAGGAAGCGGTTCCTCGCCCGAAGCCTCAGCCGCGTCCGGGTCCGCCGTCGGCGGCGAGAGGCGAGGCCGGGTACGGCTGCGCAGGGCCGCTGTCATGGCCGTGCCCGCCACCGTGGTCGCCGCCGGCCTTGCGATCCTCACCGCGCAGGGGGCCCTCGGTGTGCAGTTCGCGATCTCCGGTATGCCGTTCACGGTCACGGCGACGGAACTCAACGGCACCGGCTTCGAGCAGTTCGGCGGGCTCGACAACATGGCGGACGGCAGCCCGAACGCCGGGGACACCGGCGGCCAGGTGCTCGTCGTCACCTCCGCGATCAAGAACGCCACGCTCACCAAGCTGTGCCAGAGCGTCGACCTCGGTGGCACCAACCTGCTGATCACCGCGGGCAGCGGCGAACAGAAGGTGATCGCGAGCGACCTCACCACCGACTCGACCGAGCTGTCGGGTGACGCGGCGTTCAACAACATCGAGATCGGCAACGACGCCAGCACACTGAACAAGGCGAACGCGAAGGGCCCGATCGGCGTCTTCAGCCAGCAGGCCGACACGGTACACATCGGCAACCTGCGGCAGACCAACTACGCGACCACCGCCGGTGTGTTCAAGCTGCCGGGACTCAGGCTCCGCTTCAGCGATTCGGGCTGCTGATCCGATGCCGGAACGTCCACATCAGGGACTGAGGCCCGCCTTCCGCAGGTGGCGGGCCCGCCGTCCGTTCTGGGGCGGACTGCTGCTGACCCTCGGGGGCGGCGAGATCCTGCTCACCGAGAAGGCCTCACTGAAGGTCGTGATGCACATCGGCATGCAGGGCCTGGCCGGCTATCTGCTGCCGACGCTCATGATGCTGCTGGGTCTGCTGATCCTCTTCAACCCCGGCCAGCGGCTCTTCTACTCCCTCACCGGCATCCTGCTGTCGCTGGGCACCTGGCTCACCTCGAACCTCGGCGGCTTCTTCATCGGCCTCCTCCTCGGCGCCACCGGCTGCTGCCTCACCTTCGGCTGGCTCCCCGACCAGGAGCCCCGTGTGAGCCGCCGCCGTCGCCGCAAGGAGGCGCGGGCCGCTGCGCAGAGCCTGCGGGAAGGGGCGGGGGAACCGGCCTGAGACGCCGACGCCTCAACGCCGCCCCGAAGCCTCGCCCGAACGGGTGGCCTGGGAACTTCTGTGCCGTCGTGGCGAGTTCATCGCGCAGACGGACGGCAGTGGAACGCCCTCCGGACGATGCAAGGAACGAAGGGGCTGCGGCGTCATGGTGTTCAAGAGGCTGCCGGTCTAGGCGCCGGACGCGGTGCGGACCTCCGCCGGCTCCACAGCCTGGCCGGTGCCGGCACCGTTGCCTGTTCCGACGCCCGGTCCGCCGGCGGCCGGGGTGCCGCTCTCACCCTTCATCGCCTTCGCCTCGCTCTTGAGAATGCGCATGGATGTGCCCAGCGCCCGGGCGGCGTCCGGCAGCTTCCTGGAGCCGAACAGCACGAGGAACACGATCGCGACGATCAGCAGGTGCCAGGGCTCGAGTCCATTGCGGAGCATGACCGCCCCCTCCTTTTCCCACGTTCTTCCTGACGGCCACGGGCTCGGATGCCCCGGGGTCCGCTCAAAAACGATTGCTACATTGCGCAACTGTACAACCCGGGATGGGGCATTGGCGGGGGTGGGCGAGTGCGGCGCGCCGAGGCGTTCCCCGGCGCCGAGCCGGAACAGTTCGGCGCGGCCCCGGGCTTCGGCAGACCGGCACGGTCCCGAGTCTCGGCAGACCGGCACGGCCCCGAGTCTCGGCAGACCGGCACGGCCCCGATCGACGTGGTCCGGGGCCTGCCGGCCGCCGGCACCTCGAACCTGATCTACCGCTGACGCCGGTCGTGACGCGTCTTCGCCGCGGTGAGGGCGAGGGCGTACAGGCCGAGGACGGCGGCGAGCAGCAGGTGGTAGGTGGCGGGCAGGGCCGTCATACCGAGGGCCGCGCCCAGGGGGCTGAGCGGTAGCAGCACGCCGATGGCGGCGAGCCCGGCCGCGGACCAGCCGACCGGGCCGGGGCGACGGCCCTCTGCGACGTGCCGGCCGGAACGCAGGAGCAGCATCACCAGGGCTTGGGTGAGCAGGTTCTCGGTGAACCAGGCCGAGTGGAACAGGGCTTCGTCGTCCACGGCGTCGGGGCCGCGCAGGGCGAACGCGAGCACGCCGAAGGTGGCGAGGTCGGCGATCGCGTTGAGCACGCCGAAACCGGCGATGAACCGCAGGAAGGAGGGCGGCCGGAGCACGGTCGGCCGGTGCAGCGCCCGGGCGTCGGGGCGGTCGTGGGCGAAGGCGAGCTGGGAGGCGTCGAAGCACAGGTTCTGCGCGAGCACCTGGGCGGGGAGCATGGGCAGGAAGGGCAACAGCAGTCCGGCGGCGAGCATCGCGATGACGTTGCCGAGGTTGGAGGAGAGGGTGACACGCAGATAGGAGGCGATGTTGGCGCTGCTGTGCCGGCCGGCGCCGACGGCGTACCCGATCGCGGTGAGGTCCTTGTCGGCGAGTACGACGTCGGCGCTCTCGCGGGCCACATCGACGGCACCGCGCGGGGCCAGGCCGACGTCGGCGGCGAGCAGCGCGGGTACGTCGTTGGCGCCGTCACCGAGGAAGCCGACGGTGTGCCCGGACGCGCGGAGGCCCGCCACGATGCGCGCCTTGTCCTCGGGGGTACAGCGGGCGACGACCGAGGAACGGGCCGGTACGGCCGGGCCGGCACCGTCCGCGGCCGTCCGCACCTGTTCCGGCTCCAGTCCCAGGTCGCGGCAGACACGGACGGCCGTGCCGGGATGGTCACCGGTGAGGACGTGGACCGTGACGCCGAGGCCGGTGAGAGTGCGCAGGGCCTCGGCGGCGCCGGGGGCGAGGTCGTCGCGGAAGGTGACCAGACCGCGGTAGGTGAGGCCGTGTTCGTCGGCGGGTGTGCAGGGCCGGATGCCGGCGATGGGGGTCCCCCGGCTCGTGCGAAGTCGAGAGTGCGGGAGTTCGGCGGTGGCGACGGCCAGGACGCGCAGCCCGGCGTCCGCCTCGCGCGCGGCGAGCGCGAGCAGCCGCCGGCGTTCGGCGTCCGGCAGCTCGCAGCGTTCCAGGACGGCCTCGGCGGCGCCCTTGGTCACCAGGACATGGCGGCCCAGGGGGCCGGCGACGACAGCGGTCGCGGTGCGCCTGGCCGGGTCGAAGGGCAGGGCGGCGAGGCCGTCGTACTCCTCGCCCACGAGTCCGGCGGCGGTGAGCAGGGCCTCGTCGAGGGCGTCCGGGGCGGGCAGTTCGGCGAGTTGCAGGGTCCACCAGGCGCCGACGGCGGCCCAGCGCAGCACGTCCGGGTCGGGCCGGCCGTCCGGTCCGAGCGAGCGGGCGACGACGGGCCTGTCCTCGGTGAGCGTGCCGGTCTTGTCCACGCACAGCACGTCGATCGCGCCGAGGTCGTGCAGCGCGGGCAGCCGTCGTACGACGACCCGGTGGGTGCGCGCGAGCAGGGCGGCGCCCCGGGCCAGGCAGGTGGTGACGATCACCGGGAGCATCTCGGGGGTGAGCCCGACGGCCACCGCGACGGCGAACGGCAGGGTCTGCGGGCCCCGGCCGCTCAGGACCGCGCTCGCCATGAGAACCAGCGGCGGGGTGAGCAGCATGAAACGGACCAGCACCCAGGAGATCCCGTGGACGGACCTGTCGAAGGCGCTCGGCCCACGACGGCCCGGCACCCGGTGGGCTCCGGCGAACCGGGTGTGCGCTCCGGTCGCCACGACGACGGCGGTGGTGCTGCCGGCGACGACGTCGCTGCCTTGGAAGCACAGGTGCGACTCGGCGAGCGGGTCGGGCACATCGGCCGCGGCCTTGGGCACGGGTGCGGACTCACCGGTGAGCGCGGCCTCGCGCACCGTCAGACCGCGGGCGCGCAGCAGCCGTACGTCGGCCGGGACGAGATCGCCGGGACCGAGCCGTACGACGTCGCCGGGCACCAGGTCGGCGACCGGGACCTCGCGGGCGCACGGCTCGGCTCCGTCGTCGGCGCGGCGCAGCACGGTGGCCGTGCCGGCGGCCAGTGCGCGCAGGGCGGCCAGCGAGCGGTCGGCGCGGCGCTCACCGGCCGCGCGCAGCGCGCAGCTGACCGCGACCAGGCCGAGGATCACGGCGGCCGTGCCCCAGGAGGCGACGAACGCGGAGACCAGGCCGAGGGCGAGCAGGACGGTGGTGAAGGGGTCGCTCAGACCGCGGACGCAGCGGCGGGCCCAGGACGGGGTGCGGGCACCGGGCGGGGTGTTCTCGCCGAGGGCGGCGAGCCGGGCGGCGGCCGCGTCGTCGGTGAGCCCGCGCGGGCCGGTCTCCAGGCGCCGCAGCAGTGCGAGGGGGGTGTCGGTCACGGGTTCACAGGCCGCGGACGCGGGCGGCCGGGACGGCGGTTGCCTGCCGCTCGGCGAACCGCCCGACGAGGAGCCGTACGACGTCGACGACGGCGGACTGTTCCTCGGCGTCCACGAAGTACACCTGGCGGCGGCCCTCTCGGCGGGAGCGGACGAGGCCTGCGAGCTTGAGCTTGGTCAGGTGCTGGCTGACGGCGGGCAGCGCGCCGCCCACGCGGTCGGCGAGCCCGGTGACGTCGCTCTCCCCCTGGGCCAGCGCCCACACGATGTGCAGCCGGGCGGGCGAGGCGAGCAGTCCGAAGGCGGCGGCCGCCTGCGCGAGCACCTCGGCCGAGGGGTCCTGAAAGCCCGTGCCGGGCGCTGTCGCCACTGTCGCCGACCTCCTGCCGCGTCTTCGCCGTGTTCCGTCCGTGTCCGGGGAATCAGTCTAGGTCGCCGGAACTTATCGGCCGCCCCATGAGTTTCTACGTTGCTGTAGAAGTTGATGTACACATTTCCGTCGAGGCAATCGACTGTGGATACGAGGAGTTCGCATGGCCCTGTGGGACCGCTTCAAGGAGTCGGCGTCGCAGATGCAGACTCAGCTGGTGGCGAAGAAGAACGACCTGAAGAGCGGGGCCTTCCGCGATGCGAGCATGGCGATGTGCGCGCTCGTGGCCGCTGCCGACGGCACCGTCGACCCGGCGGAGCGGCAGCGGGTGGCCCAGCTCATCGCGACGAACGAGGTGCTGCAGAACTTCCCGGCCGACGACCTGAGGCGCCGCTTCGAGGAGAACCTGAACAAGCTGACCACCGACTTCGACTTCGGCAAGGTGAGCGTGCTCCAGGAGGTCGCCAAGGCGAAGAAGAAGCCTGCCGAGGCGCGGGCCGTGGTGCAGATCGGCATCGTCATCGGCGGCGCGGACGGCGACTTCGACAAGACCGAGCAGGCGGTGGTGCGTGAGGCGTGCTACACGCTGGATCTGCCGCCGCACGAGTTCGACCTCTGACCGATCGGCACCGGCGAGGACGGGGGCATGCTCGACGACCTCGACCGTGCCCTCATCCACGCCCTGCATCCGGACGGCCGGTCTCCGTTCAGCAGGATCGCCGAGGTTGCTCGGTGTCCCGGCGCAGACGGTCGCCCGCCGCTACCGGCGGCCGCGCACCGAGGCCGGGCTGCGGGTGGTGGGGCCGGCCGACCCAGCCGGAGGCCCGATCCGTGCACGACGACGCGGGTGCCCCCACACCTCCGGGGCACCCGCGTCGTCGTGTTCCGCGGTACGTCGGTACGTCAGTCCAGACCGGCGGACTGCAGCCAGGCCTTGGCGACGTCCAGCGGGTCCTTGTTCTGGGACTGCACCTGGCTGTCCAGGTCCAGCAGGGTCGCCGTGTCCAGCTTGGCGGAGACGGCGTCGAGCGCGTCGACGCCCTTCTGGGACAGGGCGCTCTTGTACACCAGCGGCTGGACGTTCTCGTAGCCGAAGAGGTTCTTCGGGTCCTGCAGGACGACGAACTTCTCCTTGGAGATGGTCGGTTCCGTGGTGAAGATGTCCGCGGCCTGCACCGCGTCCTTCTTCAGCGCCGCCTGGGTGAGCGGGCCGCCAGCGTCCAGCGCCTTGAAGGACTTGAACTCCAGGCCGTACACCTTCTTCAGGCCGACCAGACCCTGCTGGCGGGTCTGGAACTCCGGCGAGGCGCCGATGACCAGGTCCTTCGCGACGTCCTTCAGGTCGGCGATGGACGACTTCTCGGTGAGGTGGTACTTCTTCGCGGTGGCCGCGTTGAGCGTGACCGAGTCCTTGTTCTGCGCGGGCGAGGGCTCCAGCAGGGTCAGCTTGGAGTCCAGCTTGGCCTCGATGGCCGAGGTGGTCGTCTCGACGGTCTTCGGCGTGGCCTTCGGGTCGAGGTAGGCCAGCAGCGCGCCGTTGTACTCGGGCAGGACGGAGATGGAACCGTTCTTGAGCAGACCGTAGGTGGTCTCGCGACTGCCGATGTTCGGCTTGTAAGTGACCTTGATTCCCTTGGCCTTGAGCGCCTCGCCGTAGATGTCGGCGAGCAGGATGCTCTCCGCGAAGTTGTTGGATCCGACGACCACGCTGTCGCCGCTCGCCTTGCTGTCCGAAAGGGGGTTGTCGCCCTTGTCGTCGGAGGAGCCACAGCCCGCCAGCAGGGCCGTCGCCGCCGCGAGGGCGACCACCGCCGCGCCTCGGTTCCTCCGGATGGGCCTGCTGATGCGGTTGGTGAAAGTCACCCATTGATCCAATCCAGCCAGTTCTCGGTCAGTCAAGTGCCTCCAGGTCACCGATTGGCTTCGATACGCGATCGATTGGCAGCGCGTTGTAACGGATTCTTGATAAAGCCGAGGTGATTGACGCTTCAAGGGGACGGTAGTGTCACGGCAGTTGATATCGGTCACAGCGGTGCACGGGGCCCGCGTCCGCCGTAAGGCACCCCCGAAGGAGGCCCGGTGTCCACGAACCAGGTGGACGCGCCCGCCCGGCATGCCCCGGTACGCAGTGGTGTACGGGGCTTCGCCGACCGCTGGCCCTTCCGACGCAAGCTCAACCTGCTCGTCGGTATCCCGCTCGCGGTCATCGCGGGCCTGCTGTCGTATCTCGTCACCGACCTGGTCGAGCAGTCGGACAGCGCCGCGTCGGCGGCCCGGCTGGTGCGGGACAGCGCGCAGGTGGCCCGGCTGGTGGACCGCGTGGAGGCCGAGCACCAGCAGGCGATCCTGCTGAACGCGCGCTTCGAGTCCGGCTATTCCAAGCCCTCGCTCACCGCCTACCGCACGGCGCAGGAAGCGGTGAAGGCCCAGGTCGAGAGGGTGCGTGACACCTTCGGCGACCGGCTGCCGGAAGCCGAGGCAAAGGCACTCAGGGATGTCGACGGCCTGTCCAGCCTGCGCCAGAGCGTCGAGCGGGGCTATCTCCCCGCCGACAACATCGACCCGGCCTACATGGATGCCGCGGGCGGCCTGATCGACGGTCTCGGGCTCGACCGCAACACCACGCTCGCGTCGACCTTCACCGGCAACCTGCTGGACTCCCTGCTGCGCGCGGACGCCGCCCACGGCGCCTTCGAGACCAGCGTGTTCTCGGCGAGCACCGGGGACACCAACGCGCTGATCGAGTTCACCAACGCGGTGGGCGCCTACGACCTGTACGCCCACCAGTCGGAACGTTTCTCCCGGTTCGCCACCGAGCGCCAGACGCGGCAGCTGGCCGGCATCGACCACTCCCTCGCCCAGCAGAAGATCGCGCAGTCGTACGCCGAGTTGCAGATCGACCCCACCCAGCTGGAGGCCGGGTCGCGGGAGGAGATCCGCCGGGCGGTCCAGGACGCGCTGTCCGACTACCCCGACTACCCCGAACAGGCCGCCGCCCGGCTGAAGATCACCACCTCGCTGATCGGTGAGATCGCCGACCGCACGGACAGCACCGCCTCCTCCGCCCAGTGGCGCGCGGGACTGCTGCTGTACGGCACGCTGCTCGCCTTCGTGCTGTGGATCGCGTTCGCGATACTGGTGCGCCGCTCGGTGGTGCGGCCGGTGCAGGCGCTCACCGGGGCCGCGCAGGAGGTCGCCGAGGTGGCGGGACGTGAGCTGTCCCGGGTGGCCGACGACGACGCCGAGGACGACGGGCCGCCCCGGCTGCAGGACATGCCGGTCACCGCGCGCGACGAGATCGGCGACCTGGCCGAGGCCTTCAACCGGGTGCAGACCAGGGCCGCGGCCCTGCTGGAGCGCCAGGTGCTCAGCCGCCGCAACACCGCCGAGATGTTCGGCAACGTCGGCCGCCGCGTCAGCAACCTGACCACGCGCCAACTCGCGCTGATCGACGCCGTGGAGCGCGGCGAGACCGATCCGGCGCTGCTGGAACGCCTCTACTCCATCGACCACATCGCCGTACGACTGCGCCGCAACGCGGACAGCCTGATGCTGCTGGCGGGCATCCGGGAGACGGCCCTGGACGGCGGACCCCTGGCCCTCTCCAATGTGGTGCGGGCCGCGCTCGGGCAGATCGAGGGTTATCAGCGGGTACGGCTGTACGCCGCCTCGGACGCCATGGTCGCGCCGGACATCATCGGCGACCTGACCCTGATGACGGCCGAACTCGTGGAGAACGCGGTGTCGTTCTCCCCCGAGGGCAGCCCGGTGGAGGTGACCGTCCGCCTGGCCGCCGAGGGTGCCCATGTGGTCGTCACGGACCACGGCCTCGGCATGAGCACCGAGCGGCTGGCCGAGGAGAACTCACGGCTGATCCGCCGCGAACGCCTGGACCTGGTGCCGACGAAGGTGCTGGGCCTGTTCGTGGTGGGCGCGCTGGCCCGCCGCTGGGAGATCGGGGTCGAACTGACCCGTACGCCGGGCGGCGGTGTGACGGCGGAGGTGACGCTGCCGGCGTCGCTGCTGCTGACGATGAGCCCGGTGACGGACCCGCCCCCGGCGCCGGTCGCCGTGGCACCGGCGGCCGCCGACGCCCCTTCCGGGCCGGTACGGTCCGATGCCCACGAGAAGAACGGCTCGGGCCGGCACAACGGCTCCGCGCAGGAAACGGATTCGGCGCGGGAGAAGGACTCGGCCGGGAGCGAGGACTCCGCACAGGAGAATGCCGAGCCCGCCGACCGCCCCCTGCCCCGCCGCCTCCCGCGCAGGGACGCCGACGCGGTCGACGCCGAACCGCCGCAGCCCGTCTCCTCCGGCACCGCGCGCCCCCTGCGCCGCCGGGTGCGCGGGGCCACCCTCCGTACGACCGCCGGCGCTTCCCAGGCCGTACCGCAGACCGTGTGTCTCCGCGACGCCGAGGCGGAGCGCAGCGCGCTGGAGGAGTTCGAGGCAGCGGTGGAACGTGCCCATCACGACACCGGCACCCTGCCACTCCCCACGCCCCCTCCGCACGACCAGAACCACCTCCCGGAAGGAGCCGAGCAGTGAGCACGTCGACAGGTGAGACCCCGACGGACGGCGCCACGCCGACCGACCTGCAGGCAGCCGCAGCCGACTTCACCTGGCTGCTGAATCGATTCGCGACCGAGACAGCGGGCGTCGTCGACGCGATCGCGGTCTCCTCCGACGGCCTGCTGATCGCCGTGTCGGAGCTGCGCGAGCGCGCCCACTCGGAGCGGCTCGCCGCGATCGTCTCGGGCATCACCAGCCTGGCCGCCGGCGCCTCGGGCAACTACGGCCTGGGCGGCCTGAACAAGGTCATCATCGATCTGGAGGGCGGCCATGTCATCGTCTCGGCGATCGGCAGCGGAGCGGTCCTCGGTGTGGTCGCCGACAAGGACGCCAAGCTCGGCAACATCGCCTACGAGATGACGCTGTTCGCCAACCGCGCCGGTGCCGCGCTCAGCCCGCAGCTCGTGCTGGAGCTGAAGAACACCGTCGGCGCCCAGCGCTGAGGCGTTCCCGCCCGGAGAGGAAGAGTGGACAGCCATGGCGGACGGCACCCCGTCCCCGGGCCCGGACCCGGTCGGCCCCGCCCCCGCCGTACGGCCGTTCCTCGTCACCGCCGGCCGGGTGGCGGACGCCGCCTCCGGCCGGTCGATGCCGGTGGAGACCCAGGTGGTGGCCACCGCCGCCGGTCTCGACGCGCTCGGCCGGCTCTCCTTCGAGCGGTACGACATCCTCGCCGCCTGCCGGCTGCCCCAGTCGATCGCGGAACTCGCGGCCCGGCTGCGGCTGCACCTCAACGTGGTCCGTGTGCTGGCCGAAGACCTGCGCGACGCGGGGCAACTGGCGGTGTACCTGCCCGACGCCGAGGCCACCCACGACGCCTCCGTCCTGCGCAGGGTCATCGATGGCCTCAGGGCCATCCCCAACTCCCGAGGGGTACCGAGTGACACCGACTGAACCGCTCACCCGGGGCGCGGCCGCACCCACCCAGGTACGGCCGCCGCTGCCGGTGAAGATGGTGATCGCGGGCGGATTCGGCGTGGGCAAGACCACCGCCGTCGGCTCGATCTCGGAGATAGAGCCACTGACCACCGAGGCGTCGATCACCGAGGTCGCGGCGGGCGTGGACGACCTCACGCACACCCCGCACAAGACCACCACCACGGTGGCGATGGACTTCGGCTGCATCACCATCGACCCGACCTTGAAGCTGTACCTGTTCGGCACGCCCGGCCAGGAGCGGTTCGGGTTCATGTGGGACGACATCGTGGAGGGCGCGGTGGGCGGTCTCGTCATCGTCGACACCCGCCGCCTGGACGACTGCTACGCCGCCGTCGACTACTTCGAGCACAAGGACATCCCGTTCGCCGTGGCGGTCAACGCCTTCGACGGGACGGTGGAGCACTCCCTTGACGAGGTCCGGTGGGCCCTCGACGTCTCCGACGGCGTGCCGGTCGTGGTCTTCGACGCCCGGGAGCTCGGCTCGGTGCGGGACGCGCTGCTCGTCGTGCTCGAACTGGCACTGGCCCGCACCGAGGACTGAACCTCAGTTGCTCCGGCGCACCCCGGGCGAGACCGCGATACGGGACACCGCCCAGAACACCACGAGGGTCGCGAGCGCCATCCCGGCCACCAGGGTGGCGCCGCCGACGACCTTCTCGTAGTTCCTCTGGGCGAGGCCGTCGATGATGTACCGCCCGAGGCCGCCGAAGCTGACGTAGGCCGCGATGGTGGCGGTGGAGACGATCTGGATGGCCGCCGTACGCAGGCCGCTGAGGACCAGCGGAAGCGCGACCGGGACCTCCACCTGGAACAGGATGCGCGGCTCGGACAGACCCATCCCGCGCGCGGCGTCCACCGGCGACGGGTCGACGGAGCGGATCGCTTCGTAGGAGGTGACCAGGATCGGCGGTACGGCCAGCGCGACCAGCGGAATCATCACCGGCAACAGGCCGAACCCGAGCCAGGTGAACATCAGCACCAGCAGGCCGAACGTGGGCAGCGCCCGGCCGGCGGTGGCGATGAGCGCAAGGGCGTTGCCGCCGCGCCCGTAGTGGCCGGTGACCAGGCCGACGGGAAGTCCGATCGCGGCCGCGATCGCGAGGGCCTCCAGGGAGTACTGGAGGTGTTCGCCGACGCGCAGCGGGATGCCGTCCGTGCCGTGCCAGTGCGCGCCGTCGCTGAAGAAGGCCTGCACGAAGTTGAGTACGTTCACCGGGTGGCACCCTTCCGCGGCATCCAGGGGGTCAGCAGGAGCCGGACGAGGACCAGCAGGGCGTCGACGAGGATCGCCAGGACGGCGGTGGTCAGCACGGAGTTCACGGCGAGTTCGGGCCGGTGGTAGATCTGCGCGTCGTTGAGCAGATTGCCGAGGGCACCCTGGTTGCCGATGAGCATGCCGACGCTGACGAGGGAGATGCTCGACACGGTCGCCACCCGCAGCCCCGCGATGATCGCCGGTACGGCGATGGGCAGTTGGACCTGGACATAACGCCGTACCGGCCCGAGTCCCATGGCGGTGGCGGCGGCGAGGGTCTCCGGCGGCACCGAGCGCACGCCGTCCACGATCGCGGGGACCAGCACCACCAGGCTGTACACCGCCAGCGGGATCATCACCGTCGTCTCGGTCATCCCGGTGTAGTCGATGAGGACGACGAAGAAGGCCAGGGACGGGACGGCGTACAGCACGGTGGTCACACCGAACACGGGCACGTAGAGCCAGCGGAACCGTACGCACAGCTGGGCCACGGGCAGCGCCACGAGCAGCCCGGCCAGTACCGGCACCAGGGCTTCTCTCAGATGCAGCCCGATCAGCCCGAAGTAGCCGTGCTGGAGGTCGCTCGGGATGTCGAAGAAGCCGCTCATCCCGTGGCCTTCGCAGCTGGACGGCCCTCGGTGTGGGCGGCGCGGATCGCCTCGCCGATCACCTGCTGGGAGACGACACCGACCGCCCGGCCCTCGCCGTCTACGGCCACGGCCCAGCCGGTCGGCGACAGCACGGCCCCGTCGAGCGCGGCGCGCAGCGAGTCCTTGCCGGGCTCGAACGGCCGCCCGTACGGCAGCAGCCGGCCCGGGTCGATCTCCCCGGCGGTGAGGTCGTCCGGATCGCCCCAGCCGAGCGGCCTGCCCTCGGTGTCCGTCACGAGGAGATACGGGGCCGTGCCACGGGAGGCGAGCTTCTCCGCGCCCGCGTCGATCGCGACGACGGGCGCGGTCTGCAACTCCAGTTCGACGGCCGGGAAGAAGGAGAGCCGCCGGATGCCGCGGTCGGCGCCGAGGAAGTCCTCCACGAAGGGGTCGGCGGGCGCGCTGAGCAGTTCGGCGGGCGGGGCGAACTGGGCGAGTCTGCCGCCGGTGCGCAGCACGGCGACCATGGTGCCCAGCTTGATGGCCTCGTCGATGTCGTGCGTGACGAAGACGATGGTCTTGCCCAGCTCCTCCTGGATCCGCAGGAGTTCGTCCTGCAGTCCCTTGCGCACGACGGGGTCGACGGCGGAGAAGGGTTCGTCCATCAGCAGCACCGGCGGGTCGGCGGCGAGCGCCCGGGCCACGCCGACGCGCTGCTGCTGGCCGCCGGAGAGCTGGTACGGGTAGCGCTTGGCGAGCGCGGCGTCGAGACCGACCCGCTCCATCAGCTCCGCGGCCCGCTCCCGCGCCTTCTGCTTGCTCCAGCCGAGCAGACGGGGCACGGTGGCGATGTTGTCGAGGATGGTGCGGTGCTGGAAGAGGCCGGCGTTCTGGATGACGTACCCCATCGACCGGCGCAGGGTGTTGACCCGCTGCTGCCTGATGTCCTCGCCGTCGAGGAGGATGCTGCCCTCGCTGGGCTCGACCATCCGGTTGATCATCCGCAGCGTCGTCGTCTTGCCGCAGCCGGAGGGGCCGACGAGGACGGTGATCGCGCGGTCGGGTATCTCCAACGAGAGCCGGTCGACGGCCACGGTGCCGTCCGGGTACCGCTTGGTGACTGAGTCTATCCGTATCAAAACGCCGCGTGTCCTTCGGTTTTGGCGAAGCCTAGGCCGTTGCCGGGAGAGTGTAGACGGCTTGTGTTGCGGCAGTTCGGCGGGAGAGCGCCGGCGGCCCGGCGTGACCGGACTGTGTCTGACCTGTGAGTTGCCCGATTCTCATGCGGCGCCCGGCGCGGGCGACGACTCCCCCGCGACCGGAAACCCCGCCGTGCGCAGCACCTGCCCCGCGGCATCCACGGCGAACACCTCGCAGCCACCCTGCGCCGCGGCCCACTCGATGCCCTCGGCGCCCATCGCGAAGGCGGCCGTGGCCACGGAGTCCGCCTCGGTCAGTGACGGTGCCACGACGGTCATGCTGAGCAGCCCCGTCGCCGGACGCCCCGTGCGGCCGTCGATGATGTGGTCGCCGCGCTCGTAGGGCGCGGAGGTCGCGACCGCGCCGTCGGTGAGCTCCAGGACGGCACACAGGCTGCCGGCGTGCTGGGGGTGCCGTACGCCCACCCGCCAGGGCCCGCCGGAGACGACCACGTCGCCGCCGGCGTTCAGGACGAACCTCGTCGCTCCGGCCGCCCGCAGCAGCTCCGCGGCCCGCTGCACCGACCAGCCCTTGACCACCGCGCAGGGGTCGAGCCCCCGCCCCGAAAGCCGTGCGTCGAACGCGCCGCCCGTGGCGAGCCGGTAGTGCTCGCACAGGTCGAGGACCTCGGCGAGGTCGTCGCTGAGTTCACCGTGCCCCAGCTCGCCCCGGTCGTGGCGCGACACCTCGCTGTCGGGCTTGAAGGGGCTGAACCGGGCGTCGGCCTCGCGCAGCCACGCGAAGACCGCGTCCGCCGCCTCTTCGGGGATGCCCTCGTCGTCCACGCGCAGCGACACCGGGAACCCCATGACGTGTTCGACGCGCCGCATCTCAGGCGCCCTTCGAGTCGATGGCGGCCTGGAGGGACTCCTGGTAGCCGTCACTCGTGATCGTCGCGCCGGACACCGTGTCGACGTCCGCGCTCTGCGCCTTCAACGTCTGTGCGATCAGCTTCGGCACCGCCGCCGTCGTCTGCGGATGGTTCGGCTGCTGCAGCATCGTCACGGCGGTGATCCGGTCGCCCTCGAAGGTCACCTGCACCTGCACGGGCCCCTTCTCCGTCCTGACCGTCGTCCCCTTGACGACGGTGCCGGAGGAGGAACCCGACGCAGGGGAGGACGAAGACGACGGGGACGACGGGGACACGGAAGGCGTCGCGGCGGGCTCGGCCGTGGACGTCGTGCCGCTGGACGGCTCGTAGCGCCAGACCGGGATCAGGCCCGCGACGGACAGCACCAGAACGGGTATTGCTCGCTTCACGATGTCTCTCTCATCCCGCCAGGCTGAAACGCTCGAAGTGGATCTGCCGCTTGGGCACGCCCATGTCGTCCAGGCTGCGCAGCACGGCGGTCATCATCGGGGGCGGCCCGCACAGGAACACGTCCCGGTCGGCGATGTCCGGCACCAGCTGCGCCAGCTCGCGCGGCGCCAGCTTGTCGGGGACGGCCGGTCCGGTCACCAGGTGCAGCTCGGCGCCCTTGGCGAGGGCGAGGTCGCGCAGTTCGTCGTAGAGGACGGCGTCGCGATCGGCGGCGACGCGGTAGATGACGACGGCGTGGCCCTGCAGGTCTTCCAGGAGGGCCCGGATGGGGGTGACGCCGACGCCGCCCGCGATGAGCAGGGACTCCGGCTTCGTGCGGTGCAGGGTGGTGAAGGCGCCGTAGGGGCCCTCTGCGAACACGCGGGTGCCGGCCTTCAGGTGGCGCAGGGCGGCGCTGCCGTCGCCGGCCGCCTTGACGGTGAGGCGCAGGGTACGGCCGTCGGGCGCGGCCGAGAGGGAGAACGGGTTGGCCTGCCACCAGCGGTCCGGGGTCAGGAACCGCCACAGGAAGAACTGACCGGCCTGCGCGGGCAGCCTGTCGAGGTCGCGACCGGTGATGTGGACCGAGACGACGTTGTCGGACTCGGGGACGACCGCCGAGACGCGCAGCCGGTGGCGCAGGTTCCGGCGCAGCGGGAGGACGAGGCGGCCGAGGACCACCGAGCCGAGGGCGAGGCCCCACAGCGCGTACCAGTACGTCTTCGCGGCGGTCGACGAGGTGAAGGTCGTGCCGGCCGCGACCTGGTGCGTGAACGCGAGCACCACGGCGACATACGTGTACAGGTGGATGAAGTGCCAGGTCTCGTAGGCGAGACGGCGCCGCGCGCGGCGGGCCGAGACGGCTCCCACCACGACGATGATCCCCAGCGCGACGATCGCGCGGAGCACACCCGTGGTGGTCTCGGCGAGGTCGAGGATCTCGCCGACCGGGCCCACGTCGGTCCCCTCGGCATAGCCGAAGCCGATGAACACGGCGTGCGCGAGGAGCGTCCACAGGATGCCGAAGCCGGTCCAGCGGTGCCAGGCGGTCAGCCGGTCCATGCCGATGCGGCGGTCGAGCCAGGGCAGCCGGGCCACCAGCAGCAGCTGCAAGGACATGAGGAGGGCGCCGTACAGACCGGCGAGCCGGCCGAGCACGACGAGCGTGTTGGAGGCGAATCCGCCCCGGGCGAAGAAGTAGGCCACCACGGCCGCGTTGACGGCCAGCAGCGCGTAGAGACCGGTGCGGGCCACGACCCGGGGGCGTATCGCCGAGGGGGGCGGTGCGGGGCGGGACTGGAGGGTCGTCACGGACGGCGGCTCCTTGATCGGGTCCTGGGAGTCGAGCTTCACCCGGGGAGGCTGTCGTTTTCCTGTCGGACGACTTTCAACTGGATATCGATGTGCCTGGTGGGGGTGCCCGGGTCTGGCGCGGCGGAGCCCGTGCAGGAGGATGAGCGGGTGGAGAAGGTACGACTGCTGGTCGTGGACGACGACCCGCCGATCGCCGACCTGGTCGCCACGGTCGCCCGCTACGAGGGCTGGGAGGCGGTCACCGCGTACTCCGGCGAGGAGGCCCTCGCCCGGGCCGCCGAGTTCGGGCCGGACATCGTCGTCCTGGACCTGATGCTGCCCGACGTGGACGGCTTCGGCGTGCTCGACCGGCTGCGCGGCTCGGGGACGATGGTGCCGGTGGTGTTCCTCACGGCGCGCGACGGTGTCGCCGACCGGGTCGCCGGGCTCACCAGGGGCGGGGACGACTACCTGGTCAAGCCGTTCGCCGTGGAGGAGCTGATGGCCCGGCTGCGCACGGTGCTGCGACGCAGTGCCGGCCCGGGCTTCCAGCGGTCCGTGCTGCGCGTCGCCGACCTGACCCTGGACGAGGACACCCGCGAGGTCCACCGTGCGGAGCGGCTGCTCGCGCTCACGCCCACCGAGTTCGAGGTGCTGCGCTATCTGATGCGCAGGTCGCCCTCCGTGCTCACCAAGGCGCAGATCCTCGACCACGTCTGGGAGTACGGCTTCGGCGGCCGCTCGAACGTCGTCGAGCTGGTCGTCAGCCGGCTGCGCCGCAAGCTCGACGAGACGGGCACCGAGCCGCTGATCCACACCGCGCGGGGGTTCGGGTACGCCGTGCGGCCGGCGGCCCGGTGACCGCCCGGCTGCGCCGCGCCTACGGCAGGCTCCGCCTCGGCACCCGGCTGGCCCTGGGCCTGGGCGCGCTGTCCCTGGTGGTGTTCGCGGTGGTCGGCACGGCCCTGACGACATACATGCACGACTACCTGGAGCGGCAGTTGGGCGACCAGCTGAAACTGGTCCAGGTGGTGCAGTCCAAGGACGCCTCCACCCACGGCACGGTCCGGCGCCAGCCGTACTACGGCTGGTACACGGCGGTCTACGACGTCTCGGGCACGTCGGCGCGGCTGCGCACCCCCGCCGACGTGCCCGCCGACACCCGCCCCCTCACCGCGCTCGCCGAGGCCCGCGCCCGCTCGGCGACGGAGATCCTCCGGACCGTGCACATCGAGGGCGAGGGCAGCTACCGGCTGCGGGCCTGCGAGGTGGAGCCGGGGGTGGTGCTGGTCAGTGCGGCCCCGCTGGGGGACGTGGAGGGCACGGTGCGGCAGCTCATCACGGTGCAGGTGGTGGCCTTCGTGCTGGCCCTGCTCGCGCTGGTGGTCATCGGCCGCAGGATGCTGCGCCGGGGTCTCCAGCCGCTCAGCGACATGGCGCACACGGCGCACGGCATCGCCTCGCACGATCTGACCGAGTCGGCGGCCCGGCTGCCGGTGCGTGCCGACGGTCCCGGCGGCGGCCCCGAGGTCGAGGAGCTGCGCACCGCCTTCAACACGATGCTGGAGCACATCGACGACTCCCTCGCCGTGCGCGCCGAGGCCGAGCAGCGCCTGCGCCGCTTCGTCGCCGACGCCTCCCACGAACTGCGCACACCTCTGATGTCGGTGCGCGGCTACGCCGACCTGTTCCAGTACGCGGCCGCCAACGAGCCCGGCGAACGCGACCGCCATCTGGCCCGGCTGCGCGCCGAGGCCGCCCGGATGTCCGTCCTGCTCGACGACCTGCTCCTGCTCGCCCGGCTGGACGCGGCCGAGGTGGAGGCTCCGCTGCGCCCGGCGGACACCGATCTCACGGACCTCGTGCGCGAGGCGGCGGACGCCTTCCGCGCGGGTCACCCGGAGCACCCGCTGACCGTCGCCACCGGGTCCGGCCCGGTGCGGCTGCGGCTGGATCCCGCGCGCATCCGCCAGGTCCTGGACAACCTCCTCACCAACGCGGCCGTGCACACCGCGGCCGGCACGAAGGTGTCCGTCACGGTCTCGGCCGAGCCGGGCGCGGCCACGGTCCGGGTCGCCGACACGGGCCACGGCATTCCGCCCGCCGACCGCGACCGCGTCTTCGACCGCTTCTACCGCGTGGACAAGGCCCGCAGCCGGGACCGGGGCGGCAGCGGGCTGGGGTTGTCGGTGGCACGAGGGCTGGTGGAGGCGCACGGGGGAACGCTGGGCGTGACGGCGGGCGAGGGCATGACGGTGTTCACGCTGGTGCTGCCGGTGAGGGCCACGGCCTGATCCGCCCGGCCGGAGGCGTCCTCACACCTGCCCACGGCTTTCCGTGAGATCGTCCCGCCGCAGCACCAGCAGCTCCTGCGCGCTGGGCCGCTCCACCTCGGCCAGCCGCACCGCCATCCGCTCCACCATGTCCTCGAACAGCGTTCGCGCGTCCCGTCCGTTGGCGGGCTCCTGCGCGCCGCCCCCGGAGCGGAACCGCGCCAGCAGCAGCTCGTCCACTCCGGTGTCCAGTTCGAACCCGTGCAGGCCGGCCAAGTGCCGTACGATCCGCACGAGTTCCTCGGGGCTGTACGGCCGGAAGGTCACCGTGCGGGAGAAGCGGGACGCCAGGCCGGGGTTGGCGGTGAGGAACTCCTCCATCTCCGCCGGGTAGCCGGCCGCGATCACGACGACGTCGTCCCGGTGGTCCTCCATCAGCTTGGTCAGCTCGTCGATGGCCTCCTGGCCGAAGTCGTGTCCGACGCCGAAGCGGCGGGAGAGGCTGTAGGCCTCGTCGATGAAGAGGACTCCGCCCCGGGCGCTGTCGAAGGCGGCGCGGGTCTTCAGGGCGGTGGAACCGAGGTACTGGCCGACCAGGTCGCTGCGGTGCACCTCGACCAGCCTGCCGTCGGCCAGGACGCCGAGGTCGGCGAGGATGCGGCCGTAGAGGCGGCCCACGGTGGTCTTGCCGGTGCCCGGTGGGCCGGAGAAGACCAGGTGGCGGCCGCCGGGCGGCTCGGGCAGTCCGGCCTCGCGGCGCAGGCCGGCCAGCCGGAGCAGGTCGGCCTGGGTGCGGACCTGGCGTTTGGCCTCGGACAGGCCGATCAGGGCGTCGAGTTCGGCCCGCGGATCCCCGGTGCCGGGCGGGGGCGTGGCCGCCGGGGGCCGTTCGTCGGTGGTCACCGATGTGCGGTGCCCGGTGCCCTCGCCGGTCACGGCCTCGCCGTGGCTTCCGGTGATCCTGGTGTCGCCGACCCGGCCGCCGGCGCCGCTCTCCGCGCGCAGACCGTCGCCGCCGCTGCCGGTGAGGGCGCTGTCGCGAAGGTCGAAGTGGCTGCTGTCGGCGGCCAGGAGCCCGTGTGTGCCGGAGTCGGCCACCGTGAGTGCGACGGCGGTGAGGGCGGCGCTGTCCCTGAGGTGGACACCGTGCCGTCCGGCCCGCTCGACCGTGCACCCGTGCGCGGTCAGGTCCGCGGTGTCACGGACGAGGAAGCCGTCGCCGAGGGTGCCGTCGACCCTGACGTCGCGGACGGTGAGCCGCGCGGATCCGGTGAGGACGAGTCCGCTGTCGCCCATGCCGGTCAGGACGGCTCCCGTGACCTCGCCGGCCGAGCCCGTGTCGGAGGCGTACACGCCGTATCGGCAGTCCTCGGCTCGCAGTTCGCGGATCTCGACGGTGCCGTCCTGGCACAGCCGTACCGCGGACTCGGTCAGGGTGCGGGCGTCGAGGCGGGCGAGGACGGCATGGCCGTTCTCCACGACCACCCCCTTGCGGGCGCTGTCGACCCGGCAGTCGTCGAGGCGCAGTCTGCCGCGCTGGTCGACGTGCAGGGCGGCGTTGGAGGCGCGGGAGAAGGTGCAGTCCGCCAGCCGGCCCACGCCCTCCTCGGTCACCCGGACGCCCACGGCCCGGCAGCCCTCGAAGGTGCAGTCGCGCAGGGTGGGGTCGGCGCCGCCGGCGATGACCGCGCCCGCGTTCGCGCCGCTCACCCGGGTGTGTACGACGGTGCCGTGGCCCTGCTCACGGAAGCCCAGCGCGGTTCCGGCGAGGTCCAGGAACCTGCAGTCGCGCACCTCGGCCTCGCCGTGCCGGTCGGCGAGGACGCCGTGTGCGCCGGTGCCGGTGAACGCGCAGTCGGTGAGCCGGGCGCTGCTGTCGGCGCCGGTGACGTGGACGGCACTGCCGCGGGCGTCGGCGAAGGAGCAGCCGGTCGCCTCGGCCCGGGCGCTGTCGGCGACCAGGAGGGCGTCCTCTTCCGCCTCGCGGAACCGGGTGCCGTGGAAGACGGCGCGGGCACCGCTCAGCGCGACGGCACCGACGGCGAAGTGGCCTCCGGTCACGGCGACTTCGGAGTCCGCCGCGGCGCTCAGCGCGACGGCTCCCGCGTGCCCCGCCAGCCGGCAGTCGCGCAGAGCGAGCCGGCCGGAGGCGACCGCCACGGCTGCCTTGCCGCGGCAGACGACCGTCAGCCCGGTCAGCACGGCGGTGCCGGTCACGCTGACCGCGGTCTCGGCGGACCGCTCGATGCTCACGGTGTCCGGTCCGCGCACGGCGCGGATCTCCACATCGCCCTTGAGGACGAGGGGTTCCGGGTAGCGGCCCGGTTCGACCAGGACGCACAGGGGACCGTCGCCGGTGTGGGCGCGCAGCGCCGCCGCGATCGTGCGGTGCCCGCGGGTCGCGGTGCGCGCCACCCGCAGGACCCGGACCTCCCCGACGGCGGCCGTGCGGGATGCGGGCGGCGGGGGCGGCGGGTCCGAAGGCGGGGGTACGGGGTCGAGGGCGGGGTTGCTCCAGCGGCCCGCGGCCGCGCTGCCGCGGGCCGGTCCGGCGACCCGGACGCCGTAGGTGCCCAGGACGTAGGCGAGTTGCTCGGGGTGTACGAAGAGCCCGTGGGCCTCGCCGACCGGGCCCGCCAGCACGGGCGCGATCTCCAGCGGGCCGCCGGGGACCCTGCGGAAACAGCCCCGCAGCGGTTCGGTGACCGGCGGCGCGACGGGCCGGACGGGCTGGACGGTGCCGTCGGCCGCCGCCTGGAAGCCCCGGGCCGGTGCGCCGGGGGCGGAGTGGGCGAGGAGGGTCCAGCGGGGGCGGCGGTCGCCGCCGGCGCTGGGCGGCGACTCGATCTCCATGCCGGCCGACGCGTCCCAGGGCAGCACCCGTTCGTCCGCGCCCACGCGCAGCCGGAGCCCTTCGGCGTCCAGGTACAGGGCGCACCGTCTGCCGAGCAGCCGGTCGAACGCGGCCAGCAGGGGCAGGACGACGGCGGGGGCGGCGACCGCGGCGCCCACGTACGGCCAGTGCAGACCGGCGGACGGGCGGGTCTCGCTGTGCCACAAGTAGCCCCAGCAGCACAGCAGCCAGACGCCGACCGACAGCAGCCGGCCCCGGTGCGAGAGGCGGACGGCGAGCGGGGAGCGGAGCCGGCCCGGGATCCGGTGACCCGAGCCGATCCGCCGGGGCAGTCCGGTACGGCGCCAGCGGGGGCCGGCGTGCGCCTCCAACGCCCGGTCGAGGGCGGGCGGGTCGGCGTCCAGCAGGCGCAGGTCGACGGCGAGGCCGTCCCAGCCCCGGTCGAAACGGGGCGTCGGCTCCAGTGCCCGGGAGAGGAGTCCGGTCCGGGGCCGGACGGCCGTCGTGGTCATGCGCAGCAGCAGCTGTTCCGGGAAGCGGTGGCCGGTGCCCAGCAGGCGCCGGTCCGCTGCCGGGACCACACAGATCCGGTCGATGTCCGCCCAGGGCAGCCGCAGCCGGCGCAGCGGGCCGCGCCACTGGATCCCGGCCGTGTCGACGGTGAGCGCGACGGGCAGCAGGGAGATGAGCAGGAGGCGCAGTCCGAGCAGGGCGAGGACGGCCGCACCGAACACGCTCTCGGCGACCACGGGGGCGGGCGCCCCCGCCGCGCGGGCGCCGTCGGCGGACAGCAGGCACACCAGCGCACCCACCCCGGCCCCGGAGGCGGCCCACAGCCGGTTCTGCACGGTGCGCAGGTCCCGGCGGAAGGTGGCGCGGGGCGCGGGCGGCCGTCGCGCGTGCGGGACGCCGGGCGCTGCCGCGGTCTGTGCGGCGTCTTCCCCGTCCCCGGTGCCGAGCAGGACGTCCACCCCGTACCCCCGTCCGCTGTCGCGCTGTTCGGGTCGTCGGTGCCCGTCGGGCCGATCCCGGGATCAAGCGTAGAGGATCCGACTACCATGGGTGATGTGTCGTCACTTGAGGACCGTGATCAACAAGTTGCCCTGCTCTGCGACCAGTTGCCCCGGCTCCGCCGGATGCACCGGGGACCGGTGGGAGCGGCGCGGCGGCTGGTGATCGACCGGGCCGTGCGGGCCGCCCGGTCCGGCGAGCCGGTCGAGGAGTATCTGTCCCAGCTGGGTCTGCTGCGCGCGCCCACGGCCCCGGAGTCGCAGGATCCCGGGTCGGCGCGGTCGTCGTTGCCGACCGCGGTCGCCGACGACGGCCCGCACGCGGTGCCCGGGGAACACGTGTGCCCGCGCGATGTCTGCGTCCGGCGGGAGCGGCGGCGGGTCGACGGTGAACTGCCGGTGTGCGAGGTGTTCGACCTGGCCCTGCGCTTCGACGCCGAGAGCTGAGCGGCCGGGCATGCTCACCGGGCTGGTCACGGACGTGGGCCGGAAGCTGGCCGAACGCTGGGCGGCTGTGCTGGTGCTGCCGGGGCTGGTGTTCACCGCGCTGGCGGCCGTCGGCCTGACGCTGGGCCAACGGCACTGGGCGGACCGGGAGTTGCTCCGGCAGCGGTTGCGGGCGCTGACCGCCGACGGGGCGGGCTCAATGCGTACGGCGGTGCTGCTGCTCGGGGTGCTGGCCGCGTCCTTCGCCGTCGCGCTGCTGGCCGACGCGCTGGCCGGGCCGTACGAGCGTGCCCTGCAGGGCAGTTGGCCGGGTCCGCTCGGCCGCCTGGCGGACCGGCTCACCGAGCGGCGGCGGCGCGGCTGGGCGGCGCGCGACGAGGCCTGCCGAGATGCCGAGGGCACGGCCCAGTCGGGCGCGCTGGAGGCCGCGCGCAACGAGGTGGCGCTGGTCCGGCCGCAGTGCCCGACCTGGATCGGGGACCGGCTGCGCGCGCCGGTGGTGCGGATCCGGCTGCACTACCGGGTGGAGCTGGCGGATGCCTGGCCGCGGTTGTGGCTGCTGCTGCCGGACTCCACCCGCCAGCCGCTCACCGAGTCCCGGCAGCGCCTGGACGAGGCGATGCGGCTGGGCGGCTGGGCGGTGCTGTACGTGCTGCTGGGCGCGGTGTGGTGGCCGGCCGCCGTGGCCGGGGCGGCGGCGGGCCTGGTGGCCTGGCGGCGCGGTCGGGAACGCGCCGATGCATACGCGGAGTTGGTCGAGTCGGCCGTGGACGTCCATCTGCCGGAGCTGTTCGAGCGGTTCGACCCCGAGGCCCGTCCGGTGCGGGCGAGCATCGGGCCGGAGGTCACCGAGCGGTTCCGCAAAGGGGCGGGCCCACGGCACAGGTGACCCGGAAGTCGGGGCCAGGAGGTGCGGAACATGGCAACGGAAACGGCTGGGGAACAGCAGCCGTCGGGCGAGGACCGGCGGGCCGAGCGCGAACGGCTGCTCGGCGCGGTCCGCGCCCGGCTGGACGGACTCGGCGTCCCGGGCGGCACCGCGACGCTGCACACCGAGGAGGCGCACGCCGAGACCGACGCGCTGCTGCGGCACCTGGTGGGCACCGCCCCGGACGGCGGGTACGACGTCGACCAGGAGGTGGCGTACACGCTCGGGGTCGCGCTGCTGGTCCGCGCGGACGACCGGCACGAGGTCCCGACCGCCGACCTGGACGCCCGCAACGGTCTGCTGCTCCTCGCCCCGTTCTACTGCCATCTGCCCGGCACCCCGGACGTCCTGCCGCCACCTCTGCGCGCCGGGCTGGACGAACTGCTCGGACCCGAGGGCCGGCGCCCCGAGGACCCCCAGGCGATCGTCCACGAGCATGCCGCGTCCCTCTCCAACGTGGCGATGCTGCTGCTGGAGCTGGGCATCGTGCTGGCCTGGCCCGAGGCCTGGGACGCGGCCGCCCGGCTGACCCGCGAGGCCATGCCGTACCTCGCACCCGACGGACACGACCGGGCGCTGGCCGGCTGCAACCTCGGCTACGCGCTGCTGCTCGGCAGCGTCCGCGGCCAGGCCGGGCCGCAGCGGGTCGCCGAGGCCGTCGCCGTCCTGCGCACCGCGTTCGCCGCCACTCCCCCTGACCACCCCAACCGCGCCCGCTGCGCCAACGGGCTCGGTCTCGCGCTGCTGGCCCAGGCGGGCGTGACCGAGAGCCGCGCCCTGCTGGGCGAGTCGGCCGAGCTGCTGCGGACGGCGACCCGGAGTGCCGGCCCGGCCGACGAGAACGTGGCGCAGATGCACTCCGACCTCGGCTACGCCCTCACCATGTACGCCGCGAGCGCCGACGAGGACGAGGAGGTGGGCCCCGAGGTGCGGGAGGAGGCCGTCGCCGCGCTCCGGCGCTCCCTCGACCTCACCCCGGACGAGGAGACCGAGGTCCTGCGGAGCCGTCTCGACCGGCTGGCCGGGGCCACCCTGGTCGGCCTGCCCCGGGGCGATCGGCCGCGGTCCGCGGCACAGGCCGCGGAGGCAGTCGGGACGTTACGCCGACTGCTCGACCTGACGCCCGCCGGCCACCCGGAGTGTGCGGACGTCATGCTGCGCCTGGCCGACACCCTGATCGCGGCACAGCGGCCGCAGGAGGCCGTCGATCTGCTCGCCGAGGCCGATCCCGTGTTCGCCGGGGACGCCGAACGCACACAGCGGGCCGAGGCGCTGCTGTTCCAGGCGGCCACGCTGAAGGGCGAGCTGGCTTCCCGGTCGGACCTCACCTCCGGCCAGCAGGACGACTGGGGCGCCATCGACGACGTCCTGCGACCGGTACTGGCCGGGGAGACCGGCGACCATCCGATAGCCGCCGTGATGGGCCTGCTGGGCATGGGACCGCAGGGCGGCAGCAGCCGCAGCCAGGAGCTGATGGACTTCGGCAACATGGTCCTCGCCTATCCGCAGCAGGTCTCCCTCGGTGACATCTTCACCAAGGCCCTGGAGATGCAGGTCCGGCGCATCTCCCGGCTGCCCGAGGAGGATCGCGCGCAGGCCCTCACCGAGTTCCTGGAGGGCGGCACCTCCGACCCGGAACCGCTGCCGCAGGGGCCGGTCGACACGAGCGGACTCGACGAACTCCTCGATGTCCACGAGCGTGTGCTCTCCCGGCTGGCGGAGGACTCCCGCGAGTACCGCGTTCTGAAGACCGGCCGGTCGACGCTGACCCTGATGAAGGTGATGCACGAGTCGCTGAGCGAGACGGAGGACGACGCGGCCCGCGTCGCCAGGATGCGCGAGGCGCTGCCCCTGCTGCGGGAGCTGTACGAGGAACTCCCGGAGCAGATGCGGGAGATGGGCATCGACCCTGAGCTGTTCGCCGGGCACACGGCGCTGGCCTTCGCCTACGAGTCGCCGTTCGAGCACGTGCAGACCCTGGAGGAGGGCGTACGGGGCGCCCGCCGCAGACTGGCCGAACTCACGCCGGGCACCCCGGAGTACGACGACTCGCGCACCACCCTGGCACTCATGCTGTTCATCCGGCACGGGCTGTGGTCGGAGGAGGCGGACTTCACCGAGGCCCAGGACCTGGCCCGCGAGCTGACCGCCGTGGCCGACCCTGGCTGGCGCACCACGATGCTGCTGTCGCAGTGGACCTCGGCCGTCGAGTCCCGCGTCCAGCGCGGCCGGCTGCTCGACGGTGAACCGCCCCGGGCCGGACGGTCACCCAGCCTGGTCACCCGGCTGGCCTCCGACGGGGCCGCGAAGGCCCTGGACGGCCGCGATCCCGTGGAAGCCCTGGAAACGCTGGAGGACGGCCGGGCCCATCTGCTGTCCACGGCCCTGAACGCCCGTCGCGAACTCGCCGTCCTGCACGGCACCGACGCCGGTCTGCACGCCCGGCTGCGCGACGCGCTGGGGCGGCTGCGGGGGCTGCGCCGCGGCATGGAGCCGGGCCGCTGGCCCACCGAGGAGGAGACCGAGGCGCAGCGCGCCGTCTCCGCGGAGGCGGCCCGGCTGATCACCGAACTCCAGCGGCGTCCGGGCTTCCAGCGGTTCCTCACCCCGTTGCCGCTCGGCCTGGACGATCTGCAGCCCGCGGCCGCGGAGGGTCCCGTGGTCAGCATCAACGTCCACCCGCGCCGCTGCGACGCTCTCGCGCTGTGCCCCGACGGGCTGCGGACGGTGAAACTGCCCCGGCTCTACGCCTCCGACCTGGTGGCGCAGGCCGAGTCCTTCCGGATGGCCGTCGAGGTGCTCACCGCCGGGCCGCGTGACCCGCTGTTCGAGGAGGCGCGGGAGGTCTTCACCGGCACGCTGGCCTGGCTGTGGGACGTTCTGGCCGAACCGGTCCTGGACACCCTGGGGTTCACCGGCCCGCCGGAGCCGGGTGCGCCCTGGCCCCGCCTGTGGTGGTCGCCGTCCGGTGTGCTCAACTCCTTCCCGCTGCACGCCGCCGGGCACCACGGCCCGGGCGCGCCGGCGGGCTCGGCGGTCCTCGACCGGGTGGCCTCCTCCTATACGCCGACGCTGCGCGCCCTGTTGTTCAGCCGGGCCCGCCGGCGCGCGGACCCCGGCCGGCGCGGGGTCCTCGCGGTGGCCATGCCGCAGACGGCCGGGCAGGCGCCGCTGGCCCGGACGGTGGCCGAGGCCACGGCGGCGGCCGCGGCGGGCGGCGGCACCCCGCTGATCGGGCCGGCCGCCACCCGGGAGGCGGTGCGCAGGGCGGTGCTCGACGCGGCGGTGGTGCACTTCGCCTGCCACGCGGACAGCGACCCGGAGGACGCGGCCGCCGGCCGGCTGCTGCTCGCCGACGGCGACCTGCTCATCGGGGACATCGCCGAACTGCACCTGGAGTCAGCTGAGTTGGCCTACCTGTCGGCCTGCGGTACGGCCCGGGGCAGCTCCTCGCCCGACCTCGTCGACGAGGTGATCCATCTCGCCTCCGCCTTCCAGCTGGCCGGCTACACCCAGTCGGTGGCCACGCTCTGGGAGGTCGGAGACACATTCGCGGCCGACGCGGCGGCCGCCTTCCACCGCACCCTGGCCCCCGCCCTGCCGGACCCCGGCCCACTGCCCGCGGCCCTCGCCCTCCACCACACCGTACGAGCCCTGCGCACGGCCGCGCCGGAACGGCCCTGGACCTGGACGGCGCTGGTGCACGCGGGCGCCTGAACGGGCGGGAAGGAGGAAGGGGGGTTCAGCCCACCGCCCCGGCGTCGACCGGCCTCTCCGCACTCACGTGCCGCGACCGTGGCCGCGCCGCGAGAACCGCCACGTCGTCCTCCGCGTGGCGGGCGTCCAGGCTGGTCAGGATGGTGTCCAGGACCTCGTCCACGCCGTGGCCGGCGGTGAAGCGCAGGGCGGACAGACGGGCCATGGAGCTGTCGATGTCCTCGCCGCGGCGCTCCACGAGCCCGTCGGTGAAGAGCACCAGGGTCTGGTCGGGGGACAGCTTGTGGGTGGCCGACTCGTAGCCGCCGAAGCCGGTGCCGAGCGGCGGCCCGACCGGCACGGGCAGGGGGTCGGTCCGGCCGTCCCCGCTGATGAGCACGGGCGGCAGATGGCCCGCACTGGCGAGCGTGACCTGGCCCCGGCCGGGGTCGATCCGCGCCAGCAGACAGGTGGCCGGCCTCCGCTCGGCCTCGCCGGAGGCTATGTCGTCCATCTGCCGCAGCACCCGATGCGGTGGCAGGTCGGAGGAGGCGATGTAGCGCAGCGAGGAGCGGTAGGCGCTCATGTCGACGGCGGCCTCCAGACCGTGGCCCATCACATCGCCGACGACGAGCAGGGTGCGGCCGAAATGGAGCCGTACGGTCTCGCACCAGTCGCCGCCGACCAGCACCCGGCTGCTGCCGGCCGGGAGGTAGCGGATGGCGACGTCCAGGTTCGGGTGCGGTCGGCCGGGCTCCGCCAGCAGCGCGCGTTGCAGGTCACCGGCCGTGCGGTTGACCAGGTCGTAGGCGCGGGCGTGCCGGATGTGGGAGGCGGCGCGTTCGGCGAGGAGGCTCAGCTGCTCGGCCTCCGAACGGGTGAACCGCGCTCCGTGCCGCGCCGCGACCAGGATGCCGTACTGGTCGCTGCCGCTGGTCAGCGGCAGACAGAGCGCGGGCCGGGCGCGGCTGCCGGCCGGCTGCTCGATCCAGGGCTCCGGCAGTCTGTCGGCCGCCGGAGTGCCCACCTCCCGGGCCAGGGCCGTGGCCCACCGGGCATCGGGCAGTACGTACTCGTCCCCGGTGATCGCCTCGTAGCCGGAGACGATCTTCCCGGTCCGGCGCATGACCGCGGCCCCGCCGCCGGCCAGCCGTACGGCGGCCCGGGTCAGCTCGGAGCAGGTGGTCTCCTCGTCGAGGGTCGTACCGATCCCGCCGGCGGCGGCGCGCAGCAGCGCCAGCCGCGGCGCGTCGCCCTCCGGATCGCCGGCCCCGTCCTCCTGACGGTGGCCGTCGGCGGGCACGGGCTTGCGACGGGTCTGGATCCAGCGCGCGACACCCATCACCCTCACAGACTCTCAAACCGGAGCGCGCCGGGCACCGGTCCCAGGTGTCCCGGCCGCCCCTGGAGCCCCCGTGGTGTCAGGCCTCGTCCGGCGTCAGCCGCAGCGAGATGCTGTTGATGCAGTACCGCTGGTCGGTGGGGGTCTGGTAGCCCTCGCCCTCGAAGACATGGCCGAGGTGGGAGCCGCAGCGGGCGCAGCGGACCTCGGTACGGACCATGCCGTGGGAGCGGTCCTCGATCAGCTCCACCGCGTCGGTGTCCTTCGGGTCGTAGAAGGACGGCCAGCCGCAGTGCGACTCGAACTTGGTCGTGGAGGTGAACAGCTCGGCACCGCAGGCACGACAGGAGTAGACGCCCGTGGTCTTGGTGTCCGTGTACTCACCGGTGAAGGCCGGCTCGGTGGCGGCCTGGCGCAGCACGGCGTACTCGCCGGGCGTCAGCTCCGCGCGCCACTGCTCGTCCGGCTTCTCGACGTCGTACGACATGAGCTTCAGCCCCTCTACTGCTGCGACAGGCGGTCCAGGATCTGCGGGCCCAGGTCGGTCACGTCGCCCGCGCCCATGGTGAGAACGAGATCACCGGGCTTCGCCATTCCCGCGATCACCGCGGGGCTCTCCGCCTTGGCGTGCACGGCGGTGACGTCGGCGCCCGCCGCGCGCGCCGCCTCGATGATCAGCTTGCTGGTCACCCCGGGGATCGGGTCCTCGCGGGCCGGGTAGATGTCGAGTACGACCGAGGCGTCGGCGAGCGCCAGCGACCGGCCCATCTCCTTGCCCAGCTCCTGGGTGCGGGAGAACAGGTGCGGCTGGAAGACGACCAGGATCCGGGAGTCACCGGCCGCGGCGCGCATGGCCTCCAGGTCGGCGGTCATCTCGGTGGGGTGGTGGGCGTAGGAGTCGATCACCTGCACGCCGGCCGCCTCGCCCATGAGCTGCAGGCGCCGCTTGACACCGGTGTAGGCGGCCAGCGCGGGCGCCAGCTCGCCGGCGGGGATGCCGAGGGCGGCGCCGGCGGCCAGCGCGGCGACCGCGTTGAGTGCGTAGTGACGGCCGGGCACGGAGACCGCGAAGGTCAGCTCCTGCCCGTCCAGCACCGCGGTGACCTGGCTCTTCAGCCCCTGCGGCACGATGGCGAGGACCCGCACGTCGGCGTCCTCGGCCTCGCCGTAGGTCACGGTCCGCACCGACCCGGACAGCCGCCGCGTCAGCTCCCGCGCACCCTCGTGGTCGGCGGAGATCACCAGCGTGCCGCCGGGCACGATCTTGCCGGCGAAGGTCTCGAAGGACTCGTAGATCTCGTCCATCGAGGCGTAGTTGGCGTGGTGGTCCAGCTCGACGTTGAGGACGATGGCGACCTCGGGCGCGTACTTGTGGAAGCTGCGGTCCGACTCGTCGGCCTCGGCGACGAAGATCTCGCCCTCGCCGTGCAGCGCGTTCGAGCCGGGCGCGTCCAGGTCGCCGCCGATGGCGTACGACGGCTTCAGGCCCAGCTCGCCGAGCGAGACCGCCAGCATGGAGGTGGTGGTGGTCTTGCCGTGGGTACCGGCCACGGCGATCGGCCGCAGGCCCTCCATCAGCGCGGCGAGCGCGTCGGAGCGGTGCACCACCGGGATGCCCAGCTCGGCGGCGCGGGCCAGCTCCGGGTTGTCCTTGCGGATCGCCGAGGACACGACGACACAGCTCGCGTCGTCGGCGAGGTGCTCGGTGGCATGCCCGATGTGCACGGTCGCACCGAGGGCGCGCAGCGCCTCGGCGGTCGCCGACTCCTTGGCGTCACTCCCGGCCACCTTGGCCCCACGCTGCGCGAGGATCTTGGCGATGCCCGACATCCCGGCGCCGCCGATGCCGATGAAGTGCGGACGGTCCATGGCGGTGGGAAGGCCGGGTGCCATGTGTTTCTCCCCAGAGACGGTGCGGGCTAGAGCAGGCCTAGCCTATGCGCTGGAACACGGGGCACCTCGCAAGGGGCGCAGGCGCGGCCGGCCCGCGGGGGCGCGGGGTACTGGACGGCCGGCCGCGGACCACCCGCAGCCGAGATCGCGCCCGCCGTTCCCCGCCACCCCGACGGCCGGGCGAAGCGGCAGCGGCTACGCCTTGCTGTGCGAGAACAGCTTCAGCACCGGCACACCGACCTTGTGCCGGGCCCGGGAGGCCCAGTCCCGGTGGAAGAACTCCTCCACATAGTGGGGATCGGTCAGCACGATGACCTCATCGGCCCCGGCCTCGGCGACCAGAGCCTTCAGCGCGTCGAGCGGATGATCCTCGACCAATCGTCCCTCGGCCTCGCTGCCGGCGGTCCGCAGGGCCGTCAGGGACACATCGAGCGCCTGCTGTCCCACGCTCCTGGCCTCCTCGCCCTCGGGCGTCGCACCCTCGCGGCGGGCCTCGTCCAGTTCGCCGAGCGCGATGTCGTCGATGGCCCGCAGCAGCCGGTCCGCCTGGTCACCGCGCGGCTGGAGCAGTACGTGGAAGGAGACCGGCTCGTCCCCGTGCAAGGTGGTGACGAACTCCACGTCGGCGGATGTCAGAGCCTTCTCGATCATCAGAACGCTTGTGAACACCAGGCGCCTCTTCTCCTTCGAGGGCCCGGTGGGGCCCTGCGTCCTCCGTGGGCCCGGCAAGGCCCTGCGGAAACCATCCTGCCCCGTGATCGCACGGGTAGTGCCGGACCTAGTGTGCCCGCCGAAAGCCAAACGGAACGGCTGATTCCGCTGTTTTCAGGACCGCCGGTAACGACTGAACAGGAAACCGTCGTCCTCCAGCAAGGACATCAGTTCGAAGCGGCGCGGAACGGCCACGGACGGCCCTCCGGCGATGCGCTGGGCGTCCCCCGCCGTGAGCATCGGCGAGACGGTCAGGCACAGCTCGTCGAGCACCTCCGCGGCCACCAGCTGGCCGAGCAGCCGGGGACCGCCCTCGGTGAGCAGCCGGGTGTGACCGAGATCGGCGAGGGCGCGTACCGCGCGGGCCGGGTCGACGCCCATGCCGTCCCCCGCGACGACCACGCGGGCGCCGGCCTTCTCGGCGGCGGCGACGCGGTCCGGGGGCGCGCCGGCACCGGTCAGGATCAGAGTGGGCACCAGGGGCGAGGTGAACAGTGGCAGGGAGAAGTCCAGCTCCAGACCGGTGGTGACGACCGCGATCGCCGGGGCCGGGCCCTGCCCCGCGCCCTTCCGGGCCTCCGCGAACTCCGCACGCGCGCGTGCCGGGCGGTACCCCTCCTGCCGTACCGTTTCCGCTCCCACCACGATCGCGTCGGCGAGCGCGCGGAGCGTGCCGAAGACGCGCATGTCGGCCGCGCTGGAGATGGGCTGGGAGTGCCCCTCGTGCTGGGCGGCGCCGTCGAGGGTCGAGACCATGTTGGCCCGCAGCCACGGCCGCGGGGCACCGGCCCCGGGCACCGGCTCCGGATAGGCGTAGGCGGCGGCCAGCTCGGCGAGGCTCCACTCACGGTTCACGAGCCCATCGGCACCGGCAGAACCGCCGGTCCCGTCCGGCGCGGGAGCCGCATGAGCCGCGGCCGCCCCATGCCCCTCCTCCCCCTCCGCGCCCCCGCCGAAGGCCTGGGCTGCTGTTTCGTCGGTCACAGGGAACAGGCGTCGCATGTCGTGCAGTGTGACACGGCGCTTAGCATGGGTAACCGTGTCGTCCTCCACCACCGCCCCCGGTTCCAGCCCTTTGACCGATGCGGGCCCGCTGTCCCTGTGCACCCGTGAGCCGCACGTCCCCGCGGACCGTCTGGTCGGCGAGATGGTGCCGCCGCCGCGTTTCGACTCGGTGCGCTTCGCGACGTACATCCCGGACCCGAACCAGCCGAGCCAGACCGAGGCGGTGCGGGTGCTGGAAGGTTTCGCGGCCGGACTCGGCGGCGCACACGCCTCCGGCTCCGGCCGGCGCGGATTCTTCGGCTTCGGCAGGGCCAGGGCGCCGAAGACCCCGGCCGGTCCCCGCGGCGTCTACCTGGACGGCGGCTACGGCGTGGGCAAGACCCACCTGCTCGCCTCCCTGTGGCACGCCACCCCGGCCGAGCCCGCGCTCAAGGCGTTCGGCACCTTCGTGGAACTGACCAACCTGGTCGGCGCGCTCGGCTTCCAGAAGACCGTGCAAACGCTCAGCGGCCACCGTCTGCTCTGCATCGACGAGTTCGAGCTGGACGACCCCGGCGACACCGTGCTCGTCTCCACACTGCTCGGCAAGCTGGTCGAGGCAGGCGTGGCGCTCGCCGCCACCTCCAACACGCTGCCCGGGAAGCTGGGCGAGGGCCGGTTCGCCGCCGCCGACTTCCTGCGCGAGATCCAGGGCCTGTCCGCCCACTTCCGCCCCCTGCGCATCGACGGCGAGGACTACCGCCACCGGGGCCTGCCCGAGGCTCCGGCGCCGTTCTCCGACGAAGAGGTGACGAAGGCGGCGTACGCCACAGCGGGCGCCTCCCTGGACGACTTCCCGCATCTGCTGGAGCACCTGGCCAAGGTGCACCCGAGCCGGTACGGCGCCCTGACCGACGGGGTGACGGCGGTGTGCCTCACCGATGTGCAGCCGGTGCCGGACCAGTCGACCGCGCTGCGGCTGGTGGTGCTGGCGGACCGCCTGTACGACCGTGAGGTCCCGGTGCTCGCGTCGGGGCTGCCGTTCGACCGGCTGTTCAGCGAGGAGATGCTGAACGGCGGATACCGCAAGAAGTACTTCCGCGCGATATCCCGGCTCACCGCGCTGGCCCGGGACGCCAAGGGACTCCTCGCCTCCTAGCCGCCCCTGACAGCCGATCAGACACCCCCGGGTCAAGGGCCAGTTCAAGCCACTCGCCCGCACTTTTCACGCTCTCTTGCGCTCGTAACGCCCAGTTAACCCTGCAAAGGACTTTGCAGGGTTAACGTGTTTCTTGACCATCCATTGACCAATGCTTGGCGTGGGCAAGAGGCGTGAGCTCTCGGGAGGAGGGTGCATGTTCCGAGGTACGACGGCCCGGGCCGTGCTCACCCTGCTCAGCGCCGCCCTGCTCGCCCTGCAGTTCTTCGCACCGACGGGAACCTTCGCAACCGCGCACACAGCGAGTCACGCGAAGGCCAAAGCTGCACCCGAAACCGTGCACCCCACCCATCCCGCGCGCAACGGGGCGTACACGCTCCGCGACAGCGGTTGTTCGCAGGAGCCCGCCGCGGGTGGCCGGCACCTGCGCGACCGGCAGCGCGGCTCCGTCTCCGGCTGGGCGCACGAGCGCCCGCCCATAGCCCGTCAGGCGGCCGCCCCACAGGCGCCGGCCGCATCCGGTGCACCGCACCACCGCACCTCGAGATCCTCCAGAGCCCACTCCCCGGCAGCTCTTCAGGTCTTCCGCTGCTGAGAGACGGCTCGCCCCCCACGAACGTCGTGCAAGCCCGACGCGCCGCTGCGGCGCGCCAGGAGGAATCCACACATATGCAGCCCCTCATCGACAACGCCCGCACCTTCGGACAGCGCCCTGAGGAGTTCGCCAAACTCGCAGAAGGCCAGTCCCCGCAGGTCCTGTTCATCACCTGCTCCGACTCCCGGGTCGTCCCGGCCCTGATCACGGGCGCCCGCCCCGGCGAGCTCTTCGAGCTGCGCACCGCGGGCAACATCGTCCCTCCGTACACCTCGCAGCACCCCACCAGCGAGGCCGCCACCATCGAGTACGCCGTCGAGGTGCTCGGCGTCCGCGACATCGTCGTGTGCGGCCACTCGCACTGCGGGGCCGTCGGCGCGCTGGTGCGCGGCGACGACCTGACCGCCGTACCCGCCGTGCGCGACTGGCTGGCGCACGCCACCCCGCGCCCGGCCGGCGCGGCCGAGGACCCCGAGGTCGCCGAGGGCGTCCAGAGCCATGCCCTCACCCAGCTGCTGCGGCTGCGCTCGTATCCGTGCATCGCGCGAAAGCTGGCGCAGGGGCAGCTGGGCCTGCACGCCTGGTACTACGAGGTGCACACCGGCGCCGTCCGGACGCACCGCCCGCAGACCGACACCTTCGAAGCCCTGTGAGCGCGCCGATGAACAGCACTCTCATATCCCGTTTCCCCCATCTGAAGCAGGACTTCGCCGCCTCCCTCGTCGTGTTCCTGGTCGCGCTCCCGCTGTGCGTGGGCGTGGCCGTCGCCTCCGGGGTGCCGGCCGAACTCGGCCTGGTCACCGGCATCGTGGGCGGCCTCGTCACCGGGCTGATGCGCGGCAGCAGCCTCCAGGTGTCCGGACCGGCCGCCGGACTGACCGTGCTCGTCTACGAGGCGGTCAAGGAGTTCGGGCTGCCGGTCCTCGGTGCCGTCGTGCTCACCGCCGGCGCGCTCCAGCTCCTCATGGGCACGCTGAGGCTGGGCCGGTACTTCCGGGCCATCTCGGTGTCGGTCGTCGAGGGCATGCTGGCCGGGATCGGCTTGGTCCTGATCGCCGGGCAGCTGTATCCGGCCATGGCGGCCAAGGCTCCCGACTCGGGCCTGGGCAAGATGGCCGGGCTGCCGGGGGCGTTCCTGGACGTCCTCGGCAACAGGCCGGCGCTCCTCTCGCTCGCCCTGTGCGCGGGCACCGTCGCGGTGCTGGTGCTGTGGAAGCACGCGCCGGCGAAGGTGCGGACGGTGCCCGGTCCGCTCGCCGCAGTCGGCCTGGCCACGCTGGCCGCGCTCGCGCTCGGCCTGCCGGTGGCCACCGTCGAGGTGAAGGGGCTGCTGGACTCCGTCCAGCCCCCGCCGATGAGCGCCTTCGCCGAGCTCGCGAGCGTCGGGGTGCTCGGCACGGTCGTCGCGTTCACCCTGATCGCGTCCGCCGAGTCGCTGTTCAGTGCGGCGGCCGTGGACCGGCTGCACCACGGGCCGCGCACCGAGTACGACAAGGAGCTGATCGCCCAGGGCGCGGGCAACGCCGTGTGCGGGCTGCTCGGCGCGCTGCCGATGACCGCGGTGATCGTGCGCAGCGCGGCCAACGTGCAGGCGGGCGCCCGGACGAAGGCGTCCCGTGTGCTGCACGGCGTCTGGCTGCTGCTGTTCGCGGCTCTGCTCCCGGGCGTGCTCGCCTACATCCCGATCCCGGCCCTCGCGGGCATCCTGGTCTACTCCGGCGCCAAGCTGGTGCCGGTCCGGGCGCTGGCCGGGCTGTGGCGCGAACACCGGGGGGAGGCGCTGATCCTGGCCGTCACCGCCGTCTCGATCGTGGCGGTCAGCATGTTCGAGGGTGTGCTCATCGGCCTCGCCCTTGCGATCGTCAAGACGGCCTGGGAGGCCTCGCACATCCGGCTTGAGGTCGTCGACAAGGGCGCGGGCCCGATCGAGGCGTACCTGTCGGGCAACGCGACCTTCCTGCGGCTGCCGAAGATCCTCGACAGCCTGGAGTCGCTGCCCCAGGACCGCCCGGTGCGCCTGAATCTGTCCGGCCTGCACCATCTGGACCACGCCTGCCGCAAGGCCCTGGAGAACTGGGCCGCCCGGCACAGCGCGGAAGGTACCGAGCCGGTCCAGGTCACGGAGCCGGAGGAGCCGGTGAGAGCCACGGCCGCCTGACACCGGGCGGTCGTCACCGGGCCGGGGCGCCGACGCCCCTCGGCACCCCGGCCCGGACCCTGCTGCCCGGCCCATGGCTTCCGCCCCGGGCCGGGCATATCGTTGCAGCAGCGGACAGAAGGCAGGCCTTCGGCAAGGAGGTCACCATGCTTCAGGAGCTGTTGGGCGCCGCCGCGGCACTGGGTTCCGTGGGCGTCGTGTATCTGGCGATGGCAGCACGGGTGGTCAAGCAGTACGAGCGGGGTGTGCTGTTCCGGCTCGGGCGGGTCGCGGGTGACACCCGGCAACCGGGCCTGACGCTGGTGATCCCGTTCGTGGACCGGCTGCACAAGGTGAACATGCAGATCGTCACCATGCCGGTGCCCGCCCAGGAGGGCATCACCCGCGACAACGTCACCGTGCGTGTGGACGCGGTCGTCTACTTCCGGGTGGTCGACGCAACGAGCGCGCTGGTGAAGGTCGAGGACTACAAGTTCGCGGTCTCCCAGATGGCGCAGACCTCGCTGCGCTCGATCATCGGCAAGAGCGACCTGGACGACCTGCTCTCCAACCGGGAGAAGCTCAACCAGGGCCTGGAGCTGATGATCGACAGCCCGGCCGTCGGCTGGGGCATCCAGGTCGACCGGGTGGAGATCAAGGACGTGTCCCTGCCGGACACGATGAAGCGGTCCATGGCCCGCCAGGCCGAGGCCGACCGGGAGCGCCGGGCCCGGATCATCAACGCCGACGCCGAGCTGCAGGCCTCCAGGAAGCTCGCCGAGGCCGCCGAGCAGATGTCCGACCAACCGGCCGCCCTCCAACTGCGGCTGCTGCAGACCGTGATGGCGGTGGCGGCCGAGAAGAACTCCACTCTGGTCCTGCCGATCCCGGTGGAACTGCTGCACTTCCTGGAAAAGGGCCCGCAGCAGCCCGCGCCGAACGGCGACGGAAAGCAGCGCTCCGGTTAGCGTTCCGGCATGCGCAAGGGTTGGGTGATCGCCGTCGTGGCCGCGACGGCCGTCGTGTCGGGGTGCGGGGACCGGAGCGGCTCGGGTTCGGCCCCCTCCCCCACCACCTCCCACCGGCTCACGGTGATGAGCCCCGCCTACGCCGACGGCGGCACGATCCCGCGGCGCTACACCTGCGAGGGCGAGAACGTGTCGCCTCCGCTCGCCGTCACCGGCGTACCCCCGCAAGCCTCCTCCCTGGCCTTCCTGCTCCAGGACCCGGACGCCCCGCGCGGCACCTTCACGCACTGGCTGGTGTGGGACATCGACCCGCACGCCGGCCACCTCACCGCCGGCGAGCACCCGCGGGGGGCGGCCGAGGGCCGCAACGACTTCGGCAGGACGGGCTACGGCGGCCCCTGCCCGCCCCGCGGGGACAGCCCGCACCGCTACGTCCTGACGGTGTACGCCACCGACCGCCGCCCGGACCTCACCGCCGACGCCACCCGCGCCGACCTCCTCCACGCCCTGTCCGGCCACACGCTGGCCACGGGGACCCTGACCGGGCGGTACGGGCGCCAGGCGGATTGACCCGCGGCGTTGTTCACGTGGGTGAGGGGTGGTTGGCCGCCGTGCGGGTGACCGCCTCGCCGTGCCACTGGTCATATCAACGCATAACCGATCATTTAGTCCTACTTTCATACTGTGATTGCACCAGCACGCCGTATCACCGCCGTCTGCGCCCTGGGCGCGGCCCTCGCCGCCTGCGGTACCGCGGGCACCCCCGGCACCGCACGGCCGGCCCACGCCGAGCCCGGCACCGCCGCCTCCCCGTCCGGCTCCCGGGCACCCGTGCTCGCCCCGGGCCCGGACGGTCTGACCCCGGTGTTCGAGCACGGTCCGCGCACCCTGGGCAAGACCGTCGCGCTGACCTTCGACGCCGACATGACCGCCGACCAGGGGCCCCGCGCCGCCTCCGGCGAGCACTTCGACAACCCGGACCTGATCGGCACCCTGCGCACGCTGAAGGTGCCGGCCACCGTCTTCATGACCGGCCGGTGGGCCGAGCAGTACCCGGCGCAGGCCCGCTCCCTCGGCCACGACCCGCAGTTCGAGGTGGCCAACCACTCCTACAGCCACTACGCGTTCACCGACGACTGCTACGGGCTGCCGACCGTCGGCCCGGACCGGATGCGGACGGACGTCGAGCGGGCGTACACCGCCCTCCACAAGGCGGGCGTATCCGACGCGCTGCCCTACTTCCGCTTCCCCGGCGGCTGCTACGACCGTCAGGCGCTGCGCGCGCTCAGCGGGATCGGGGTCACCGCGGTGCAGTGGGACGTGGTGAGCGGGGACGCGTTCGCCACGGACGCCGACGCGGTCGTCCGGCAGGTGCTGGACGGTGTGAAGCCCGGGTCGGTGGTCGTCATGCACTGCACCCGCAGCGCCGCGCCGACGACCGAGCAGGTCGTCCGCACGGTCGTGCCCGAGCTGCGCAAGCAGGGGTACCGGTTCGTGAAGGTCTCCGAGCTGATCGGGGAGACGAAGGGCCACCGGTGACCGTCCTACGCTGAGGGCATGAGCGACGAGGACTGTTGCACGGTCACTGACGCGGCCCGGCCCCCGAAGGCCGACGGCCCGCCGTATGCCGAGTGCGTTCTGTGTCAGGAGCCCACGGAGTACCCGCAGTCGTACAAGGGCATCACGCTCTGCCCGGTGTGCGAGTGGCAGGAGGCACAGCGCACCGCCTGCTCAGGGTGACCGGCGGGCGGCGGGCGCTTGCTCGTTCCGGTTCAGCGGGGCATGCGGCGGCCCAGCTCCTGTGCCCGTTCGCGCAGTGCCGTCCCCCACACGCCGGCGTCCGCCGGGGTGGACATCCCCGTGCGGGCCCCGGCCTGCACGTCCGAGAGGGGGCCCGACGGGATCTCTTCGAGCCGCTCCCAGTCCGCCTCGATCCCGGCGCGCTCCGCCAGCACCAGCACGGTGGCCACGAAGCCTTCGGACAGGGCCAGCAGGACGGCGTGGCTCGTTCTCCGGTGCCGCGCCAGCAGCGCGTCGAGGAAGGCCTCGAACGCGACCGGGTCCAGCCGGCACTCGTCGTTCTCCATCGGCCCGAACCCCGAGGGCAGCCCCACCTCCTCCTCGAAGGCCGCCACCTGCAGCAGGAAGAGCCGCGCGGCTCCGTTCGACGGGTTCCACAGCGTCTCGTCGCCGATGTCGAAGTACTGGCTCATCCCGGCGCCCTCCCGTTGATCATGACGGGCCAGCGTATCCAGTCCGGAGGGACAGCTCGTAGGGTTGACTCCTGTGAGCCAGGTACCGACCGCCCCCCGTGACAGTCCCTTCCACTCCGAGCGCACCCCCCGCGACGAGGCGCCCCAGTACGTGCTGCCGCTCGTCGTGCGCATCGAACGGAGTGCCCCTCCTGCTCGTACCGATGCGCTGGAGGCGGCCGCGCGGGCCGTGCTCGTCCTGCTCGGTGATGAGCGGGCCGCCGGTGACGGAGAGTGGGCCGAGGCCGTGCGGGACTGGGAGGACGCTCGGATCCGGAAGGTCGTGCGGCGGGCCCGGGGGGCCGAGTGGCGGCGGGCCGAGGCGCTGCCCGGGATCACGGTGACCGGCAAGTCCGCCGAGGTGCGGGTCTTCCCGCCGGTGCCACTGGACGGCTGGCCCAAGGAGCTGGTGAAGCTGCAGGTGTCGGGGACGGAGCTGGACGATCCGGAACCGCCGGCCGGCGCCGATCGTGCGCAGCCGGTGCTGTGGCTGAACCCGGGGCTGGAGATGTCGGCCGGCAAGGCGATGGCCCAGGCGGGGCACGGCGCCCAGCTGGCCTGGTGGGCGTTGTCCGACGAGGCCCGCACCGCGTGGGCGGGGGCCGGGTTCCCGTTGGCCGTGCGCACGGCCGATCCCGCCGAGTGGCGCGAGCTGACCGGCAGCGGGCTGCCGTTGGTACGGGACGCGGGCTTCACGGAGATCGCTCCCGGCTCCTGCACCGTGGTCGCCGATCATCCGGCGCTGCGGTAGGGAGCACCGGGTGACGCGGGGCGGCCCGTACGGCGGTGACGGCGGTAGGGCGGGTACCGAACCTCAAATGTTCCTCTGAAGGCGGCTCGGCGGGGATTCGGATCCGCCCGGCCGGGCCATACCCCCGACATTCGACCGAGGGGGTGGAGCCATGCGGCGACTGGGCACGGGAATCGGCTGGCGGCCGGAGATCGCGGACGCCGTGGAGCGCATGCCGGGCATCGACTGGGTGGAGGCCGTGGCGGAGAACGTCTGCCCCGGCCACCTCCCCGACTCGCTGCTGCGCCTGCGCGAGCGCGGGGTGACCGTGATCCCGCACGGCGTCTCCCTCGGCCTCGGCGGCGCGGACCGGCCCGACGCGGGACGGCTGACGGCACTCGCCGAGCGGGCGGAGGCGCTCGGCGCTCCGCTGGTCACCGAGCACATCGCGTTCGTACGGGCGGGCGGCGCGCTCACCGCCTCGCCGCACCTGGAGGCGGGCCATCTGCTGCCCGTGCCGCGCACCCGGGACGCGCTGGACGTGCTCTGCGAGAACGTGCGGATCGCCCAGGACGCGCTGCCCGTGCCGCTGGCCCTGGAGAACATCGCCGCGCTGTTCTCCTGGCCGGGCGAGGAGCTGAGCGAGGGGCAGTTCCTGGCCGAGCTGGTCGAGCGGACCGGGGTACGGCTGCTCATCGACGTGGCGAACCTGCACACCAACCACGTCAACCGCGGCGAGGACCCGGCCGAGGCGCTCGCCGCGCTGCCCCTGGAGGCCCTTGCCTACGTCCATGTCGCGGGCGGCTTCGAGCGCGACGGCGTCTGGCACGACAGCCATGCACACCCCGTGCCGCGTCCGGTGCTGGACATCCTGACCGACCTCGCGTCCCGGGCCGCACCTCCCGGAGTGCTGCTGGAGCGGGACGAGAACTTCCCCGAACCGGCCGAGCTGGAGCGGGAGTTGGAGGCGATCCGGGAGTCCGTTGCGGCCGGACGGGCTGCCGGGGCGGGGCAAGTGGAGACTGCCGGGGCGGGGCCTGCGGAGGCTGCGGCTGCCGGGACGGCGCCCGTGGAAGGTGCGGCGGCCACGGCCGGCGCAGTGTCCGCGGGGGGCGTCGTCCTCCTGGCTCCGCCCGAGGCCCGGCAGCGGCTCGGCGTCGCCCAGGCCGCGGTGCTGTCCTCGCTGGTGGCCGGGACGCCGGTGCCGGAAGGGTTCGACCGGGTGCGGATGGGGGTGCAGGCGCGGGCGCTCGCGGCGAAGCGGGCGGACGTGGTGGCGAAGGTGGCACCGGAGCTGCCGGTGATTCTCGGGGCGGGGTACCGGGAGGCGTTCCTCGGGTATGCGCGCGTGCGGCCGATGAGCGGGGGGTATCGGCGGGATGCGCTGGACTTCGCGGGGCATCTGCTGAAGGTCGGGCGGCCGGAGGATGCGCGGGTGCGGCGGGAGCTGCGGGAGTGGTGGCTCCACCGCGCGGGTCCGGCGCCGCGGTCCCGTGGGCTGGCGGCGCGGGCGCGGGTGCTGCTGCGGAGGGGGTGAGCGAGGCGCCCGGCGCTGGTGCCGGGCGGGGTCGGGGCGCCCACCGGCGCCTGCCGGGTGGCCGGTGCCTGCCGGTCCTGCGCCTGAGCCTGGGCCTGGGCCTGCCGGGTGCCTGGGCCTGCGCCTGCCGGGTGTCTCCCTCACTCCCGGCCCCGACGGCCCGTAGCTCAACGGCACTGTGCCTGGCCACCCCCGACCCCGCAGTAATATGCCAGTCCCGCACCCACCCCGATGCACTCTGGTGTGCGGTGCAGGAGGCACCATGCGACCGCGACCCCCGATCAAGGGCCGAGGCATATTCAGCGGCACCGGACTCATCGTCATAGGCATGGCGGCGACGTGCGCGGCGCTGCTCATCCCGCTCTGGTCGTATGCCGACCAGCCGGGCACGACCGGCGCGAGCGTGCTGAGCGCGCAGACCGTGACGACCCCGTACGGTCCGCTGTCGGCGCAGGACCGGGACTTCGTCACCAAGGTCCGCCTGGCGGGTCTCTGGGAGCTGCCCGCCGGTCAGCTGGCGAAGCGGAAGGGGACCACACAGGCCGTACGGGACGCCGGACAGCACCTGATCGACGGGCACACCTCCCTCGACGCCCACGTCCGCACCGTGGCCTCCCAGCTCGGCGTGCCCCTGCCCAACGAGCCGAACGAGCAGCAGAATCAGTGGCTCGCCACCCTGGACGCGGCGCAGGGCCAGGACTTCGACCGCAAGTTCGCGGGCATCCTCCGCCTCGCGCACGGCCGGGTGTTCTCCCTGGTCGCCCAGGTCCGCGCCGGGACCCAGAACTCGCTGGTCCGCGATCTGGCCGACGACGCCAACACGACCGTACTGGACCACATCAAGGTCCTGGAGGCGACCGGGTACGTCGACTTCTCGGCGCTGGCCCGGGATCTCGCGGCGTCCCCCTCCCCCGTGCCCACACCCCCTGCGGTCGACCCCGGCTCCGCGGTGCCGGTCGCGCCGTCGCCCTCCACTACGTACTCCCTGCCGCCCGCCGCCTCCGGCCCGCCCCCGTCCAATGGCCCCTGAACTGCGGGAAAAACGGAACGTCACAGACCGACAACACTCGGTCCGGATAGTGAACAGGGCATGGCATTTCCCAGGCCACTGGCATAGAAACACGTCATGTTCTGGGTCCTACTGCTGCTCCTGGCCTGGGCGTTCGCCGGCATCGCGTGCACCCGGCTGTGTCTGGCCGCCGTACGCGCGGCGGCCGCTGACACGGGCGGAACCACCGCGGACCGGGGGCACGCTCTGACGCTGTACGAGGCGGCGTTCCTGTCCGGCGGCCCCGCGCGGGTCGCCGATGTGACCATGGTCTCCATGGCCCGGCAGCGACGGCTGCTGCTCGCGCACACGGGGTGGGCCACGGTGGTCGACCCCCGGGGCCGCGACGAGATGGAGCGGTCCGTCATAGGGGCGATCGGGCCGGAAGGCCAGTCCCGGATCGCTCCGGTGCGGACCGCGGCGGCCGGCGCCGAGGCGGTACGCCGGCTCGCCGACAGTCTGGTGCACGCCGGACTCGCGGTGCCCGACGGCGCGGGTACGACCGTGGCGGCCGGGGTCCGCCAGGTGCGCGCCGCCGCGCTCACCGTCCTCGCACTGGGCCTGACCGCGCTGCTGATGCCCGCCCAGACCGGGATGCCGCGCCTCCTCGTCGCCCTGTGGTTCGCCCTGCCGCTCACGCTCGCCCTGAGCTGCCTGGCCATCGCCCGGGTCGAGGTGCATCCGTACTCGCGCTGGGCCTCCCCGGCCGGACAGGCCCTGCTGGGGTCACTGACCCGGCGGCCGGCCGGTGACGGCGACGAGCGGTCCTTCCTCACCTCCGTCGCCGTACGCGGCATCCGGGCGATAGGCGAGCCGGAGCTGCGCGCTGCCTTCACCCATCGCGACCAGCCCTGGCGGGAGTTCGACGACAGGGCCTAGGAGTACTCCTACCGCTCGCTTGCCGGCTGACAACTACGTCTTCAACCCGACCCTCCTCACCGAGATCCTCGCCCTGCTCGGTTTCGGCCCGGTCCGTCACTGGGGCGAGGTGGTCCCACGCGTACCACCTCCGTCGCCGTCACGCCTCGGCCTGACCGGCCGGCGCCGGACCGCTGTCCGACGGGCAGGGACGGGGCATGCGCCCGCTCCGCCCCGCAGTGCGGGGCGGAGCGGGCGCCGGTGCGGAGGTCCGGGTGGGCGCTTACTCCTCGATCGCCTGGTAGAGGGTGGTCCAGAAGTCGTGCATCAGGTGGACCGAGTTGGGGGCGGAACTGCCGACCTGGGTGAGGAGGATGCCGACGACGTTGTTGACGGGGTCGGCGTACGTGGAGGTGCCGGCGCCGCCGTCCCAGCCGAACTGGCCGACGGGCGCGTAGTCGCCGCGGTAGGTCCGTACCGCCATCCCGAAGCCCCAGCCTCCGTGCTGCCCCTGGCCGAACGAGATGTGGACGTTGTTGGTGGCCAGCTCGGTGCGGGCGGCGTTCTGTGCGGGGGCGAGGCGGTTGGTGGTCATCAGTTCCACCGCCTGCCTGGACAGGATCCGCTCGCCGCGGTGCTTGCCGCCGTTCAGCAGCATCTTGAAGTAGGCGTGGTAGTCGTCCGCGGTGGAGACCAGACCGCCCCCGCCGCCCTGGAACGCCGGAGGAATGTTCCACCGGCCGCCCTTGGACTCGTCCCACACCTGGAACTCGCCGGACGCCGGGTCGGGCGCGTAGAGGACCGGCATGCGGTCGACCTTCTCGTCCGGGACGTGGAAGCCGGTGTCCTTCATCCCCAGCGGGCCGAAGACGCGCTCGCGCAGCACCTCGTCGAAGGTCTTGCCGGTCACCCGGGAGACCAGCACGCCGGCCAGGTCGCTGGCGATGTGGTACTGCCAGTGGTCGCCGGGCTGGTGCATCAGCGGCAGCGCACCCAGGCGGCGCAGCCACTCGTCCTGGTCGGGCATAGGAGTGGGCAGGTTGGGCGTCAGCCCCTGCGCGAAGACCTCGTTCATGATCGGCGTACCGATCGAGGTCATGTCCATACCGAGGCCGAAGGTGGAGGTCAGCACGTCCCGGACGGTGACCGGACGGCGCGCCGGGACCGTCTCGTCGATGGGGCCGTCGAACGCCTTCAGGACCTGACGGTCGGCCAGCTCCGGCAGCCACTGGTCCACCGGGTCGTCCAACCGCAGCCGGCACTCGTCCAGGAGCACCATCGCCGCCGATATCGAGAGCGGCTTGGAGGCGGAGGCCATCCTGAAGATGGTGTCCCGGCGCATCGGGGCGCCGCCGTCGTGCTGCATCGTGCCGAGCGTCTCGACGTACGTTTCGTCGTCTTTGCTGAAGAGCGCGACGACGCCGGGGATCTTGCCGGACTCCACGTGCCGGGCCAGCACGTCGCGGATCTTGCGCTGCCCTGATGCGGTGAACTGGGACATGGTGGGGTGCTCCCTGGTCGGGTGGAAGTGTCGGGGGGAGAGGAGAAGACGATGGATGACGGGGTCAGAGGCTGCGGGCGACGATGTCACCGGTGCTGCTGGTGGCGCTGATGTCCAGTACGGGGAAGCCGTCGTTCTTCAGGGCGTTGCTGACGCGGCCGTGGCGGAGGTCGGCGTCCAGAGTGGCGGAGATGCCGGGGGCGGCGGCGATCGAGATGTCGCCGTGCTGAGTTCGGAGCACCACCGTGCCGCGCACCGCCTCGTCGACGGTGATGCTGCCCCGCGTGGTGGAGATCTCCGCGGGGCCGCGTAGTCGGCCGACGTGAATGTCGCCGTCGACGGCGGTGAGACGCAGGCCCTCCACGTCGGCGATCTCGATGCGGCGGTGGGCGCCATGGGCGGTGACGTCGCCGAGCCGGCCCTCGGTGCGCACCTCCGCGGCGGCGGCGGTGGCCTCGACGCGGGAGCCGGTGGGCAGGTGAACCGTCACCTCGACGGATCCAAGGTTGCTCAGCACCCGGTTCTTCGCCTCCGGTGTGACGACGCGCAGCACGCCGTCGCCGTACTCGACCGCGATCTGCTCCGCGGCCTTCACATCGCGCCCCTTGGCCGCGTCCGCGGGACGCACCTGGACGGTGGTCTCGGCGCGGTCGGCGGCGACGAGGCTGATGCGGCCGGCGGGTATCTCCAGAACGGCGGCGATCGGGTCGGGGGTCTCGAACTTCTGCATCGGACGTTCTCCTTGGGAAGCGGTCAGGAGGAGGAGCGGTAAGGAGGGGGGTGGTCAGTTGTCGGGCAGGTCGAGTTGGTATTCGTGGGTGCTGCGGTGGAAGCGGAAGCCCAGCCGGCGGTTCACGGCGAGCATGTGGGTGTTGTCCTGTGCGTTGTCGGTCTCGATCTCCACGACTCCGGGGTGCTCGGCACGGAGCCTGCGCACCATCTCGGCCTTGACCCACAGCCCGAGCCCGTGGCCGCGGTGGGCGGCCACCACGACGGTGTCGTACTGCAGGGCCCGGCGGGTCTCCCCGGCCCGGATGACGATCTCGGTGTATCCGGCCATCTCCCCCTTGCCGAGCGCGGCGGTCGTCAGCAGCAGGTCACCGCGGTCGGCGAGCACTTCGGCCATGGCGCGGACCCGGTCGGCGGTCCAGGTCTGGCTGCCGTAGTCCATGTCGCCGGTGGGCATGTCGTTCATCGCGTTCTTGGCCGCGGCGAACGCCTCGGCCAGCTCGTCGGGAACCGTGCCGGTCCAGCCGGCCAGCTCGTAGCCGGGGTGCTCGGCGTCGGCCTCTGCATCGTCGGCGTGCGCGACGTCGAGAAGCAGGTGGTCGAGTGCCAGTACGCGCCGGAAGCCGCGCGCGGCGCAGAAGGCGCCACTCGGTCCGTCACCGGGTGCGGCGGCCACCAGGCTGCGACGCTGTTCGGCCTGTGCTGCCTTCACGGCTGTGGCCAGCAGGTGCGAGCCCACTCCCGAGCGCCGCCGGTCCGGGGCGACGTGCAGCTCCAGCTCTGCCAGGTGGCTTTGACCGGGCGAGGTGAACAGCCGCAGCCCGGCCACACCGACCACCGCACCGTCGGCCGTGGTGGCCAGCCACAGCAGTCGGCGGTTGTCCCGCCCGGCGACGGTGAGTCGGGCGTGGATCTGCTCGAACGTGGGCCGGGGCTCCTCGGGCAGATCGCAGGCGAGCGAGGCCGCCACGACCGCATGCCAGGCGGTGGCGTCTTCGGTCGAGACCTGGGTGAGCGGGACGGCGCTGATCATGTGTGACTCCTCGGTGGGGATGGCTCATGTTGTGTGGGGGCGGGCCGGGGGATCCGGTTCGGGCGATCCGGTCCTGACCGTGTCATCGCGTACGTTCAGGTCATCGCGTTCTCCCAGTCGGTGTGGCGCACGAGCGGCCAGTCGATGTCGATGCGCGCCGCGGTGGCCAGGTAGTTGGTGAACACGCTGAGCGCCACGTGGGCGATGACCTCGACGACGTGCGCGTCGGAGAGGCCGGCGTGCCGGGCTGTGGCCAGCCGCGCGTCGGAAACGGCTCCGTGGTCCCGGACCACCGCGGCGGCCAGGTCCAGGACGGCGGCGGCCCAGGGGTCGTCGGCCTCGCCCCGCCGCGCGCGGGTGGCCTCGGCCGTGGTCAGTCCGGCCACTTTGGTCCCACGGAACGCATGCACGGACAGGCAGTAGTCGGATCGGTTCTCCTGCGCCACCAGCAAGGCGATGCGCTCGCGCACACCCGGCGACAAGGTCCCCTCCGCGCTCAGGGCGGTGATGACGTCCACGTATCCCTTCAGTACGGTCGGGTTGTTGGCCATCACCTTGGCCAGGTTGGGGATGACTCCCAGGGCCTGGTGCGTGGCGGTGAACAGGGTCGCGGCTTCACCGGTCGCCTTCTCCGGATCAATGGTGTGCAGTCCTGGCATGCGGGTAACCCTGCCGGTGGATCTTGATACATTCCCGATGCTTCTTCGATGCACGCGCTGGTGACCCCCGGAGTGACTGTATGCGGTTCACGATCCTCGGTCCGGTGGAGGCCCTGGCTCCCGGTCCGGAGTCACCTGGGCTGGCACCCCGTCATCGCGCGGTACTCGCCTACCTGTTGCTGCATGCCGGGGTCACCATCAGCACGGACCGCCTGATCGACGCGATGTGGGGGCCGCTGCCGCCGGACTCTGCCCGCGCGCAGATCCAGACCACGATCGCCGCGATCCGACGGATGCTGCGCGCTTCAGGAGCCGACCGGATGCTGGCCACTCGGCCGGCCGGGTACGTGATCACTCCCGAGCCGGGGCAACTCGATCTGCACGAGTTCACCAGTCGGATCGCCAAGGCGCCGGCCACCTCTGACGACGAGCGGGACACCGCGGACCGGATACGTACCGCGTTGGCGCTGTGGCGGGGAGAGCCGCTGGCCGACATCACCGCCCATTACGTCGAGGGCGCCAGAGCACGCCTGAACGGGCAGCGGCTGACCGCCGTCGAGCGCCTGGCCGACCTGGAACTGTCCCTGGGCCGTCACGACGACCTCATCGACGAACTGACCGTCCACGCGGCGGCCAACCCCTTGCGGGAGCGGCTGTGCTGCCGGCTGATGCTCGCCCTGCACCGCGCAGGACGCCAGCCTGACGCGCTGCACGTGGCCAGAGAATTCCGGGCGGCTCTGGCCGAGGAGCAGGGGCTGGACCCCGGCCACGCGTTCGACAAGCTCGAACAGGACATCCTGCGGGACGAACCCGGTCTCCGGGCGCCGGCCACCGCGCCCGCGAAGCCCCAGGGGATCAACTTCCTGCCGTACGACGTCCCGGACTTCACCGGACGCGACGGCGAGCTCGACGGGCTGACCCGCCAGTGGACGAGCAACAGTGGTGCAGTCGTGACGATTTCGGCGATCGACGGGATGGCCGGGGTCGGCAAGACGACGCTCGCGGTCCATGCGGCGCACCGCCTGGCAGACCAGTTCCCCGACGGGCAGCTCTTCGTGGACCTGCAGGCCCACACCGCCGGTCAGGCGCCGCTCGACTCCGGTGCCGCGCTCGAGGTCCTCCTGGGCCAACTCGGGGTGCCCGCACAGCACATACCTGCGTCGGTCGCCGATCGCGCCGCGCTGTGGCGGTCCGAACTCTCCGGCCGCCGGGTGCTGGCCGTGCTGGACAACGCCCTCGGCGCCGACCAGATACGCCCGTTGCTGCCGGGTTCCTCCCGCGCCCTCATCCTGATCACGAGCCGCCGGCGGCTGACCGACCTGGACGGGGCACACGCCCTGTCCGTGGACGTGCTGCCTGCCGCGGACGCCGTGGAGTTGTTCACGGCCATCGTGGGCGAACGGGCGGCCGCCGAACCCCTGGCCGTCCTCGACGTCCTGCAGTTGTGCGGTTTCCTGCCGCTGGCCGTCCGCATCGCCGCCGCCCGCCTGCACCATCGCCCCCGCTGGACCGTCGCCTACCTGGCCGACCGGCTCCGCGACCAGCGCCGCAGACTGGCCGAGCTGGCCACCTCGGAGAGGGGGGTGGCGGCAGCGTTCACGCTGTCCTACGAGCAGCTGACGCCCGATCAGCAGCGCATGTTCCGGCTTGTCGGGCTGCAGCCGGGCCGTGACATCAGCCCGGATGCGGCCGCCGCGCTGGCCGGCCTCCCGCCCGAGCAGGCCGAGATGCTTCTGGAAGACCTCCTGGACGCCCACGTCCTGATCCAGCACCAGCCCGGCCGCTACACCTTCCACGACCTGCTGCGTGAACACGCCCTGGCCACCGCGGCAGCCCAGGAATCCCCCGACGCCCAGCACGAGGCCCTCGGCCGACTCCTCCACCACTATCTCCACACCGCGAGCACGGCCGTCGACCACCTCTACCCCGAGGGCAAGAACCGCAGACCACGCATACCCGCACCGGACACCCCGGCCCCGGCCCCGCGGAACGAGGCCGAGGCGATCACCTGGCTGGACACCGAACGGGCGAACCTCATGGCGGTCGGCCGGCACGCCGCCGACCACGACTGGCGCCCGCACACCAGCCAACTGGCCGCCACCCTGCATCGCTACCTGCTGGGCCACGCCCACCAAGCCGACGCACTGGCACTCCACGGCCTGGCACTCCAAGCCGGCCGCCGAAGCGGCGACACGGCCGCCGAAGCACGCACACTCCTCGACCTCGGCGAGGTCCATTTCTGGTGGCACGGCGCGTACGAGCAAGCGGCCGAGCACTACCGACACGCCCTGAACCTCGCGCGCGAGAGCAGCGACCAAGGCGCCGCGGCCCGCGCACTGCAGAACCTCGGCACCGTCTCCACGCGACGGCGGGACTACGACCGAGCCCACGACCACTGCGCGCAGTCCCTGGCACTCTTCCGCGAACTCGGCGACCGCGGCGGCGAAGCCCGGTGCCTGACCAGCCTCGGCATCGTCCACGAGCGCCAAGGACGATTCGAGGACGCCCACGAGCATCACCGCCAAGCCCTGCACGTGTACCGCGAAACCGGATCCCGCATCGGTGAAACCATCGTCCTGAACAACATCGGACTGCTGTACCAACGGCAGGGCCGCTACCACGAGGCCCGGCACCATCATGACGGCGCCCTGGAACTGAGCCGCCGCTTCGACTTCCCGGGAGACGAGGCCGAGTCCCTCAACGCCCTGGCGGAAGCCGCCCGTTCCATGGGCGACCTCGCCCGGGCCGCGGCCGAACACGACACCGCGCTGACCCTCGCCCGCGAGTGCAGTTACCGACCCGAACAGGCCCGCGCCCACGACGGCCTGGCGCACGTCCACCGCGACCTCGGCCGGATCGACCTCGCCCACGACCACGCCCGGCAGGCCCTTGAGCTGTACATCGCCCTCGCCGTCCCCGAGGCCGAAGAGATCCGCACCTTCATCACCGGGCTGGCGCCGACCGCGGACGGGACCGAACCGCCGGAGACGTCCACCGCCCACCGGCCAACACCCCGAGCGGCCGTTCCGGGTCCGTGAACGGCACGGACTGCCTGGCATGCCCACCGACGCCCGGTCACGAACATCCCCTGAAGTCGCTCAGGGCGCTCACCGAGCCCCGCCGAAGCACCCGCCGTGACCGGCCCGCCACTGCTGCACTCGCCTGGAACCGGAGGACTCCTCCTCGTCTGCCGGGGAGGCGGTGAGGACGGGGCGTCCGTCGTCTCCTGCCGCCACGACGTCGACGAAGGGCAGATCGGCCCCCATCGGCACAGGGCCTGGGGGCGCATAGGGGGCATAGACGGCGACACCCGCCGGGCGGTGCTTGCCTTCGACGACGGGCGAACGAAACATCCCTTTTGTGGTCGCCGGGCCGTGGCAGCCGTGCCATCGCCGCCGCTCACCGAAGGGATACGCGATGAAAGCTGCCGCCCTGTACTCGGCCGCCGGTTCCTTGCTCCTGACCTCCCTGGCCGCGGCCCCGGCGGACGGCGCTCCCCGGCTGCCGGGCGCGCCCGAGCTGCGCGGGACCGCGGTGGCCGCCGCGCGCGCCCGCGCGGCCGGCATCGACTTCGGTAAGTGCGCCGCCGAACTGAAGGCCCCGGGCAGCATGCGGTGCGGCACGGTGAGTGTCCCGCTGGACTACGCGCACCCCGAGGGCAAGCAGATCAAACTGACCGTCAGCCGGGTACGGGCCACCCACAAGGACCCGCGCAACAGCAAGCGGAAGGTGCCCCGGCAGGGCTCCCTCGTCTACAACCCGGGCGGTCCGGGCGGGTCGGGCATGCTCTTCCCGCTGGTCGGAACGCGGCCCGAGTGGAAGCGGATCGCCGCCGCCTACGACCTGGTCGGCTACGCCCCGCGCGGAGTGGAACGTTCGTCGCCGCTGTCCTGTGTGGACCCCAAGAACTTCATCAAGGCGCCCACCCAGTCGCCCACGCACCCCTCGGAGCAGTACAAGCAGCAGCGCATCGCCCAGGCGAAGGCGTACGCGCAGGGCTGCGCCGAACGGTCGGGCAGCAAGCTGGAGTTCTACAACTCGGTCAACAACGCCCGTGACCTGGACGTTCTGCGGGCGGCGCTGGGCGAGGACCGGCTGACCTTCATGGGAGCGTCGTACGGCACGTACTTCGGCGGGGTGTACGCGACGCTGTTCCCCGGGCACGTGCGGCGGATGGTGCTGGACTCGGCGGTGAACCCGGACCAGACGAAGGTCTGGTACCGCAACAACCTGGACCAGTCGGCCGCGTTCGAGGACCGCTGGACGGACTTCCGCGAGTGGATCGCCCGGCACGACGACGTCTACCGGCTCGGTGACACGGCGGTGAAGGTGCAGGCCAGCTACGACACCGCACGCGGCCGGCTGGCCGCGAAGGCCGCGGGCGGGAAGGTCGGGCCGGGGCAGCTGCAGAGCACCTTCCTCACCGCCGGGTACTACGACGACTTCTGGGCGAGCCGGGCCGCCGCGCTGGCGGCCTATCTGAAGGGCGATGCGAAGCCGCTGGTCCGGCTGGCCGCACCGAGCCAGGAGACGGCCGCCGACGCCGAGAACGGCAACGCGGTGTACACGGCGGTCGAGTGCAACGACGCGGCCTGGCCGACGGACTGGAAGGTGTGGGACCGCGACAACACGCAGCTGGCGCGCGTGGCGCCCTTCGAGACCTGGGACAACGTGTGGATGAACCTGCCGTGCGCCTACTGGCCGGCGCCCCGCCAGCGGCCGGTGGACGTGCGGACCGGACCCGGTGAACTGCCCGGCGTGCTGATCCTGGCGGCCGAGCGGGACGCGGCCACGCCGTACGCGGGCGCGCTGGAGATGAACCGGCGGCTGTCCGGCTCGGTGCTGGTGACCGAACGGGACGCGGGCACGCACGGGATCGGGGGCGGCAGGAACCAGTGCGTGAACGCGTACCTGGACGCCTACCTGCTGGAAGGCCGCCTCCCGGGGCGGCGCGCGGCCTGCGCACCGCACCCGGAGCCGAGGCCCGAAGCCACGGCGGACGGCGCCTCCAAGCAGCTGCGGGACTCCCTGAAGGGCAAGAGCGCCTAGGCGAGCCCGGCGATCAGCTCGCCGATGTCCTTGCGGCGCCCGGTGAAGAACGGAATCTCTTCACGGACGTGCATACGGGCCTCGGAGGCGCGCAGGTGGCGCATGAGGTCGACGATGCGGTACAGCTCGTCGGCCTCGAAGGCCAGGACCCACTCGTAGTCGCCGAGCGAGAACGAGGCGACCGTGTTGGCGCGCACGTCCGGGTAGCCGCGGGCCATCTTGCCGTGGTCGGCGAGCATGCGCCGGCGGTCCTCGTCGGGCAGCAGGTACCAGTCGTAGGAGCGCACGAAGGGGTAGACGCTCACGTAGTTGCGAGGCGTCTCGTCGGCGAGGAACGCCGGGATGTGCGAGCGGTTGAACTCGGCGGGGCGGTGCAGCGCCATGTTCGACCAGACCGGCTCCAGGGCGCGGCCCAGCCTGGTGCGGCGGAAGAGGTTGTACGCCTCCTGAAGCTGGTCGCTGGTCTCGGCGTGCCACCAGATCATGAGGTCGGCGTCGGCGCGCAGACCGGAGACGTCGTACGTGCCGCGGATCGTCACGTCCTTCGCGGCGAGCTGGTCGAACAGCTCCTGGACCTCGTCGGCGTAACCCGTGCGGTCCTCGGGCAGTACGTGCTTCAGCTTGAAGACCGACCACAGGGTGTAGCGGATGACCTCGTTGAGGTCCTTGGCCAGCTTGCCCTTGTTCGGGATCCTGCCGGACTCGGTGGTGGGTGCGTCGTCACTCATGGTCCCTATTCTCCCGCTCCGCCGTGCAGGCTCTGCACCGGGTTGGCCGTCAGCTCCTCGACACCGGCCGGGTCGCCGCCCAGCTGGTCCACCGCCGCGTACGCGCTCGCGACGCACGCGGGGATGCCGACGCCGTCGTAGAGCGCGCCGCACACGGCGAGGTCCGGCAGCTTGGCGACCTGTTCGCGGATGCGGGCCACGCGCGCGTGGTGGCCGACGGGGTACTGGGGCAGGCCGTCGGTCCAGCGGGTCACGCGGCTCTCGAGGGGCACGGCGTCCAGGCCGGTGGCCTCGCGCAGGTCGTGCCGCGAGACCTCGACCAGGTCGGCGTCCTCGCGCCGCAGGATCTCCGTCTCGCCGTGACGCCCCACGGAGGTGCGCAGCACCACGACGTCCGGATCCTCGTCCGCGATCCAGCCCCACTTCCGGGAGGCGAAGGTCGACGCCTTGATGGTGCGGCCGTCGACCGGCGGCACGAGGAAGCCGCTGCCCTCGGGGAGGGCGACGTCGCCGCGGCGGTAGGCGAGGGTGACCAGGGCCATCGAGGCGTACTCGACGGCACCCAGCTCGGCCGCGGCCTCCGGGGACTCGGCGCGCAGCAGCGCGGCGGCGGCCGGGGCGGGTACGGCGACGATCACCGCGTCGGCGTGCAGCGCACGCCCCTGGGCGGTGACGACCCAGCCGCCCGAGGCCTCCCGGCGCAGCGCGGTGACCGGTGTCCCGGTCAGGATCTCGCCGCCGCGCGCCCGCACCGACTCGGCCACCGCCGACGGCAGCCGGCCCACCCCGCCCTCGATGCCCATGAAGACGGGCCCGGTCTGCGGGCTGGCGGCGGCCTTGGACTGGATGTCGCGGACGGCCGCCGTGAGGGAGTCGTGCGTGTGAGCGGCCCGGAAGAGCTGTGGGACGGCCGAGCGCATCGAGATGCGGTACGCGTCGCCCGCGTACACACCGCCCAGCAGGGGCTCGACCAGCCGGTCCACGACCTCCCGGCCGAGCCGCGCCGCCACGTACTCCCCGACGGCCACGTCGTCGCCGATCTCCGTGCTGGGCAGGTCGGCGTCGCGCTCGATGCGGGCCAGGCCCTCGTCGGACAGGACACCGGTCAGGGCGGTGGCGGTGCCGGGGACGCCCATCACATGCCCCTTGGGCATCGGGCGCAGAGCGCCCCGGGTCCAGATCGAGGCGGTCGCGGTGGCCGGCGGCCGGAGCTGCTCGGCGAGGCCCGTCTCGCGCGCGAGCGCCACCCCTTCGGGGCGGCGGGCGAGCATCGACTCGGCGCCCAGGTCCACCCGGACGCCCGCGATCTCGCCGGGCAGCAGCTTGCCGCCGACCCGGCCGGAGGCCTCCAGGACCGTCACGCGCATCCCGCGTCCGAGCAGCCGGTGGGCGGCGGCCAGGCCGGCGATGCCGGCCCCGATGACGACGACATGCCGCGTGCTCCTACCCGTTGCGCTCATGACCCCACTCTCTCAGACCCCGCCGGCACTCCCGCCCGGGCCCGGTGTCCCGCACGAGTCCGGACCGTGACCGCATCGGAACCGGCCACGGCCAACGTTCCGGACGGCCCGGGCGTCGAAGGGGCATCACTTGTCGTCGTCATCATCGGGGGGCTCCGCCCATGCGCACATCACGATCCATACAAGCCGCACGCTCCGGACCCTCCGGACCCTCCGGACCCTCCGTCCGGATTCTGGCCGGGGTCCTGCTCACCGCCTCCCTGGCGCTCGCCGGATGCAGCGCCGCGAACGACTCGGGCGGCTCCTCGAAGTCCGCCGCCGACAGCGCGGAACAGCCGGCGGGCGCCGCCGGCGGCAAGGCCGAGGATGCCAAGGCGCCCAGCAAGGCGCCCAAGCTCACCCCGAGCGCCATCATCCGCACCGCTTCGCTGACCGTCGAGGTCAAGGACGTGCCCAAGGCCCTGGAGGCGGCCCGGACGACCGCCGAGAGCGCGGGCGGCTACGTCGGCAACGAGAGCACGAGCCGGGACCCCGAGGGCCACGAGCAGACCCGGGTCGTACTGCGCGTGCCGACCACGGAGTACGACGCGGTCCTCGCCGACCTCCAGGGCACCGGCAAGCTGATCGAACGCACCGCGAAGGCGGAGGACGTCACCGACCAGGTCGTCGACGTGGACAGCCGCATCAAGTCGCAGCGGGCGAGCGTGGCCCGGATCCGCGAGCTGATGGACAGGGCGACCAAGCTGGGCGACGTCGTCACCCTGGAAGGGGAGCTGAGCAACCGAGAGGCGGACCTGGAGGCGCTGCTCGCGCAGCAGGCGTCGCTGAAGGACCGCACCAGCCTCGCGACCATCACCCTGTCGCTGTCCGGGACGCCGGTGAAGAAGGCCGCCGAGGACGACACGCCGGGCTTCGTGGACGCGCTGTCCGGTGGCTGGCACGTGTTCGTCACGATGCTCCGCTGGATCGCCCTGGCCCTCGGCGCAGTCCTGCCGTTCGCCGCGCTCGCGGCCCTGCTGGCGCTGCTGTGGCTGCGCCTCGTACGCCCGCGCCGTGCGGGTGCCGCGCCCGCGACGACGGCCCCGGGCCCGCTGCCCCACGCACGCCCCGTGCCGGACTCCTCCAGCGTGCCCGGCCAGGAGTGAAATGCCCTCGCCCCGTAGCGTGTTCGCATGAGGATGAACGGCGAGCGGGGCGACAGGGAACGGCTGGTCGTGATCGGCGGTGACGCCGCGGGGATGTCCGCGGCGTCACAGGCGCGCCGGATGCGGGGGCCCGACGAACTGGAGATCGTTGCCTTCGAGCGCGGTCACTTCACCTCCTTCTCGGCGTGCGGGATCCCGTACTGGGTCGGCGGTGACGTGGCCGAGCGGGACGAGCTGATCGCGCGCACACCGGAGGAGCACCGCGCGCGCGGGATCGACGTACGGCTGCGCACCGAGGTCACCGAGATCGATCCGGACCGACGGGCCGTGAGCGCGCGTGACGTGGATTCCGGCGCCGAGTCCTGGACGCGGTACGACAAACTCGTCATCGCCACCGGCGCCCGCCCGATCCGCCCCGACATGCCGGGCGCCGACGCCGCGGGCGTGCACGGGGTGCAGACCCTCGACGACGGCCAGGCCCTGCTCGACTCGCTGTCCCCCGGGCGCGGCCGTCGCGCGGTCGTCGTCGGCGCCGGCTACATCGGTGTGGAGATGGCCGAGGCGCTCATCAATCGCGGCTTCCTCGTGACCGTCGTCAACCGCGGCCAGGAGCCGATGTCGACCCTCGACCCGGACATGGGCCGCCTGGTGCACCGGGCCATGGAGGGCCTGGGCATCACCATGGTGAACGACGCCGCCGTCACCGAGCTGCTCACCGGCGAGGACGGCTGGGTCCGCGCGGTGGCCACGGACGACGTCGAGTACCCGGCTGACGTCGTCGTCCTCGGCATCGGCGTACGCCCGGAGACCGCCCTCGCCCGCGCGGCGGGCCTCCCGCTCGGGGGCCACGGCGGCCTGCTCACCGACCTCGCGATGCGGGTACGCGGCCACAAGGACATCTGGGCGGGCGGCGACTGCGTCGAGGTGCTCAACCTGGTCTCCGGTCAGGAGCAGTACGTCCCGCTCGGCACCCACGCCAACAAGCACGGCCAGGTCATCGGCGCCAACGTCGGCGGCGGTTACGCCACCTTCCCCGGCGTGGTCGGCACAGCGGTCAGCAAGGTCTGCGACCTGGAGATCGCCCGCACCGGCCTGCGCGAGAAGGACGCCCGCCGCGTGGGCCTCCAGTACGAGACCGTCACCATCGAGTCGACCAGCCGCGCCGGCTACTACCCCGGCGCCTCCCTCATGACGGTCAAGATGCTCGCCGAACGCCGCACGGGCCGCCTGCTCGGCGTGCAGATCGTCGGCAGGGAGGGCGCGGCCAAGCGGGTCGACATCGCGGCGGTGGCCCTCACCGCGGGCCTGACGGTCGAGCAGATGACGGCCCTGGACCTGGGGTACGCCCCGCCGTTCTCCCCGGTGTGGGACCCGGTGCTGGTCGCGGCGAGGAAGGCGACGTCAAAGGTGCGGGCGAGGTGACCGGCCCCAGGGGCGCGGGGCTGTGGCCCTGCTGCGGCTCCGCCGCGTGGTGGCACCGGCCCCGCGCGGCAGGCGGGAGTCCGACGACAGGTCCTAGGCCGTCCCGCTGAGGCGCGGCAGGGACGCCACGGACGCGCTGGACGTGACGGCTGCCGGCTGTTCCACCGCCGGTTTCGCGTGCGTCGCCGCACCGGGCCGCAGCGACCGCAGCCGATGGCTCACGGCCTCGTCCAGCGTCACGGGCCGCTGCATCTGGGCGGCCAGCCGTCCCGCCTCCTGGCCGAGCCGCGCGACATCCTCCCAGGGAAGCCGTACGACCAGGGAGATCTCCGCCTCGCCGTCGGGCAGGGCATGCATCGGAGGAGTAACTCGCTCGTTCATCGCCTGATCCTCACGTCGGTTGAGGAGAGATACGCACACCCGCCCGACGGCGTTCACCGGTTCGCGCGCCGCATCGGGGGCACTACTTCTGTGTGGTCATCCCCGTCCATGACGTGAACCCGGTACGCCGCACCCCGTATGTGACGTACGCGCTCATCGCCGCCAACGTGCTCGTCTTCCTCACCACTCCCGGCATAGCCGGTTCCGTGGCCGGCGCCGACGACCTGGCGCAACTGTGCCATCTGCAGGCCTTCATGGACCGCTATGCGGTGGTCCCCCAGGAGCTGATCCACCATCAGATGCCACGGGTGGTCCCGACGGGCGTCGTGGGTATGGGGCCGAACGGCCCGGGCTGTGTGGTGGCACCGCCTGGCTACGACAAGTCCCCGGCCCTGTCCGTGTTCACCGCGATGTTCCTGCACGGCAGCTGGCTGCATCTGCTGGGCAACATGCTCTTCCTGCTGATCTTCGGCAACAACGTCGAGGACCGGATGGGCCACATCCGCTACTTCCTCTTCTACGTCGTCTGCGGCTACGCGGCCGGCTACGGCTTCGCGCTGCTCAACGCCACCTCCGGGGATCCGCTGATCGGCGCGTCCGGGGCGATCGCAGGGGTCCTCGGCGCCTATCTGGTGCTGTATCCGAAGGCGAGGGTCTGGGTCCTCGTCCCGTTCCTGGTCTTCCTGCCGCTCAGGCTGCCCGCCTGGCTGGTGCTGGGCTTCTGGTTCGTGCTCCAGGCGGTGTACTCCTCCGGGCACGCCGTCTCCGGCGCCGGAACGGTGGCGTACGCGGCCCATGTGGTCGGCTTCGTGGCGGGCATGCTGCTGGCCTGGCCGCTCAAGCCCGGCACGCCGCCCCCGCCGGAGCCGCGCCGCCTGCTGTTCGGCAGGCAGGCCCGGCCCCGTCAGGTGTGGTGAGCGGGTCCGCTCAGCGGGCGCTGTGCGTGTGGACGTACTCCACGAGCCGGGTCAGCGCGTCCGGGTCGGTGTTGGGCAGCACACCGTGGCCGAGGTTGAAGACGTGCCCCTCGAGACCGGCGGCGGCGTCGAGAACCTCACGCGCCCTGACCTCGACGGTGTTCTTGTCGGTGAACAGGACGGTCGGGTCGAGGTTGCCCTGGAGCGCCCTGCCGGGGCCGACCCGGCGCACGGCCTCGTCCAGCGGGACGCGCCAGTCGACGCCGACGACGTCCGCGCCGGCCTCGCCCATGAGCCCCAGCAGCTCACCGGTGCCGACACCGAAGTGGATGCGCGGGACGCCGTAGCCCGCGACGGCCTCGAAGACCTTCGCCGAGGCGGGCATCACCGACTTCACGTAGTCGGCCGGGGCCAGGGCGCCGACCCAGGAGTCGAACAGCTGGACCGCGCTCGCGCCCGCCTCGATCTGCACCTTCAGGAAGGCGGCCGTGATGTCGGCCAGGCGGTCCAGCAGGTCGGCCCACAGCTCGGGGTCGCCGTACATCATGGACTTGGCGTTCTCGTACGTGCGCGACGGACCGCCCTCGACCAGGTAGCTCGCGAGGGTGAAAGGCGCGCCCGCGAATCCGATCAGCGGAGTGGCGCCCAGCTCACGGGTGAGCAGCCCGATCGCCTCGGTGATGTACGGGACGTCCTCCGGGGTCAGGTCGCGCAGCCGGGCGAGGTCGGCACGGGTGCGGATCGGCTGCTCGACGACCGGTCCGATGCCCGGCTTGATGTCGAGGTCGAGGCCGATGGCCTTGAGCGGGACGACGATGTCGCTGAAGTAGATCGCCGCGTCCACGTCGTGCCGGCGCACCGGCTGGAGCGTGATCTCGGTGACCAGCTCGGGCCGCATGCAGGACTCGAGCATGGGGATGCCCTCGCGCACCTTGCGGTACTCGGGCAGGGAGCGGCCGGCCTGACGCATGAACCACACGGGGGTGTGCGGCACGGGTTCGCGCCTGCACGCCTTGAGGAAGGCGCTCTCGTACGTCGCTGTCGGCTGCTTGCCCGTGGGGCTTCCGTTGGCACTCACGTCGGCAAGTCTCGCACGGGCACGGCGTGAGAAGTGCGGCCGCCCTCAGGGGTGTCCTACCTGCGCCGGGGCGCCGTTCCCCTTACTCTTCCCCGCATGGCTGCGGCTCAGGGACGACTGTCGGACGGCGCTGACGGAATGGACGACGCGAAGGACACCGCGGAGGCGGAGGGGCGGGCGGGCACGGCGGCACCGCCGGCGTTCCGGTCCGCGGTCGACGCGCTGCGGGCCGCGCGGCTGCGGCCGCAGGTCGAGGTGGAGCCGACGCCTGCCCCGAAGCGGCTGGCCCCGTTCGCGTACGCGCTGGAGGCCGTGGTGGTCGACGGCGATCAGGACCTCGCCGACGGCCGGCTGGTGCTGCTGCACGACCCGGCCGGGCACGATGCCTGGCACGGTACGTTCCGGCTGGTGACGCTGGTGCGCGCGGAGCTGGAGCCGGAGATGGCGGCCGATCCGCTGCTCCCCGAGGTGTGCTGGTCGTGGCTGACCGGTGCGCTGCAGGCGCGGGGGCTGACGTACGGCGAGCCGAGCGGCACCGTCACGCGCGCGGGCTCGCACTACTTCGGCGGGCTGTCCGAGCGCCCACCCGCCTCGCAGATCGAGATCCGTGCCTCCTGGACGCCTCGCGAGGGTCTCGGCGGGGTGCCGGACACCGCCGCCCACCTGGCCTCCTGGTGCGATCTGCTGGCCCAGGTCGGCGGGCTGCCGCCGGCCGGTCCGGGCGACGCCTCGGTGGTGACGCTGCCGCAGCGCAGGGATCCGCAGTCCCGGTGAAGCGACCCCCCGGTCATGCCGGGGTAATCCTCGCGGACCCGTAGTTGACCATCCCTTTGTCGATACGACCACTTTCGCACTCGAATCGCATCGACCCGAACCGACTTGATCTTCGGATGATCGATCGCGTGTCCGAATTGCACGGATTGTTACTCACTAGATCGTGATCATTCTCTAAAGGCGGACGCGTTTGCTGCCGAAGACGACTGTGACCTTGAAAGCACGGTTCGTCCCGGCTTCATCCCCACAAGCCGGCCCCGTCCCCCCACCCAGGAGGCCTGGTGTCCGTTCTCCTCGAGCAGCCCTCAAGCCTGGTCGCCTACCGCCCGAACAAGCCGACCGCCATGGTGGTCGTGGCCGACCCGCGCGTCCGTTCCACCGTCACCCGCCACCTCTGGGCGCTGGGTGTGCGCGATGTCATCGAGGCCTCGTCCATCGCGGAGGCTCGTCCCCGCATCGGCAACCCCCGCGACATCTGCGTCGCCGACGTCCACCTGCCCGACGGCTCCGGCCTGACCCTGCTGTCCGAGACCCGCGCCGCGGGCTGGCCCAACGGGCTGGCGCTCTCCGCCGCCGACGACATCGGCGCAGTCCGCAACGCCCTCGCGGGCGGCGTCAAGGGCTACGTCGTCACCGGCACCCGGACGAACATCGGACTGCCCGCCCGGCCCGGCGCCGCTCCCCTCGGTTCCGCCGCCCGCATGCACCGCCGCCCCCCGGGTTCCCCGAGCCACCCGGGTGGTTACCGCGAGCTGTCCGGGCGTGAGGTCGAGGTGCTGCGGCTGGTCGCGGAGGGCCAGTCCAACAAGGCCATCGGCGTCTCGATGGGCCTGTCCGCGCTGACCGTGAAGAGCCACCTCGCGCGCATCGCCCGCAAGCTCGGCACGGGCGACCGTGCCGGGATGGTGGCCGTGGCCCTGCGCACCGGAATCATCCACTGACCTCCCGCCCCGTACCGCCTTCCCCCGTACCGCCCTCCTCCGAACCGCCCTCTCACGCGCACCGCCGATGAGCCGCTCGGCGGAGCCCCGGTTCACTCACGTGAACCGTAAGTTTCACCGGCCTGACTGGTTTACGACCCTCCGGTGCCCGTCGACGGAACGTTCCGTCGACGGGTGCTGTCCACACATGGATACCCTTGACATGTGACCGACGCCCAAGAGACCGCAGCAGACAGCTCCCTGCGTATCACCGGAGGCACCCCTCCGGACGACGCCGGATCTTCTGTGACGGGGGCGCCGACTCCCCTCCTCGAACCCCGCGAGGGCATTCCGCCCGTGATCGCCGACGAGGCCGCCCTCGCCGCGGTGATCGCCGAGTTCGCCGCCGGCTCCGGCCCCGTCGCCGTCGACGCCGAGCGCGCCTCCGGCTACCGCTACGGGCAGCGCGCCTATCTGGTGCAGCTGCGTCGCGAGGGCGCCGGCACCGCGCTGATCGACCCCGTCGCCTGTCCCGACCTGTCCGGTCTCGGTGAGGCGCTGTCCGGCGTCGAGTGGGTGCTGCACGCCGCCACCCAGGACCTGCCCTGTCTGCGCGAGATAGGCATGGTGCCGACCTCCCTGTTCGACACCGAGCTGGCCGGCCGGCTCGCCGGGTTCCCCCGGGTCGGACTCGGGGCCATGGTCGAGAGCGTCCTCGGCTTCGTCCTGGAGAAGGGGCACTCCGCCGTCGACTGGTCCACCCGGCCGCTGCCCGAGCCCTGGCTGCGCTACGCGGCTCTGGACGTCGAGCTTCTCGTCGACCTGCGGGACGCCCTGGAGAAGGAGCTGGACCGGCAGGGCAAGCTGGAGTGGGCGCGCCAGGAATTCGACGCGATCGCGGCAGCACCGCCGGCCGAGCCCCGCAAGGACCCCTGGCGCCGTACGTCCGGCATGCACAAGGTGCGGCGGCGCCGGCAGCTGGCCGCCGTACGGGAACTGTGGCAGACGCGGGACCAGGTCGCTCAGCGGCGGGACGTGTCGCCGGGCAAGGTGCTGGCGGACGCGGCCATCGTGGAGGCCGCGCTCTCCTTGCCGAGCAACGTGCACGCGCTCGCCGCGCTGAACGGGTTCGGGCACCGGGTGGGGCGCCGGCAGCTGGAGCAGTGGCAGGCGGCGGTCGACCGGGCCAAGGCTCTTCCGGACAGCGCGCTGCCTCAGCCCGGGCAGCAGGTGGCCGGTCCGCCGCCGCCTCGGGCGTGGGCCGACAAGGATCCCGCTGCCGCGGCTCGGCTGTCCGCCGCCCGGGCCGGGGTCTCGGCGTTGGCCGAGCAGCTCACGATGCCTCAGGAGAACCTCGTCTCTCCGGACACTGTGCGCAGGATCTGCTGGGAGCCGCCGTCTGCCGACGCGGGAGCCGTGGAGGCTGCGCTGGTCGGATACGGCGCACGGCCGTGGCAGGTGGAGCAGGTCACCCCCGTGCTGGTCGCGGCGCTGTCCGCGAAGGATGCCTAAGGGTGCCTAAGGGCTGTCCCCTCAGGGCCTTTCTTCCGGATCTTGCCGGGGCGCGGGGCCTGGACTCGGCCTGAGACCCGGCCGCCGTAACGCTCCCTCGCGTACGGCGGTCGCCGGGGTTGCCCGCCCGGTTCCGCGCGCCCCTGTGGGGCGCGCTCATCCGGTGGGCCGCGCAAGCGGAACAGCGACGTCGAGATCACGCCAAGATCCTGGGAGGGGCGGGTGTGACGTTCACCGCTCCCTTCAGCAGGACTGGGCAGCTACGTTACTCATAAGTAGCATGGGTCCTGAGCGCGCGCTCAGCTCTTGCGCGTCGCAGCAGTGCCATCCCGCACCCTGGAGGAGAGCCATCGTGCCTCGTACCATCAGGGATGTCGTCTTCGTAGACGGCGTCCGCACCCCGTTCGGCAAGGCGGGCCCGAAGGGCATCTACCACGAGACCCGCGCCGACGACCTCGTCGTGAAGGCGATCCGGGAGCTGCTGCGCCGCAACCCCGGTCTGGACCCGAAGAAGATCGACGAGGTCGCCATCGCCGCGACCACCCAGATCGGCGACCAGGGCCTGACCCTCGGCCGCACCGCCGGCATCCTCGCCGGTCTCCCCCAGTCGGTCCCCGGCTACTCGATCGACCGCATGTGCGCCGGCGCCCTGACCGCCGTGACGGCCACGGCCGGTTCGATCGCGTTCGGTGCCTACGACGCCGTCATCGCCGGTGGTGTGGAGCACATGGGCCGCCACCCGATGGGCGAGGGCGTGGACCCGAACCCGCGGTTCGTCAGCGAGAAGCTGGTCGACGAGTCCGCCCTGTTCATGGGCATGACCGCCGAGAACCTGCACGACCGCTACCCGCACATCACCAAGCAGCGCACCGACGAGTACGCGGTGCGCTCGCAGGAGAAGGCCGCGAAGGCGTACGCCAACGGCAAGATCCAGCAGGACCTGGTGCCGATCTCGGTGCGTCGTACCAGCCCCGAGGGCGGCGAGACGGGCTGGGGCCTGGTCACCGCCGACGAGCCGATGCGCCCGGGCACGACCCTGGAGAACCTGTCCGGCCTCAAGACGCCGTTCCGCGTCCACGGCCGGGTCACCGCCGGTAACGCGGCCGGTCTGAACGACGGCGCCACCGCCTCCATCATCGCGAGCGAGGACTTCGCCCGCGAGCACAACCTGCCGGTCAAGATGCGCCTGGTCTCCTACGCCTTCGTGGGCGTCGAGCCCGAGGTGATGGGCTACGGCCCGATCCCGGCCACGGAGAAGGCTCTCGCCAAGGCGGGCCTGTCCATCTCCGACATCGGTCTGTTCGAGATCAACGAGGCCTTCGCCGTCCAGGTCCTGGCCCTGCTCGACCACTACGGCATCGCGGACGACGACGAGCGCGTCAACCAGTACGGCGGCGCGATCGCCTTCGGTCACCCGCTGGCCTCCTCCGGCGTCCGTCTGATGACGCAGCTGGCCCGCCAGTTCGAGGAGCAGCCGGAGGTCCGCTACGGCCTGACCACCATGTGCGTCGGCTTCGGCATGGGCGCGACGGTCATCTGGGAGAACCCGCACTTCGACGGAGGCGACAAGTGAGCACCACCGCTGAACTCCTGAAGGGCGCGGCCGAGCTGTTCCCGGACGAGGTCGTGACCGAGGCGCACGTACGCCACTTCGACCTGCCGTCCGGTGCCGGGCGCTTCGCCCTGATCACGCTGGACAACGGCCTGGACCACACCAAGCCGACCACCTTCGGCCCGGCGTCGCTGGCGAACCTCAACACCGCCGTCGACCAGGTCGAGAAGGAGGCGGCCGAGGGCACGATCGTCGGCGTCGGTGTCACCGGCAAGCCGTTCATCTTCGCGGTCGGCGCCGACCTCAAGGGCGTCGAGCTGCTGAAGAAGCACGAGGACGCGCTGGCCATCGGCAAGGGCGGCCACGAGGTCTTCAAGCGTCTGGCGGCCCTCGCGGTCCCGACCTTCGCCTACTACAACGGCGCGGCGATGGGCGGCGGCGTCGAGGTCGGCCTGCACTGCACCTACCGCACGGTGTCGAAGGCCATCCCGGCGTTCTCCCTCCCCGAGGTCTTCCTGGGCCTGGTCCCGGGCTGGGGCGGCTGCGCCCTGCTCCCGAACCTGATCGGCGCCGACAAGGCCGTCTCGGTCATCATCGAGAACAGCCTCAACCAGAACAAGCAGCTCAAGGGCCAGCAGGTCTTCGACCTCGGCATCGCGGACGCGATCTTCGAGGGCGCCGACTTCCTGGAGCAGTCGCTGATCTGGACCGCCCAGGTGCTCAAGGGCGACATCGAGGTCGAGCGTCCGGTGATCGACCGTGGCGAGGCCTGGGACCAGGCCGTCGCCAAGGGCCGTTTCATCGCGGACTCCAAGGTGCACGGGGCCGCTCCGGCCGCGTACCGCGCCCTCGACATCATCGCGGCCGCCAAGAACGGTGACCTGCAGCAGGGGTTCGACGCCGAAGACGTCGCCCTCGCCGACCTGATCATGGGCGGTGAACTGCGCTCCGGCATCTACGCGTTCAACCTGGTGCAGAAGCGCGGCAAGCGCCCGGCCGGTGCCCCGGACAAGAACCTGGCCCGCCCGGTCACCAAGGTCGGCGTCGTGGGCGCCGGTCTGATGGCCAGCCAGCTCGCCCTGCTCTTCCTGCGCCGCCTGGAGGTGCCGGTCGTCCTGACCGACATCGACCAGGAGCGCGTCGACAAGGGTGTGGGCTACGTCCACACCGAGATCGACAAGCTGCTCGGCAAGGGCCGGATCAACCAGGACAAGGCCAACCGCCTCAAGGCGCTGGTGACCGGCGTCCTGGACAAGGCCGAGGGCTTCTCCGACGCGGACTTCATCATCGAGGCCGTGTTCGAGGAGATCGGTGTCAAGCAGCAGGTGTTCGCGGAGGTCGAGGCGGTCGCCCCGGCGCACGCGATCCTCGCCACCAACACCTCGTCCCTCTCGATCACCGAGATGGCGTCGAAGCTGCAGCACCCCGAGCGGGTCGTGGGCTTCCACTTCTTCAACCCCGTCGCGGTCCTCCCGCTGCTGGAGATCGTCCGCGGCGAGAAGACGGACGACGCCTCGCTGGCGACCGCCTTCGCGGTGGCCAAGAAGCTGAAGAAGACGGCCGTTCTGGTGAAGGACGCCCCGGCGTTCGTCGTGAACCGCATCCTGACCCGCTTCATGGGCGAGATCCAGAACGTCATCGACGAGGGCACGCCCGTCGAGGTGGCGGAGAAGGCGGTGGAGCCGCTCGGCCTGCCGATGTCTCCTCTCGTCCTCCTGGAGCTGGTCGGCCCGGCGATCGGCCTGCACGTCTCGGAGACCCTCAACCGGGCCTTCCCGGACCGCTTCACGGTCTCCGAGAACCTCGCGGCCGTCGTCAAGGCGGGCAAGCGCGGCTTCTACGTCTACGACAGCGGCAAGCCGGAGCTGGACCCGGAGGTCGCCGCGCTGCTGAAGCAGGGCGATGTCGTCCTGACCGAGGAGCAGGTGCGGGCGCGGGTGCTCGACACGGTGGCGCAGGAGATCGGGCTCATGCTCGACGAGGGTGTCGTCGCCGAGGCCCAGGACATCGACCTCTGCCTCATCACGGGCGCCGGCTGGCCCTTCCACCTGGGCGGCATCACGCCGTACCTGGACCGCGAGGGCGTCTCGGAGCGCGTGAACGGCAAGAAGTTCCTGGCTCCGGGCGTGGCGAGCGTCCCGGCGTAACCCGTTCCGTACGGTCGTACGATGCCCGGCACACCGCGTGGTGTGCCGGGCATCGGCGTTTCAGGAGGCGGGCGGACGGGCGTCCTCGACATGGACGACGTGCGGGTCCCGGCCGTCCTGGTCACGCTTGGACCGTCCGTGGATCCCGACGGCCAGGTGCGAGGGGTCCTCGGACTCGTCGAGGGCGACGAAGGTGACGACGTCCGGATGATGGCCCGTCACCAGCCAGCCCTCGCCGTTCTGGAGTTCGAGCACGCGGAAGTCGCCCGCCGGACCGCCCACGCTCACGGGGCCGAACTCGCGCAGGATCCCGGTGGCCCGATCGGCCAGTGATCCCTCGGGCTCTTCGAGCACCACACAGGTGCCGTGCTCGAAGAGCACCCACGATTTTCCTGAGCCGCTGAGAAGACGCCGCCATGCGTCGATGAGTGTCTCGGTGTCCACGGCGGTCATCATCGCAGCACTCAGACCTGCCGCCACGCCTCCAGCGCAAGCCCCGGCTCGTCCTTGCGCCGGGTCAGCAGGAGTCGGCCGGTCGACGGGGACAACGTTGCCGCCGCCACCCGGTCGTCCTCGTCCAGGGCGAGGGACACCAGCGCGTCCACCGGCAGCTGCGGGCCCGACTCGCTCCACCACGCGCCCGCCGACTCCTGCTCGGTCGGGTAGGCGGCGAAGGCGATGCGCCCGCTCGCCGAACGCTGGGCCAGCAAGGTGCAGTCGTGGCCGTCGAGGTCGCAGCGGACCGCGGTGACCGGGCCGGATCCCGCCGAGTGGAGGAGGGCGACCGGCTTGGTCCCGGGGCGCCAGGCGCACACGTCGCCGGACTCGTCGGTGTAGAAGACGGTCGTGCCGGCCGGGGACGTGGCCAGGGCGTGCAGGGTGCCCGGACGGACCCCGGTCGCCAGGGTCTCCTGGAGGACCGGCTGGACGCCGGGCTCCTCCTGACGCCAGTACAGGAGCGCCCCGGGGGCGGCCGCGTACAGCTCGACCCTGCCGGACTCCCCCGTCACCGCCGCCAGACCGTCCCGGACCTCCTGGCCCTTCAGGTCCCGCCAGGGCTCCCAGCCGCCCTTCTCCTGCTGCGCGAGCAGGCTGACCCCGCCGCCGGAGTTGCGTGCGAAGACATGGGCCCGGCCCTTCACGTCCACGGCGACGGCGGGCGCGCCCGTGCGGTCGCCCCTCTTGTCCGGGTGGCCGATCGGGTTCCAGTCCAGGGCCGCGAGGCGCGGGCGGAAGTGGGTGGAGTGCACCAGGCCCGACTCGCCCTTCCTCGTGGGCCGCCAGGAGACCAGGTGGGCATAGCCGTCGGCGCCCTGGCCGAGGGCGAGGACGGGGTGGAGTTTCTGGTCGCCGCCCACCGTGCGCGGGTCGGTCCAGGGGCCGCCCGTCCCGCGCTCCGCCCGGCACAGGACGGCGTCGCCCGACAGCTGGTAGGCACTGAGCCGGCCGTCGCGGCCGCGTATGAGCCAGTCGCCGTTCACCGGTTCACTCTAAGCGGCTGCCGGGGTCGGCCGGGGCCCGCCCCCTCGCGGGCCGCGTGGGACCCTTGCGTCATGAACGCCCCCCTAGGTTCCCCGGACCCGGACGGCCCGCTGCTTGTCGTCGTCGACGGCGCGAACGTCGTCGGGTCGCGGCCGGACGGCTGGTGGCGGGACCGCAGGGGCGCCGCCGAGCGGCTGCGGGACCGGCTGGCCGCCGAGGGGCTGCCGGGCCGGGTCGGTGCGGTGGAGCTCGTGCTCGTCGTCGAGGGTGCCGCCCGTGGGGTGGAGTCCGTGCCGGGGGTACGGGTGGAGTCCGCGCCGGGCAGCGGCGACGACCGGATCGTGGAGCTGGCCGCCGAACACCCCGGCCGGCCCCGCCTGGTGGTCACGGCCGACCGTGAACTGCGGCGCCGGGTGACGGAGCTGGGCGCGGAGGTGGCGGGACCACGCGTCGTGCTCGGCTGAGGGCGGGCAAGGAGTTCGAGACCTTCGTCGCCGGCCGGCTCAGGGCTCACCTGGTTCGGCCGGACCGCAAGGACGAGCCGGTCCGGCACGGGAAGACCGCCCGTGTCCGCCAGTGGATCGAGGCCGTCATCGACACTCGCAGAGGCCGGCTCAGCCTCGAACAGCACGGCGGCAGAACCCCGGCCGGGGTCTTCGCCCGCACCGGTCGACGGTTCCTCACCCTGATATCTGGCATCTGGCATCTGGCATCTGGCATCTGGCACGACTGGAGCAGCGGTGCCAAGGTCGAACGATCTCTGATCGCCCAAGACCACGGAAGGCATCGGGCTCCCCCGTCCGGGCACGGCCCGAAAAGGACGGGGTTGTCACCGGGTCCGGAGCACGTCGGAGAACTTTCCCGGATTCCTGTCACACCTGCGTGCGCCGATCCGTCAGTGCTGTGAAGACGCCGACCAGGCCGAAGCGAAGGAAAGCAGCCATGACGAACACCTCCATCTCCCGGATGCCCAACCCGGCCCAGTTCGTGCCCGAGCTGAACGACATCAGCGCCGCTCTCTTCCGGGCCACGGGCAACCACGCGGTGCCACGCACCACGATGAACCTCGTCCACTTGCGTGCCGGGCAAATCGTCGGCAATACCTACCTGACGATCCTGAACACCGGCTTCCTGCGTAAGGCCGGGGAGTCCGAGGAGCGCATCACCGCCGTCTCCTCCTGGCAGGACGCCCCGTACTTCACCGACGCCGAGCGCGCCGCCCTCGCCTTGGTGGAGGCCACCCTGCAGCCCGCCCCGCACGGCAGGGAGCGCGTCTCCGACGAGCTGTACGCCGAGGTGGCGAAGCACTACGACGAGAAGGCGCTGGCCACCCTGACCATCGCGATCGGCCAGATCAACTTCTTCATCGCCCTGGCCGTCATCGGCAAGCCACAGCCGGTCAGCTCCCTCGCGGACGAGCAATGGGACTGACCTGCACGTCAGCGGGGTCGCCCGATCCGTCGACGCGGGGCCACTCGGTCGTCGATGAACACATGCAGTGCCGCCCGAAGGGCGTTCGGGCCGGTGGTCACACAGAAGCCGGCGGACCCCCTTCGTGGCTGCGGCCGGCGCGGACATCGAACTCGTTCATCTAGGCGGCGAGCACCGCGAACAGGGCGAGGAAACCGGCCGCTCCGAGGGTGGTTCCGGCCGCGCCGGTCCACATGCGGCCGATGCCCTGGCGGGCGTAGTGGATGCCCGCGAGGCCGAAGGTCATGGCGAGGGGTCCCGCGATGAACGACCACGGCAGCGCGACCAGCATGAGGGAAGGCCAGGCGCCGATGGCCGCAATGGCCCCGAAGACGAGTGAGGTGGGGCCCAGCGCGACCGCGGGTGAGTCGTTGCTGCCGGGCGCGGTCGGTGCGGACATGCGGTCCTCCTGATTTGAACGTGTTCAAATCTCTGCTGCGAGCATAGCAGGAGGCCGGCCGGGCACTACGACCCACTGCCCTTCAACCGCGCGGAATCCGGGCGTAGAGCACCGCGCCGTCCACCCGCCCCACCTCCTCGTACCGCGCCTCCAGCAGCCGCCGCAGGCTCGGGACGCGGTCGGGGGCGTACGGCCGGCCACGCGAGTCGTCGACGACCAGGGCCGGGGCGTGTGCGGCCAGCTCCGCCCGGAAGACGGGCCAGGTGCCCTCGACCGCGTACTTCTCGCCGACCTGGGGGCCGTCGCGGCCGCCACTGTAGTTCGTGAGCAGGCCCGCGGTGAGATAGCGGGTTGCGGGGGTGCGGCCGGCCAGCCAGTACGTCTCGGGGTGCATGCCCCACACGAGGACCCGGTCGGCGGGCGCGGTGCGCTGGGCCAGGGCGCCCGCGAGGCGCTGGGCGTGGGCGAGTTCGGGGCGCGGCGCGAGCACGCCCCAGGCGAGGAACAGAACACAGCAACAGGCCGAGGTGAGAACGGCGCCGGTCAGCCGCTCGCGGGGCGGGAGCCGCAGCGCGGCCGTGGCCAGCAGGGCCGCGGGCGGCGTGAGTTGCAGGTAGTAGTGACCGAAGAAGTGGAAGCCGAGGGCGACGGCGACGGCCGAGGAGGCCAGCCACAGCCACAGCCACAGGTCGGCCGCTGCAGGACGGGCGGCGCGCAGGGCACGTACGACGGGCGGGATCAGGCCCGCGCAGGCCACGGCCAGAATCGCGGCGTTGGCCAGGCAGCGGCCGAGGACGTGGAGTTCGGAGCCGGTGAAGGAGGCGTAGGCGGCGGAGCCGGTGACCGTCCAGAACAGGAAGCCGGCCGGATCCGTGACCAGGGCCGCGCACACGACCGGTACGGCGAATCCGGCCCCGAGCCGGACCACGCCCGCGCGCGGGGTGCCGGCGGTGTGCAGCAGGCACGCCACCGGCAGCAGGACCGCGCCGCCGGTCTGCTTGGTGAGGAAGGCACAGGCGACGGCGGCCCCGGCCGCGCCCCAGCGGCCGCGGTCCGCACACCACAGGGCGGCCACCGTGCAGGGCAGTATGAACACCTCGAAGGTGGCGGCCTGCGCGTCCTCGGGGTTGAGCCCGACCGAGACCAGCAGATACAGCACCCCGGCGGTACGGCCCGCGGTGTCACCCCAGCGGCGCCGGGCCAGGGAGGCGAGCAGCGCCGCGGTGAGCAACTGCGCGAGGACCGCCAGCACCCGGACCGGGGTGAGGGAGCCGGAGCCGCAGACCGCGAAGGCGGCCTCGTACAGCCAGGGCACCAGGGGCGGTTTGCGGTCCACGACCGTCTCGTACAGCTGCCCGCCGTGTGCGAGGAGGCGCGCCTGTACCGCGAGATAGCCCTCGTCCGGGTTCCACAGGGGGCGGACGAAGGAGGGCACGCGGGTGGCGCAGGCCAGGGCGGCAAGGGCGGGCAGCAGCCGCGTCCAGTACGCCGTCCGGGTGACCACGGTCCGCGCGGGGGCGAGCGGGGCGGCAAGCATGGGCACCACGCTATCCACCCCCGCAGTTCCGGCCGAAGCGGAACATACGGGTCGGGCGCGGTGACCGGGACAGTTACTCGGCGTTGCCCTTCGGTGGACGCGTGGCCTGGCCGACCGCGGACTCCTCGCGCCGGCCGAGGCGGCTGTGCGAGCGGCCGTAGAGGAAGTAGACGAGGAAGCCGATGACCATCCAGATGGCGAACCGGAGCCAGGTCTCGGCGGGCAGGTTGAGCATCAGCCACAGCGAGGCGCACACGGACAGGATCGGGAGGACCGGAACCCATGGGGTACGGAAGGCCCGGTGCAGGTCGGGGCGGGTCCTGCGGAGGATGACGACGCTGATCGCGACGATGACGAAGGCGAACAGCGTGCCGATGTTCACCAGCTCACCGAGCGTCTGGAGGCTGGTGAAGCCCGCGACGACCGCGATGATCACGCCGAGCAGGATGGTGGGCCGGTATGGCGTCCGGAAGCGCGGGTGGGTGTGCGAGAAGAACCGCGGCAGGAGCCCGTCGCGGCTCATCGCGAAGAACACCCGGGTCTGGCCGAGCAGCAGGATCATACAGACGGTGATCAGGCCGATGGTGGCGCCGAAGCTGATCACGCCTGCGTACCAGGGGTGCCCCGTGGACTTGAAGGCCTCCGCGAGCGGGGCCTGCACGGACAGCTGCGTGTACTTCTGCATGCCGGTGACGACGATCGAGACGGCCACGTAGAGCACCGTGCAGATGAACAGCGAGCCGATGATGCCGCGCGGCATGTCGCGCTGCGGGTTGCGGGTCTCCTCGGCGGCGGTGGCCACCACGTCGAAGCCGATGAACGCGAAGAACACGATCGAGGCGCCGGTGAAGATGCCCATCACACCGAAGTTGGACGGTGCCCATCCGAACATCAGCTGGATCAGCGGGGCCTGGAGGCTGCCGCCTGCCTTCTCCGGCTGGGACGGCGGGATGTAGGGCGTGTAGTTGGCCGTGTTGACGATGAAGGCGCCGGCGATGATCACGATGAACACGACGACCAGCTTGATCGCGACGACCACCTGGGTGACCCGTGCGGACAGCTTCATGCCGACGACGAGCACGGCCGTGAGGGCCAGGACCAGCAGGGCGGCGAAGAGGTCGAAGCCGAATCCCGAGGCGCCGTCCCGGCCGCCCAGCACCTCGGGAACCTGCCAGCCGATGTTGTTGACCAGGAACGAGCGGAAATAGCCGGACCAGCCGACGGCGACCACCGCCGTGCCCAGCGCGAACTCCAGGACCAGGTCCCAGCCGATGATCCAGGCGGGCAGTTCGCCGATCGAGGCGTACGAGAACGTGTACGCGGAGCCCGCCACCGGGACCGTGGAGGCGAACTCCGCGTAGCAGAGCGCGGCCAGGGCGCAGACGACAGCCGCCGCGACGAAGGAGAGCGAGATGGCGGGGCCCGCGGTCGTCTTGGCGACCGACCCGGTGTAGACGAAGATGCCGGTGCCGATGATGACACCGACGCCGAAGACGGTCAGGTCCAGCGCGGACAGGGACTTCTTGAGCGCGTGTTCCGGTTCCTCGGTGTCGAGGATGGACTGTTCGACCTTCTTCGTTCGGAAGAGGGTGCTGCTCACGGGCCTACCTCCCACACGCTCGTCGTCCTCGACATGATCGAGAGAGCTGGGGATGCGTATGCCCCGGCACAGGCAGGTTCACGCAAACGGGCCGGTTCCGCCACCGGGGAAGGAGGCGAAACCGGCCCGACGGGTGCTTTCCCGGGCGTGTCTAGTCGCGCGCGGGCTCGACGGACTCCACCTCGTCGGCCGTACGGTCGAACCGGCCGTCCAGCTTGGCGACCAGCCCGGTGACCTGACGGGCGATGTCGGGCGCGGTCAGCCCGATCTCGGCCATGACCTCGGCGCGGGAGGCGTGGTCGAGGAAGCGCGGCGGGATGCCGAAGTCACGCAGCGGTACGTCCACGCCCGCGTCCCTGAGGGACTGGGCGATCGCGGAGCCCACGCCGCCGACGCGGCTGTTGTCCTCGACGGTGACGACGACCCGGTGCCGCTCGGCGAGCGGGGCCATCGCCTCGTCCACGGGCTTCACCCAGCGCGGGTCGACGACCGTGGTGGAGATGCCCTGCTTGTCGAGCAGGCCGGCGATCTCCAGACACATCGGGGCGAGCGCGCCCACGGAGACCAGCAGCACGTCCGGGAGGTCGGTGCCGGGCTCGCGCAGCACGTCCATACCGCCGACGCGGCCCACGGCCGGCACGGCGGGGCCGACGGCGCCCTTGGAGAAGCGCACCACGGTCGGCGCGTCGTCGACGGCGACGGCCTCGCGCAGCTGCGCCCGTACCTGGTCGGCGTCGCGCGGGGCGGCCAGCCGGAGCCCGGGCACGACCTGCAGGATCGACATGTCCCACATGCCGTTGTGCGAGGCGCCGTCGGTGCCGGTGACGCCGGCCCGGTCCAGCACGAAGGTCACCCCGCACCTGTGCAGGGCCACGTCCATCAGGACCTGGTCGAAGGCGCGGTTGAGGAAGGTGGCGTAGACGGCGAAGACCGGGTGCACACCGGCGTGGGCCAGACCGGCCGCGGACACGGCGCCGTGCTGCTCCGCGATCCCCACGTCATACACCCGTTCGGGGAACCGCTTGGCGAACCTGTCCAGGCCGACCGGCTGGAGCATGGCCGCCGTGATGGCGACGATGTCCTTGCGCTCCTCGCCGAGCTTGACCATCTCCTCGCCGAACACGGAGGTCCAGTCGGCGCCGGAGGAGGCGATCGGCAGACCGGTGTCCGGGTGGATCTTGCCGACGGCGTGGAAGCGGTCGGCCTCGTCCTGGAGGGCGGGCTGGTAGCCGCGGCCCTTCTCGGTCAGGCAGTGCACGATCACCGGCCCGCCGAACCGCTTGGCCCGCGCGAGTGCGGACTCCAGCGCCTCGATGTCGTGTCCGTCGATCGGGCCGACGTACTTCAGGCCGAGGTCCTCGAACATGCCCTGGGGGGCGATGAAGTCCTTCAGCCCCTTCTTGGCGCCGTGCAGGGTCTCGTACAGCGGCCTGCCGAGGACCGGGGTGCGGTCGAGGATGTCCTTCGTCCGGGCGAGGAAGCGCTCGTACCCGTCGGTCGTGCGCAGGGTCGCCAGGTGGTTGGCGAGCCCGCCGATGGTCGGGGCGTAGGAGCGCTCGTTGTCGTTGACGACGATGACGAGCGGGCGGTCCTTGGCCTCGGCGATGTTGTTCAGCGCCTCCCAGGCCATACCGCCGGTGAGGGCGCCGTCACCGATCACGGCGACGACGTGGCTGTCCCGCTTGTGCAACTGGTTCGCCTTGGCGATGCCGTCGGCCCAGCCGAGGACGGTGGAGGCGTGGCTGTTCTCGATGACGTCGTGCTCGGACTCGGCCTGCGAGGGATAGCCGGACAGGCCGCCCTTCATCTTCAGCCTGGAGAAGTCCTGCCGGCCGGTGAGCAGCTTGTGCACATAGGACTGGTGTCCCGTGTCCCACAGGACCTTGTCCTTCGGGGACTCGAAGACACGGTGCAGGGCGATGGTGAGCTCGACCACGCCCAGGTTGGGGCCGAGGTGGCCGCCTGTCTTGGCGACGGCGTCGACGAGGAAGGTGCGGATCTCCTCTGCCAGCTGGTCCAGCTCCTCCAGGCTGAGCCGGTCCAGATCGCGCGGTCCCCTGATGCGGGTCAGCAGCGGCACCCGTGCCTCCTTGCAAGTAGAGCTGATCGAGCTGTTGCCGGGCTTGACGAGTCTAATGTTCCGGCTTTGCGGGACACGACAGTGCCCGGCACCTTCGAGGCGCCGGGCACTGTCACCCACCTAGGGGCGCTACGCGCGACCCGCGGTCTTCTGCGTCTTGCGAGTGATGGAGTCGATGACGACGGTGGTCAGCAGGACCGCCGCAGTGATCATGTACTTCACCGGCTCCGCGATGGACTCCAGCTGGAGTCCGTACTGGATGGACACGATCACCAGCACACCCAGCAGGGCGTTCCAGGTGCGACCGCGACCACCGAAGAGCGACGTACCACCGATGACGGCTGCGGCGATCGCGTTCATCAGCAGGTCGCCCGCGCCGGCGCTCTGGTTGGCGGAGGCGATCTTCGAGGCCAGGAACAGACCACCGATCGCCGCGAAGCCACCGGAGATGGCGAAGACGGAGATCCGCACCGCCGTGACGTTGATGCCCGCACGCCGGGACGCCTCCACGCTGCCACCGAGCGCGAAGATCTTGCGGCCGTAGGAGGTGCGGCGCAGGACGAAGTCGGTGCCGACCAGGAATGCGATGAAGATCACCGTGGCCAGCGGCAGGCCCTTGTACTGGTTGTACATGTAGGCCGCCGCGAAGGAGACCACGGCCAGCAGCACCGTGCGCAGGATCGTGTCGCTGAGCGGCCGGGACGGGACGCCCGCGACCTCCCGGCGCCGGTTGCCCAGGAAGGAGCTGATGAAGAACACGGCGACCACGACGACGGCCAGGCCGTAGGCGGCGGCCACGTCGGTGAAGGTGTACGTGGTCAGCTTGCCGATCAGACCGTCGCTGTCGAGGTTGATCGTGCCGTCGTCGCCCAGCACCTTCAGCATGAAGCCCAGCCAGAACAGCAGACCGGCCAGGGTCACGGCGAAGGCGGGCGCGCCGAGCACCGCGAAGAAGAAGCCGTGCAGAGCGCCGATGGCGGCACCGACGGCGATCGCGACGAGCACGGCCAGCCACTCGGGCCAGCCCTGGTTGACCGTCAGGACGGCCGCGAGGGCGCTGGCCGCGCCGCTGACCGAGCCGACCGAGAGGTCGATCTCGCCGAGCAGCAGCACGAAGACGATGCCGACGGAGATCATTCCCGTGCCGACCATCGTGACCGTGATGTTGCTGATGTTCTGCGCCGAGAGGAACTCGGAGTTCAGGACCTGGAAGATGATGCAGATGATGGCGAGGCCCAGGACGACCGGGAGCGAGCCCAGTTCGCCGGCCTTCATCTTGCGCTTGAACTCGGTCCAGTAGCCGAGCAGGCCCTGCTCGCGCACCAGCAGGCGCGGGTCGACCGCGGTGACCGCGGCGGCCGCGGCCTCGGGGTTCACTACGGGTGCGTCCGTGCCGGCGCCGGGGGTCTTCTCGACGTTGGCGGAGGTCTTGTCGATGCTCACTTGGAAACCTCCCCGGTCGTGCGCGCCGCACGGCGGGTCACGGCGTTGTCGGTGGCGCCGGTGATGGCGGAGATGATCTCCTCCTGCGAGGTCGACTTGACCTCGAAGACGCCATTGTTGCGGCCGAGGCGCAGAACGGCGACCTTGTCGGCCACCGCCTTCACGTCCGCCATGTTGTGGCTGATGAGGATGACGGCGTGACCGCGCTCGCGCAGGCGCTCCACGAGGTCGAGGACCTGGGCGGTCTGCTCGACACCGAGGGCGGCGGTGGGCTCGTCCAGGATGACCAGCTTGGGCTCGCCGAGCATCGAACGGGCGATGGCCACGGTCTGGCGCTGACCGCCGGAGAGCGAGGCGATCGGGATGCGGACGCTCGGGATGCGGATCGACAGCGTGGTGAGCAGCTCGCGGGCGCGGCGCTCCATCTCGACCTCGTCGAGGACACCCCACTTCCTCAGCTCACGGCCGAGGAACAGGTTGCCGACGACGTCGATGTTGTCGCACAGCGCGAGGTCCTGGTACACCGTCGCGATGCCCAGGGCCTGGGCGTCGTGCGGCCTGCTGATCGACACGGGCTTGCCGCCCCATTCGATCACGCCCTCATCGATGGGGTGCACGCCGGCGATCGTCTTGACCAGCGTGGACTTTCCGGCACCGTTGTCGCCCACCAGGGCGACCACCTCACCGGCGTGGACCTCAAGCTCTACGTCGGTGAGCGCCTGAACGGCACCGAAACGCTTGGAGACCCCGCGCAACGCCAGCACGGGCGTAGCGGACACGTGAACCATCTCCTTCGCCGCCTGACCCGGCGGGAGGTTGTGCAGAAGTTTGGGGGAGTTTCCGTCCGGCGCCCCGCACCGAGCTTGCGGGGCTGTCTGATGCGCGGGGCGCCGGAGGAGTCTTGGGCAGTCCGTCCGTTCCGGTACGGATGTTCAAGGATGAATGTCCGTACGGGGGAAGGGACTTGGGCTGCTTAGTTGAGGCCGAGCTTGTCGCAGGCGGACTTGTACTTGCCCGTGCAGATCTCGGCGACCGTGTAGACGCCGTCCTTGATGACGGTGTCGTTGATGTTCTCCTTGGTCAGCGCGGTGACCGGGACCAGGACCGAGGGAACGTCCTTGGCGGAGCCGGAGGAGACCTTGTCCTTGGCGATCGAGTCGAGCGACTTGCCCTGGGCGAGCGCGACGGCCATCTCGGCGGCGGCGTCGGCCTCGGGGGCGTACGGCTTGTAGACGCTCATGTACTGCTCACCGGCGACGATGCGCTGCACACCGGCCAGCTCGGCGTCCTGGCCGGTGACCGGGACGCTGATGCCCGCGGCCTTGAGGGCGGTGATGATACCGCCGGCCATGCCGTCGTTGGCGGAGTAGACGCCCGCGATCTTGCCCTTGCCGACCGCGGAGATCGCCGCCTCCATCTCGGAGTTGGCGTTGTCCGGCGACCACTCCTTGGTGTCGTACTCCTTGGCGACGGTGACCTTGCCGTCGAGGACGGAGTGCGCGCCGTCCTTGAACTGCTTGGCGTTCGGGTCGGTGACCGAGCCGTTGACCATGACGATCTTGGAGGACTTGGTGGCCTTGCTGCCCAGCGCCTTCAGCAGGGCCTCGCCCTGGGTCTTGCCGACCGCCGTGTTGTCGAAGGAGGTGTAGGCGCTGATCGGGCCCTCGGCGAGGCGGTCGTAGGCGACGACCTTGATGCCGGCGTCCTGGGCCTTCTGGACGGAGTTCTGGATGGCCTTGGCGTCCACCGCGTCCAGGATCAGGACGTCCACCTTGTTGGTGATCATGGTGTCGACCTGCTGGGCCTGCAGGTTCGCGTCCTGGCGGGCGTTGTTGTACTGGACGGTCGCCTTGCCGTTCGTCAGCTCCTTGATCTTCTTCTCGATCAGGACCCGGTCGAACTTCTCGTAGCGGGCGGTCTTGTTCTCCGGAAGGAGAAGTCCGACCTTGATGTCGTCGCCCTTCTTGGCGGACGCCGAGGAAGAGCTGTCGTCACCCTTGGACTCCTTGGCACTGCCACAGGCGGCCAGCGAGACGGCCATCGCACCTGCGGCAACGGCAACGGCGGCACGACGCATACGCGTGTTCACTCTAGAAACCTCCCTGACGAGGCCGCGTCGTTGCGGCCGAGGTGGCTGGAAGTCAACTCGGCCACACGTGCGACGTCAAGAAGTAAATCCTTAACGAGATGGCAACGGTGCCATCCGTTCTCTAAGTGAAGGCAGGGGCCGCCACAGACAGCGAGCCGGCGGCAGAGCCATCCAAAAGGGTCGAATCGCCCATCTCGCTGAGTGCGAGAGCGAGCGCCCCGAGCACCTCCGCACGGCCCCCAAGTGCCCCTGGGAGAACGGACAGTTGGCGCGCCGCACTGGGGATGGCATAGCGACCGACGGACTCCCTGATGGGCCCGAGGACGAGCTCTCCGGCCTCGGCGAGATCACCGCCCAGGACCACCCGGCTCGGGTTCAGCAGATTGCAGAGATTGGCCACTCCACTGCCGATGTGACGGCCGACGTCGGCGATCACCCGACGACAGCCCGGGTCCCCGCCCCTGGCCAGCCGTACGACGCCTTCCATCGTCAGGTCGGCGCCGTGGCTGGGCTGGAGCAGCGGGAGCACATAGCGCGCGGCCGTGAAGGTCTCCAGACAGCCACGGTTCCCGCAGCGGCAGACCGGGCCGGATTCGTCGAGTGTAATATGTCCGATTTCACCCGCGGTGCCGCCCGGGCCGCGATAGATCATCCCGTTGATCACCAGACCGGCGCCGACGCCGCTGGCGACCTTGATGTAGGCAAGATCACGCACGCCCTTGCCGCTGCCCCAGACCAGCTCGCCGAGAGCGCCGAGGTTGGCGTCGTTGTCCACGTACACGGGCACGCCGAGGCGCTCGCGCATCTCCTCGGCGGGCTTGGTGCCGCCCCAGCCGGGCAGGATCGCGGTGGACCCGAGCGTCCCCGACTCGACGTCGATCGGACCGGGCACGCCGAGCCCCACGCCCGCCACCTTGGACCGGTCGACACCGGTTGCTGCGATCAGGCGATTGACCAGCTCTTCCGCCCGGTCGAAGCCCTGTGTGGCGGAGGCGTCGACGTCCAGCGGCTCGGACTCCTCGGCCAGCACCTGGTGCGCGAGGTTCCCGATCGCGACGCGCAGGTGCGTGTGCCCGAAGTCGACGCCGATCACGATGCCGGCGTCCCCGCTGAGCGAGACGCTGCGGGCCCGCCGCCCGCCCGCCGACGTGGGCGTGACCTCGACGGTCCCGCCGTCCTTCAGCTCCCGCACGATGTTCGAGACTGTTGCGGCGGACAGGCCGGTCGTCCGCGCGATCTCCGCCTGCGTGAGCGACCCGGCCAGCCGCACGGCCCGTACGACTCGTTCCAGGTTGGCTCGGTGCAGCGACGACTGCGACCCCGGAGTCTCCATCGACCCATCCACTCCCGCCATCGGCCGGGCGGCCCCTGTGCCGCCCGTGGCCCAGGTCACATCTGCGGAACCGGGCCACTTACAAGTTATGAACTCCAAGCTCGGCTGTACGGGTTGCCGCAGTCAAGTCCTTGACGGAAATCGCTCTCGCCTCTCCGGTTCCGAGGTGGACACCCCCAGGACACGTGTACGCCACCGCGGAGCAGGCCGAAAGCACGTTCGGAGGGGCCTGTGGGCAGGGATCCAGGGGTGCGGCAGAGTTGCCGTGCAGGGGCCGGTCGATCGTTCAGCCGCGGAATCCGGGCGGCCGGGCGTTACCCGGTTGTGATCGGGGCCGACGCCCTTGCAGCGAATCGCGGGTGCGAAGCGGTGGCGGGCGCCGGTGCGGAGTCCCGGCGAACGGCTGGAGCAGGCGGCCGCCCTCCCGGGCAGGATCGCCGCCTGCTCCCACGCCGACTGCTGTGGCGCGACCCACGGCCCGTCCACCGGTGCGACCGGCAGGAGCCGGTGCTCCGCCGGGGGGCACCGGCAGGAGGCGGTGCCCCCCGGCGGCCGCGGCCCGGTCGGCCGCCACCCGGTCGGCCGCGGCCCCGGCTGCCGCGAGCGCGGGGTTCGCTCCCCCGCCGGGCGGGGCACTGCCGACCCGGGCGCGCCGGTGAGGTGTGCTACTTGAGTGCGCCCGCCGTCAGACCCGCGACCACCTGGCGCTGGAAGACGATGTAGGCCGCCAGGACCGGCAGCATCGCCATCACCAGGCCGGCGAAGAGGCCGGACCAGTCGCCCTTGTAGCCCTGGCTGACCGCCAGCTGGACCAGGCCCTGGGTGAGGACGCGCTTGTCGGGGTCGGTGTTGAGGACCGTGGGCAGCATGTACTGGTTCCACTGTCCCAGGAAGTTGAAGATGCCCACGCTGATCAGGCCCGGCTTGGCCATCGGCAGCATGATCTGGAAGAACGTACGGCTGTGCGAGGCGCCGTCGACGAAGGCCGCCTCCGCCACCGAGGTCGGCAGGGTGCGGAAGAACGCCGTGAGGAAGAACACCGTGAACGGCAGCGAGTACGCGATGTAGACCAGGATCAGGCCGTGGATCGTGTTCAGCAGGCCCATGTTGTTCACGACGTAGAACAGCGGGACCAGCGCCAGCATGATCGGGAAGCTCATGCCGCCGATGAACAGGTAGTAGATGAAGCGGTTGCCCGGGAAGTCGAAACGGGCCAGGACGTAGGCCGCCATGGAGCCCAGGACCAGGGTGCCGATCAGCGAGCCGCCGACCACCAGGATGGTGTTCAGGAAGTAGTCGCTCATGTTGGCCTGGGTCCAGGCCCGGGACCAGTTGTCGAAGTGGAGCTTGTCCGGCAGCGACCAGGGCGAGCCGAAGATGGAGTTGTCGTCCTTGAAGGACGTCATCACCGCCCACAGCAGCGGCATGACCACCATGACCGCCCAGATGATCAGGATGCCGTGGGAGAAGGCGTTGAGGACGCCGCCCTCCTTCTTCCGGGCGGCCGGCCGCGTGGCGGGCAGGTCGACCTTCACGACGGGGGCGCCGGACTCGGCCGGCAGCGGGGTCTCGGTCGTCTTCATCGGTTCAGTACTCCAGCCGCTCGCGACGGCCCAGCCGCATCACGATCGCGGCGAACGCGAGCGTGACGACGAGCAGGGCGACGCCGATGGTGGTGGCGTAGGCGGCCTGACCGTCCCGGAACGCCTTCTGGTACACGTACAGGACCATCACGGTGGTCGAGTAGTCGGGACCGCCCGGCCCGGTCGTCATGATCTGTACGACCGCGAACGACTCGGCGCCGAGCGCGAGGATGCCCATGTAGACCCAGCCGGACTGCACGGTGTCCCACAGCAGCGGCAGGGTGATGCGGAAGAACGTGGCGAAGCGGCTCGCGCCGTCCAGCAGGGCCGCCTCGTACAGCTCGGCCGGGATCGACGCCATGCCCGCCGAGAACAGGACCACGAAGAAGCCGACCGTGGACCACACGAGCACCGCCATCACGCACCACAGCGCGAGGCTCGGGTCGCCCAGCCACAGCGGCTGGATGTCGTCGAGCCCGATCCCGCGCAGCAGTGAATTGATCGCGCCGCTGTCCGGGTTGTACGCGAAGGCGAACAACAGCGACACGATCGCGATCGACAGGACCTGGGGGAAGAAGTAGACGATCTTGTAGAAGGACGAGCCCCGGACACCCGAGATCACGGGGCCGCCCCTTCTCCGTCGTCCGCCCACATTGATCATGAAGGCGAAGAACAGCGCCAGGCTGAGAGTCACCAGTGGCAGCACCAGGGCGAAGAGCAGGCTGTGCTGCAGCGACTTCCAGAAGATGTCGTCGTCGAGCATCCTCTTGTAGTTGTCGAAGCCGACCATCTTGAATTCGGGGCTGAGGCCGGTCCAGTCCGTGAACGAGTAGTAGATGGACTGGATGAACGGCCACACCACGAAGAGCGCGTACAGTCCGAGGGGCAGAGCCAGAAACCCCACAATGAACCGGTACTTGCCGTGCTGCATCGCCACTCCGGTGCGGTAAAGGTGCTGGTTACTGGTGCTTGTAGTGCTTGATCGACGTGTCCTTGGCGGCCTCGTCGGCAAAGCCCTGGATCTTCTTGATGGCCTCGGCCGGGGTGAGACGGCCGGCCATCATCTCGCCGAGACCGGCCACACCGATCTTCTCCTTCTGCAGCTGCACGTACCAGTCCTGGATCCGCGGATTCACCACGTTGGATCCGGCCTTGTCCAGCGCCGCCACACCCGACTTCAGACCCGGTGTGAGAGCGATGCCGGTGGTGCCGCCGTTGTACGCGGTCAGCGACTTCACCTTGGCGGTGAAGTTCTTCGAGGAGGCCTCGGAGAGCATGATGCGCAGCTGCTCCATGCCGCCCTCGGCGTTCGCCGCCTTGGCCGGGACGATGAAGGGCTCACCGCCGGAGGCCCAGATGGTGCCGAACGGCATCTTGTCCGAGCTGTCGATGCCGGTGGGCGCGGAGACCGCGAGGTTGAAGTCGGCCGGGATGACGTTGGCCGACTCGTTCTCCACCCAAGAGCCGTTCGGGATGAACAGCGCCTTGCCCTTGGCCCAGGCGGTCTGGGACTGGATGTGGTCCAGGCCCGGGGTGCCCTTGAGGATGTAGCCCTTCTTGTACAGCTCGTAGTAGGCCTCGAAACAGGCCTTGACCGCCGGGTGCTTCCAGGCGTTCGGCTCCAGGTTGTCGATGGCGTCGAGCACCTCGACGCCGCCGACCTTGCCGATCATCGGGTACAGCGAGAAGGGGACGTAGTACGGGTACTTGCCCGCGTACGTCCAGCCCGCCATGCCCTTCTTCTTGGCCTTCTCGCACACGGCGAGCATCTGGTCCCAGGTCTGGGGGTACTCGGCGTCGAGCGAGTCCAGGGCCTTCTGCGAGTACCAGACGCCGTACACCGTGTAGGCGTAGTACATGATCCAGACCGGGTCGCCGTCGAACTGGCCCATCTCCACGATGCCGGGGCGCAGGGTGTCGCGGACCTTCTTGTTCGGGTCGTCGTACGACGGCGCGTCCAGCAGCGGGGTGAGGTCCGCCAGCTGCTTCTTGCCGACGAGCACGCCCATGTCCATCTGCTCGGCGCCGGAGTTGTCGATGAGGTCCGGCGGGTTGCCCTGGTTGAAACGGGGCTGCAGGGTGGACTGGATCTTCTGGGTGGCGGAGAACTTCACCGAGGCCTTGGGGAAGTCCTTCTGATAGATCTTCACCGCGTCCTGGGCGTACTCCTTGCCGAAGCCGCCGTCGAAGAGGACGAACTCCATCTTCGCACTCTCGTTGGCGCCGAGCGGGTTCTTCGCGGTCTTCTTGCCCGTCTTCGCCTTGTCCTGTCCGTCGCCGCCGCTGCTCGCGCAGGCGGACAGCAGGCCCATTCCGGGGGCGGCCACCAGGCCGAGTGCGGCCGAACGCTTGATCAGATCGCGGCGGCCGACACCCTCGCCACCGTGGTGCGCAGTGGATCCCATGCTCAAGTCCTCGCCTTCTCCAGGACTCAGGCGGTGAACCGGATCCTCCCCGGCACCGCTGTCGGGTAGTGCAGGGTCATACGGGAAACGCCGACAGGTATAGTCCACTTCCCGCCAGCGGAGCAAGATCGAATGCAAGGTTGGCCATGGGTCTTTTCCGAGTTGAGACCTCTCGGAAATATGAGCGGCCCGTGGGAGCTCCGTGGGAAAAATTCGCGACATAGGCCCCTGAATGCCACACCCAACACCCTTGACATCAAGGGCCACTTGGCCACCTACTGGTTCCTGCGCATCGAAGTTGACAACGTTGTCCAGAGCGGGTGCAGGAGGGGAATCCGTAGATGCAGCGGAGAACTCGGCACAGATACGGTCCGGCGGTCGTCCTCACGGCCGCCTTTGTCATGGCCGTCGGCGCGCAGGGCGCCGCGGTCGCCCTGCCGGCCAGGGCCACCGCCGCCGACCAGGAGTTCGCATCCTCGTTCGAGGCGGACGATCCGGCGCCGGACTGGCTGAACACCGTCGACACGGCGGCGGACGGCAGCAAGCGCGCCTCGGGCGTGGACGGCGGCTACAGCACCGGCATCCCGGGCAATGTCACCGACCATGTGACCGAGGTCCGGTCGAGTGGCGAGAACGCGGGCGCGGGCGAGGTCAAGGAGAACCTCGTCGACGGCGAGCCCGGCACCAAGTGGCTGACCTTCCAGCCCACCGGCTGGGTCGAATTCGACCTGGACAAACCCATCAAGCTGGTGACGTACGCACTCACCTCGGCCAACGACTTCGACGGGCGCGACCCGAAGGACTGGACGCTCCAGGGCTCCACGGACGGCAAGGACTGGAAGACGGTCGACACCCGCTCCGGCGAGGCCTTCTCGGAGCGGTTCCAGACCAAGTCGTACGACCTGGCCCAGCCGGCCGAGTACCAGCACTTCCGGCTGGAGGTGACGAAGAACAACGGCGCGGCGGACATCCTGCAGATCGCCGACCTGCAGTTCTCGACCGGCGGCGGGGGCGGCCCGGTCCCGCAGGACATGCTGTCGCTCGTCGACAAGGGTCCCAACGGCTCGCCCACGGCCAAGGCACGGTCCGGCTTCACCGGAAAGCGGGCCCTTCGCTACGCCGGACGGCACACGGCGGCCGGCCGGGCGTACTCGTACAACAAGGTCTTCGACGTGAACGTGAAGGTCGGCCGCGACACCCAGCTGTCGTACCGCATCTTCCCGTCGATGGCCGACGGCGACCGCGACTACGACGCCACCCATGTCTCCGTGGACCTGGCCTTCACCGACGGCACCTATCTGAGCGGCCTGGGCGCGACCGACCAGCACGGCTTCCCGCTGTCGCCGCGCGGTCAGGGCACGGCGAAGGTGCTGTACGCCAACCAGTGGAACGACGTGGCCTCCCGGATCGGCTCGGTCGCGGCCGGCAAGACCGTCGACCGGATCCTGGTGGCGTACGACTCGCCGAAGGGGCCGGCGAAGTTCCGCGGCTGGATCGACGACGTCGACATCAGGCAGGTGGCGCCGGAGAAACCGAAGGCGCACCTGTCGGACTATGCGCTGACCACCCGCGGCACCAACTCCAGCGGCAGTTTCTCGCGTGGCAACAACTTCCCGGCGACGGCTCTCCCGCACGGCTTCAACTTCTGGACGCCGGTGACGAACGCGTCCTCGCTGAGCTGGCTCTATGAGTACGCACGTGCGAACAACGACGACAATCTGCCCACGGTCCAGGCGTTCAGCGCGAGCCACGAGCCCAGCCCGTGGATGGGCGACCGGCAGACCTTCCAGCTGATGCCGTCCGCCGCGACCGGCACTCCGGACACCGGCCGTCAGGCCCGGCAGCTCGCCTTCCGGCACGAGAACGAGACCGCGCGGCCGTACTACTACGGCGTCCGGTTCGAGAACGGCCTGAAGGCCGAGATAACCCCGACCGACCACGCGGCGGCGATGCGCTTCACCTACCCGGGCGACGACGCGAGCGTGGTGTTCGACAACGTCACCGAGCAGGCGGGCCTGACGCTGGACAAGGAACACGGGACCGTCACCGGCTACTCGGACGTGAAGTCCGGCCTGTCGACCGGTGCGACGCGGCTGTTCGTGTACGGCGTCTTCGACAAGGCGGTGACGGACGGCTCCTCCAGTGGCGTCAAGGGCTATCTGCGCTTCGACGCGGGCGCGGACCGCACGGTCACCCTGCGCCTGGCCACCTCCCTGATCAGCGTCGACCAGGCGAAGGACAACCTGCGCCAGGAGATCCCGGACGGGACGTCCTTCGACACGGTGAAGACGCGGGCCCAGCGGGCCTGGGACAAGCTGCTCGGCAAGGTCGAGGTGGAGGGCGCGACCCCGGACCAGCTGACCACGCTGTACTCCAGCCTGTACCGGCTGTACCTGTACCCGAACTCCGGCTTCGAGAAGGCCGGCGGCAAGGACCGGTACGCCTCGCCCTTCTCCCCCATGCCGGGCCCGGACACGCCGACGCACACCGGCGCGAAAATCGTCGACGGCAAGGTGTACGTCAACAACGGCTTCTGGGACACCTACCGGACCACCTGGCCGGCGTACTCCTTCCTGACCCCGTCCCAGGCGGGCGAGATGGTCGACGGGTTCGTGCAGCAGTACAAGGACGGCGGCTGGACCTCCCGCTGGTCCTCCCCCGGCTACGCCGACCTGATGACCGGCACCTCCTCGGACGTGGCGTTCGCCGACGCCTACGTCAAGGGCGTGAAGTTCGACGCGAAGGCGGCCTACGACGCCGCGGTCAAGAACGCGACGGTCGTTCCCCCCTCCTCGGGCGTGGGCCGCAAGGGCATGAGCACCTCGCCGTTCCTCGGCTACACCGGCACCGACACGCACGAGGGCCTGTCGTGGGCGATGGAGGGCTACGTCAACGACTACGGCATCGCCCGGATGGGCGAGACGCTCTACAAGAAGACCGGCGAGAAGCGCTACAAGGAGGAGTCGCAGTACTTCCTCAACCGCGCCCAGGACTACGTGAACCTCTTCGACTCCAAGGCGGGCTTCTTCCAGGGCCGTGACGCCAAGGGGAACTGGCGCGTGGACTCCGCGACGTACGACCCGCGCGTGTGGGGCTACGACTACACGGAGACCAACGGCTGGGGCTACGCCTTCACCGCCCCGCAGGACAGCCGGGGCCTGGCCAACCTGTACGGCGGCCGGACCGGTCTCGCGGAGAAGCTCGACGAGTACTTCGCCACCCCGGAGACCGCCTCGCCCGACTTCGTGGGCTCCTACGGCGGTGTCATCCACGAGATGACCGAGGCCCGCGACGTCCGGATGGGCATGTACGGCCACTCCAACCAGGTCGCCCACCATGTCATCTACATGTACGACGCGGCCGGCGAGCCCTGGAAGGCACAGGAGAACGTCCGCGAGGCGCTGTCCCGGCTGTACACGGGCAGCGAGATCGGCCAGGGCTACCACGGCGACGAGGACAACGGCGAGCAGTCGGCCTGGTACCTCTTCTCCTCGCTCGGCTTCTATCCGCTGGTCATGGGCAGCGGCGAGTACGCCATCGGCTCCCCGCTGTTCAAGAAGGCGACCGTGCACCTGGAGAACGGCCGGGACCTGGTGATCAAGGCCCCGCGCAACAGCGCGAAGAACCTGTACGTGCAGGGGGTGAAGCTCAACGGCCGTCCCTGGACCTCGACTTCGCTGCCTCACTCGCTGCTGGCCAAGGGTGGCGTGCTGGAGTTCTTCATGGGGTCCAAGCCCTCGACATGGGGCACGGGCAAGCATGCCGCCCCGGTCTCCGTCACCCAGGACGACAAGGTGCCGACGCCCCGCGCGGACGTGCTGAAGGGTGACGGCGCCCTGTTCGACAACACGTCGGGGACGAGTGCCACGGTCTCCTCGGCGGACCTGCCGGTCGGCACGGCCACCCGGGCCGTCCAGTACACGCTCACCTCGGCCGACCACGCCAAGGCCCCGGCCGGCTGGACCCTGCAGGGCTCCAGGGACGGCACGACGTGGAAGACCCTGGACCGCCGCTCCGGCGAGTCGTTCACCTGGGACCGCCAGACCCGGGCGTTCACCGTCTCCGCACCGGGCTCCTACGCCAAGTACCGCCTGGTCCTCGACGGCGAGTCGACGCTGGCGGAGGTGGAGCTGCTGGCCTGACCCTCCGGGCACGCAAAGGGGCGGGTCCCTCGCGGACCCGCCCCTTCGTCGTGCGCAGGGTCAGCCGGTGGCCAGGGTGAACACGTGCAGGTCGGTGTTGTCCGGGAGCCGGACGCTCCGGACGCTCTTGCCGGCCGGGGCCGTGAACGGCTTGGTGGCGAATATGTACGTCGCCACCGGGTCCTTGTCGGCGCCCGCGACATTGCGGTACGCGGTCCTGGCGACCACCTCGTTGCCGTACTGGACGGTGCCGCCTCCGCCGCCGACGGTCCAGTCGGTGAAGGAGAGATCGACGGTGTCGGTCGTGCCGTCGGTGTAGGTGACGGTCGCCCTGGTCTGCTGGTTGCCGTTGACCGCGCTGCCGAGGAAGGACAACCTGCCTGCCGTATCGGCGAGTTCGATGGTCTGGCCGGCGGCCGAGGCGTTGTCCGGGCGGGCGGCGGGCGAGTTCGGCCAGGTGAAGGTGAGGCCGTCGACCGTGCCCTGCTTGCCGGGGGTCAGGCCGGCCGCGGCGAGGGCCTGGCGGGAGTAGCTCCAGCCGCCGCCGTCGTAGTCGGCCTCGTCGTGCTCGCCCTCGTCGTCGGAGACGCCGGTGTTGTTGTAGGCGGCGAGCAGGGTGCCCGGAGCGGCCACGGTCAGGGAGACCGGCTGCTCGTAGGAGGTGTCGCCCGAGGTCACCGTGACCTTGGCGGCGTAGAAGCCCTGGGTGGCGTCCTTCGCCGCGGTGAGGGTGATCTCCTGGGAGCCGTCGGTGACCGTGCCCTCGGCGGGCACGGCCGTGACGCCGGACGGGGTCTCCACCCGGAAGCGCACCTCGGGTCCGGTGCCGCCGCCGAGCGCCAGCGCACGGATGCCGACCTTGGTGCTGTCACCGGGTGCGACCGTGGCGGAGGTGGGGCCGACGCCGATCTGGTACGGCTGCTCCCCCTGCCGGAAGGACGGCGGCGGGGAGTCCGCGCCCCAGCCGCGGTTCGGGGCGGTGGAGAGCGTGTAGTCGAGACGGCCGCCGTCCCGGACGAAGGAGGCGGGCAGCCACGGCCGGTCGCCGGTACGCCCGTTGACCTTCAGGGACCGGATGTACGGGGCGTCGGCCGCCGCTCCCGTGGCGCGGACGGAGATGTCGTTGCCGTGCGGGCGGTGGATCTCGATCCGCTCGAACAGCGGTGAGGCGAGGACGAGTTCGGCCCGGGAGGGCACCTGCGGGTACATGCCGAGGGCGGAGAAGACGTACCAGGACGACATGGCGCCGAGGTCGTCGTTGCCCGGGATGCCGGCGGGCCCGGTCGACCAGAGCTGCCGCATCGCCGCGCGGACGGTCTCCTGCGTCTTGTAGGGGGCGCCCGCGTAGTCGTACAGGTAGGGCACGTTGACCGACGGCTCGTTGTCCAGCTCGGACTTGGTGCCGCCGTTGCCGGTGAAGGCCCAGCCGCCGTCGGCGGTGTGGAAGAAGGAGTCGAGCCGGGCGAGCGCCTTGTCGGTGCCGCCGAGGGCGGCGAAGAGCCCGGCCGGATTGTGCTGGACCATCCAGGTGTACTGGGCGGCCGTGCCCTCCACGAAGCCGTTGCCGGTGTCGGGGGCGAAGCCGGTGACCCAGCTGCCGTCGGCCTTGCGGTTGGCGATGTAGCCGCCGCCCGGGTCGGCCGCGATGTTGAAGTTGTTCTGCCACCACTGGGCGCGGCGGGCGAAGGCGGTCGCGGTGTGCTTCTCCCCCGCCGCGGCGGCCAGTTGGGAGAGGGAGAAGTCGGCGGTGGACATCTCCAGGGTCTCGGCGGCGCCGCCCCAGGCGTTGGAGACGCTGGGCATGTAGTGCAGCTTGAGGTACTTGTCGAGCGACGGGCGCTGGCCCACCGACAGCACCGGCTTGCCGGATCCGGACAGGTCCTGCTGTGTGGGTACGGTGGCCGCCTTGACCAGCGATGCCAGGGCGCCCTCGAGGTCGAAGCGGGTGCCGCCGAAGGCGTGGATGCCGGCCAGTGCGGTGGGCGAGGGATCGCCGTTCATGACGTGGGTGCCGCTCGCGCCGTGCAGCCAGCGGTCCCAGACCCCGCCGTTCTGCCGGGCGAGTGCGTACAGCGACTGCGCGATGTCGGAGCCCGTCGCGGGGTCGAGCAAGGTCAGCAGCTGCACCTGGTCGCGATAGACGTCCCAGCCGGAGAAGGTGCCGAACTGGGCGCGGTGGCCGCGGCCCACCCGGTGCACCTTTCCGTCGCTGCCCCGGTAGCGGCGGTCGGCGTCGCTGATGACGTTCGGGTGCAGCAGCGAGTGGTAGAGGGCGGTGTAGAAGGTGGTGCGCTCGGCGTCGGTGCCGCCGCCGACCCGGATGGCGGCCAGCCGGTCGCGCCAGGCGCGGCGGGCCGCTTCCCTGACCGCGTCGAAGGAGCGCGCCGGCGGGTTCTCCGCCCTGAGGTTGGCCTCGGCGGCCTGCCGGCTGACGTAGGAGATGCCGACCTTGACGTTCACGGGGCCGGCGCCGGGTGCGAACCGGACGTACCCCCCGGCGCCCTTGCCCGCGACGGGCCGGCCGCCCTGCGAGAATCCGCCCGTGCCGCCGGAGGCGGCCAGCGAGCCGGGGCTCAGCTTCTCGTCCTGCCAGGTGCCGGTGGCGGTGAAGGCGCGGTCGAAACGGGCGGTGAAGTACACGGTGTAGTACGAGCGCCGGCCCTCCGGGTCGAGGTAGCCGCAGAAGTTCCCGGAGGTGACGGAGCCGGAGACGGTGCGGGTCTCCGGGTCGATGGTGATCGTCGAATCCTCCGAGCCCACCTCGGAGTTGGCGGCGCGCACGAGCAGTGAGGCGGGCTTGTCCGCCGGGTAGGTGAAGCGGGCCGAGCCCGTGCGGGTGGTCGCGGTGAGATCGGCGGTGACGCCGGAGGCGAGGCCCACTCGGTAATGGCCCGGTTCGGCGGTCTCGTCGGTGTGGCGGAAGTCCGAGGCGTAGACGGCGTCCTTGGTGTCACCGGCCGGGGAGGAGGTGACCTCGCCCGCGTACGGGAAGAACGGGATGTCGCCGCTGCCGCCCGCGCAGCCCGTGCCGGACATGTGGGTCAGGCTGAAGCCGCGGATGCGGGTGGTGTCGTACTGGTACCCGCCGGGCGCGGCGGTGCGGGTGGCGTCGCCTCTGGTGTTCTCCGGACTCCAGGAGAGCATGCCGAACGGCATGACGGCACCGGGAAAGACGTTGCCGCCGTTCTTGGTGCCGATCAGCGGATCGACGTACGCGGTCGGATCCTTGACGAGGTCGGGTGGAGCTGCGGTCGCCGCGAGGGCGGGAGTGGCGCCGCCGGTCGCGAGCACCGCGGCCAGCAGCAGGGACGTGGGACGGAAACGCATGACGCGGCCCTTCCTAATGACGGACGGGTCGCGCACCACAGGTCGCACAAGCCGCAGGGACAGTAACGTGCGCCACCCGTAGCACGGAAGACCGCGTGCGCTTCCTCAGGCACACCCGGGATCACCCGGTCGGACTACCCGAAGTGGCTTGACATCGTTGTCGGTTGAGGCGGTAGAGTCATGTACAGACCATAAGACAACGTTGTCGCGCTCCACATGGACAAGCCCGCGAGGGTATTGCCGCACAAGCCAGCACCACCCGGGCAGGGACACCACAGCCCCCCTCTCCTGCCCGGCTCGCGGACCCGGTGTGCCCGACCACCGGGTCCGCCCAGAGCGGCTCAACCGACCCGGCCGGGAAGGGTGGTGGAGCCCTCGGCAGTCGCGCGCGCCGCACGGAGCCACGAAGAAATCCGGCATGGATGCCGCGATTTTTGGGAGCGCTCCCACGCCGTGTTCCGGTGGCACGAAGTGCCGACCGAGGGGAATGTGACGTCCATCGCTTGGACCAGCCATAGCCACGTACTAAATGCCGGTGCTAGAAATGTCGCATGTCGGACCTATTCGACCGAATCAGGCGTTTCTCATGGCGCTCGATGGTCGGCAAGAGCCCCCGCAGCGTCGCCGGGCAGGTCTTCGTCCTGCAAGCGGCGCTGGTGGTGGCCCTGGTGGTCTGCGCCGTCATCGCCCTCGTCCTGCAGTCGGAACGTGACACCACCACGGAGGCCAAGCGCCGGTCCATCGCCGTCGCGGAGACCTTCGCGCACTCCCCGGGCGTCGAACAGGCGCTGCACAGCCCCGACCCGTCGAAGGTGCTCCAGCCGCTCACGGAGGCGGGGCGCAAGAGCGCGGGCGTCGACTTCATCGTGGTCATGGACACCAAGGGCATCCGCTACACCCACCCCATCCCGAGCAAGATCGGCAAGCGTTTCGTCGGCAGGATCGAGCCGTCGCTCGCCGGGAAGGTCTACACCGAGAGCGTCCACGGCCCGCTCGGCCACGAGGTGCAGGCGACCGTTCCCATAGACGACTCCCACGGCAAGGTGATCGCCCTCGTCTCCGCCGGCCTGAAGGTCAAGAACGTGACCAGCGAGGTGAACCGGCAGCTGCCGATCATCCTGACCGCCGGCGCCACGGCGCTCGTGCTGTCGACCGGCGGGACGGCACTCGTGGGCAGGCGGCTGCGGCGGCAGACGCACAGCCTGGCCCCCGACGAGATGACCCGCATGTACGAGCATCACGACACGGTGCTGCACTCGGTGCGGGAAGGAGTGCTCATCGTCGGTGACGACGGGTTCCTGCTCCTGGCCAACGACGAGGCCAGGCGACTGCTGGAGCTGCCCCCCGAGGCCGAGGGGCGGCACGTGCGGGAGCTGTCGGGCCTCGACACCGAAATGGTGGAGCTGCTCGCCTCCGGGAGCGAGGCCACCGACGCGGTGCACTTCGCCGGGGGACGGCTGCTCGTGGTCAACCAGCGGCCCACGGACGGCCCCGGAGGTCCCGGCGGCACCGTGGTGACGCTTCGCGACTCCACCGAGCTGCAGGCGGTGTCCGGCCGGGCGGAGGCCGCACGGGAGCGACTCGAGCTGCTGTACGACGCCGGACTGGGCATCGGCACCACACTCGACGTGGTCCGCACGGCCGACGAGCTGGCCCAGCTCGCCGTCCCCCGCTTCGCCGACTTCATCACCGTGGACGTGGGCGACGGCGTGCTGCACGGCGAGGAACCTGCCCCCACGGCGACGGACATGCGGCGCGTCGCCGTGCGCGGCATCCGGGACGACCATCCCCTCTACGAGAAGGGCCGGCTGATCGACTTCCTGCCCTCCACCCCCCAGGCGCGCGGCTACGGCGCGGGCCGCTCCGAGCTGGTGACCGACCTGTCGACCGCCACGGGCTGGCAGGCACAGGACCCGGAGCGGGCCCAGCAGATCATCGAGTTCGGCATCCACTCGCTCATCGCCGCCCCGATCAAGGCCCGCGGTGTCGTCCTGGGCATGGCCAATTTCTGGCGTTCCAAGCGCGACCCCTTCGACGAGGAGGAGCTGTCACTGGCGGAGGAGCTGGTGGCCCGGGCCGCGGTCAGCATCGACAACGCCCGCCGCTACGCCCGCGAGCACGCCCTTGCGGTCACCCTCCAGCGCAGCCTGCTGCCGCGGGCGCTGCCCGAGCAGAGCGCCCTGGAGGTCGGCTACCGCTATCTGCCGGCCCAGTCCGGCGTGAGCGGCGACTGGTTCGACGTGATCCCGCTGCCCGGGAGCCGGGTGGCGCTGGCCGTCGGCGATGTGGTCGGGCACGGCCTGCACGCCGCCGCGACGATGGGCCGGCTGCGCACCGCGGTCCACAACTTCTCCACGCTCGACCTGCCGCCCGACGAACTGCTCAGCCATCTCGACGACCTGGTCGGCCGCATCGACCAGGACGAGGCCTGCGCGGAGGCGACCGCGGAGATCGTGGGCGCGACCTGCCTGTACGCGATCTACGACCCGGTGTCGCGCCGCTGTGTCATGGCGCGCGCCGGGCACCTGGCGCCCGCACTGGTGCACCCCGACGGCAATGTCACGTTCCCCGACCTGCCGGCCGGGCCGCCGCTCGGCCTCGGCGGCATGCCGTTCCAGACGGCGGAGCTGGAGCTGGCCGAGGGAACTCAGCTCGTCCTGTACACCGACGGCCTCATCGAGGACCGCACACGGGACCTGGACGTGGGCATGGAGCTGCTGCGCCAGGCGCTGGCGGGCCACCCCGACCGCGCGCCGGAGGAGAGCTGCCAGGCGGTGCTGGACGAGCTGCTGCCGGAGCGGGCCAAGGACGACGTCGCCCTGCTCATCGCGCGCACCCACGCGCTGCCGCCCGAGAACGTCGCCGACTGGGACGTGCCGTGCGACCCGGCCGCCGTGTCCGGGATGCGTGGCGCGGTGTCCGAGAAGCTGGAGGAGTGGGGCCTGGCCGAGCTGGGCTTCGGCATGGAACTGGTGCTGAGCGAGCTGATCACCAACGCCATCCGCTACGGCTCCGACCCGATCCATGTCCGGCTGATCCGGGACCGGACGCTGGTCTGCGAGGTGGCCGACGGCAGCAGCACCTCGCCGCATCTGCGGTACGCCGCGACGACCGACGAGGGAGGCCGGGGTCTGTTCCTGGTCTCGCAGATGACCGAGCGCTGGGGCACCAGGTACACCCCCCAGGGCAAGGTCATCTGGGCCGAGGTGGCACTGCCGGACATCACGGGGTTCCTCACCGACTCAGGGAACTCGGGCGACTCGGAGGGTTCGGGGGACCTGAGGGGACCTGAAGGGACCTGAGGTGACCTTAGGTGACCTGAGGGGAGCTGAAGGGACCTGAGGTGACCTGAGGGGCTGACGGGGCTCAGGCGGAGCTGCCCAGCGGCCGGGAGGCCGGGCGTGGGGTGCCGGACCTTCTGTCCGAGGGCGTTTCCCCGACCGTGGGCGACGGCACGGCGCCGGGGAGTTCGACCGTGAACTCGGTCCGCCCCGGGACGCTGTCCACATGGATTCGGCCTCCGTGTGCCGCCGTGATCGCCGCGGCGATCGCGAGCCCGAGGCCCGAACCGCCCTGGGCACCGGGGGCCCGGGAGCGTGAGGCGTCGGCCCGCGTGAAGCGTTCGAAGACGGACGGAAGAAGGCCGGGCGGGATTCCGGGGCCGTCGTCGCGGACGCGGATCACCTGGCGGGTCGCGGTGGACGCGACCGTGGCGGTGACGGTCGTACCGGGCGGGGTGTGCACGCGCGCGTTGGCCAGCAGGACGGCCACCACCTGACGCAGCCGGGCCGCGTCCCCGGCGACCGGCGCCGGGGTGTCCGGGCGGAGTTCGAGCCGCCACAGATGACCGGCGCCGGACGCCCGGGCGTCCCACACGGCCTCGGCGACGACGACGGCCAGGTCCACCTCGGCGTTCCGCAGCGGGCGTCCCTCGTCCAGACGGGCGAGCAGCAGCAGGTCCTCGACCAGGTCCGTCATGCGCGCCGACTCGGCCAGGACCCGGCGCCAGGCGAGGTCGGGGGCGACGCGGTTCATCAGCTCGGCGTACCCGGCGACGGAGGCGAGCGGGGTGCGCAGTTCGTGGCCGGCGTCGGCGACGAAGCGGCGCATGCGCTCCTCACCGCGCCGGCGTTCGGCGTACGAGGCCTCGACGTGGTCGATCATCCGGTTGAGGGCGGCGCCGACCTGGCCGGCCTCGCCGCTGGGGTCCGTGTCGCGTTCGGGCACCCGGGGCAGCGCGGTGATCCGGCCGTGCCCGAGCGGTACCCGGGAGACCTCGACGGCGGTGGCGGCGACCCGGTCGAGCGGGCGCAGCTGCCGCCGGATGACGACCGCGCAGACGCCACCGGCGACCGCGAGTCCGGCGGCCCCGACGACCGTCTCGATCTCGACCAGCCTGCGGAGCGTGTCCCGGACGTCGTCCATGGGCAGGCCGGCCAGGACGCGGGTGCCGCCGGCGTCGAGGGCGGCGACGCGGTAGGCGCCGAGCCCGGGCACGGTCCGGGTGTGCACCGAGCCGTCGGCTCGGATGCCGGTGAGGGAGTCGCGCTGGACCGCGGTGAGGGTGCGCGGGGCCGCCTCCCGCGTGACGACCGCGGCGGAGACGATGTGCCCGGTGGCGTCGAACCGGGCGGCGAGCAGCCCCTCGGTGTGGCCGCCCCTGCCGAGGAAGCCGAGGCCGGCGGGGAGTGCGGGGTGGAGCGCGGCTCCGCCCAGGCCGCGTTCGGCGGCGTCGTTCACCCGGTCGTCCAGGGTGCCCATGAGGTAGGCGCGCTGGGCGAGGACGGTGGTGAGGGCGAGCGCGGCGCAGACGCACACGAGGGTGGCCGTGATCAGGACCAGCAGCCGCGTGCGCAGCGAGCGGGCCCGCGGGCGGCGGCTCATCTGCCCTGCTCCGCGGACCGGATGCGATACCCGAGACCGCGCACGGGGTGGATCGTCGAGGTGGTACGTGACCCAGTGGTGCCAGACATGTACCGATCCTGTCCCGGTCCGCTGGGGAAACCCTGTGTTCCGCCTGAGGGTCGGTGATGACCTGGGCGCGGACGGCCCGGGCACGGCCGAGGGCCGCACCCCCGCACCGGGGATGCGGCCCTGAACGGCCGTGCCGTACCGCTTACTTGCGGATCAGGCTGCGCAGCACGTACTGCATGATGCCGCCGTTGCGGTAGTAGTCGGCCTCACCGGGGGTGTCGATGCGGACGACCGCGTCGAACTCGACACCGGAGTCGGTGGTGACCTTGACCGTGCGCGGCGTGGTGCCGTCGTTCAGCTCGGTCACGCCGGAGAAGGAGAAGGTCTCCTCACCGGTCAGACCGAGGGACTCGGCGGACTGGCCCTCCGGGAACTGCAGCGGCAGGACGCCCATGCCGATGAGGTTCGAGCGGTGGATGCGCTCGTACGACTCGGCGATGACGGCCTTGACGCCGAGCAGCGCGGTGCCCTTGGCGGCCCAGTCGCGGGACGAACCGGAGCCGTACTCCTTGCCGGCCAGGACGACCAGCGGGATGCCCTGCTCGATGTAGTTGCGGGAGGCGTCGTAGATGAACGCCACCGGCGCGTCGGCCTGCGTGAAGTCGCGGGTGTAGCCGCCCTCGGTGCCCGGCGCGATCTGGTTGCGCAGGCGGATGTTGGCGAACGTACCGCGGATCATGACCTCGTGGTTGCCTCGGCGGGAGCCGTAGGAGTTGAAGTCGACGCGCTTGACGCCGTGCTCCGTGAGGTACTGGCCCGCCGGGGTGTCGGCCTTGATCGCACCGGCCGGGGAGATGTGGTCGGTGGTGACCGAGTCGCCCAGCTTGGCGAGCACACGGGCACCGGCGATGTCGGTGACGGGGGCCGGCTCCATCTCCATGCCCTCGAAGTACGGGGGCTTGCGGACGTAGGTCGACTCGGCGTCCCACTCGAAGGTGTTGCCGGTCGGGATCGGCAGCGACTGCCACTGGGCGTCGCCGGCGAAGACGTCCTGGTAGGACTTGTTGAACATGTCCTCGCCGATGGCGTTGGCCACGACGTCGTTGACCTCGGCCTCGGTCGGCCAGATGTCGGTCAGGTAGACCGGGTTGCCGGCCTGGTCGGTGCCGAGGGCGTCCTTGGTGATGTCCACCTTCATGGAGCCCGCGAGGGCGTACGCGACGACCAGCGGCGGGGAGGCCAGGTAGTTCATCTTGACGTCGGGGTTGATCCGGCCCTCGAAGTTCCGGTTGCCGGAGAGGACCGAGGTGACCGCGAGGTCGTGGTCGTTGACGGCCTTGGAGACCTCGTCCGGCAGCGGGCCGGAGTTGCCGATGCAGGTGGTGCAGCCGTAGCCGACGAGGTTGAAGCCGACCTTGTCGAGGTACGGGGTCAGACCCGCCTTGTCGAAGTAGTCGGTGACGACCTTCGAGCCCGGGGCGAGCGTGGTCTTGACCCACGGCTTGCGGGTCAGGCCCTTCTCGACCGCCTTCTTGGCCACCAGGGCGGCGGCGACCATGACGTACGGGTTCGAGGTGTTGGTGCAGGAGGTGATGGCCGCGACCGTCACCGCACCGTGGTCGATCTCGTAGGACGAGCCGTCGGGGGCGGTCACGGTGACCGGGTTGGACGGGACGCCGTTGGTGGACGCCGGGGCGTCGGACGCCGGGAAGGACTCCTTGCCGGCCTCGTCGGCGGTGTCGACGTAGTTGCGGACGTCGAGCGCGAACTGCTGGGCGGCGTTCGCGAGGACGATACGGTCCTGCGGACGCTTGGGGCCGGCGATCGAGGGCACGACCGTCGACAGGTCCAGCTCGAGCTTCTCGGAGAAGTCCGGCTCGGCCTTCGGGTCCAGCCAGAGGCCCTGCTCCTTGGCGTACGCCTCGACGAGCGCGACCTGCTGGTCGCTGCGGCCGGTCAGGCGCAGGTACTTCAGGGTCTCGCCGTCGATCGGGAAGATCGCGGCGGTGGAGCCGAACTCCGGCGACATGTTGCCGATGGTGGCGCGGTTGGCGAGCGAGGTGGCGGCCACGCCCTCGCCGTAGAACTCGACGAACTTGCCGACCACACCGTGCTTGCGGAGCATCTCGGTGATGGTGAGCACGAGGTCGGTGGCGGTGGTGCCCGGCTTGAGCTCACCGGTGAGCTTGAAGCCGACGACGCGCGGGATGAGCATGGAGACCGGCTGGCCGAGCATCGCGGCCTCGGCCTCGATGCCGCCGACGCCCCAGCCCAGCACACCGAGGCCGTTGACCATGGTGGTGTGCGAGTCGGTGCCGACGAGGGTGTCGGGGTACGCCTGGCCGTTACGGACCATGACGGTGCGGGCCAGGTGCTCGATGTTGACCTGGTGGACGATGCCGGTGCCCGGCGGGACGACCTTGAACTCGTCGAAGGCGGTCTGGCCCCAGCGCAGGAACTGGTAGCGCTCCTTGTTGCGGCCGTACTCCAGCTCGACGTTCACCTTGAAGGCGTCGTTCGTGCCGAACTTGTCGGCGATGACGGAGTGGTCGATGACCAGCTCGGCCGGCGCCAGCGGGTTGATCTTCGCCGGGTCGCCGCCCAGCTCCTTGACGGCCTCACGCATGGTCGCGAGGTCCACGACGCAGGGGACGCCGGTGAAGTCCTGCATGATCACGCGGGCCGGCGTGAACTGGATCTCCTGCGAGGGCTGGGCCTGGGAGTCCCAGTTGCCGAGGGCGCGGATGTGGTCGGCGGTGATGTTCGCGCCGTCCTCCGTGCGGAGCAGGTTCTCCAGCAGGACCTTCAGGCTGTAGGGAAGGCGCGCGGAGCCCTCGACCTTGTCCAGCCGGAAGATCTCGTACGACTCGTCGCCCACCTGCAGCGTGCTGCGGGCGTCGAAGCTGTTCGCCGACACGACAGTCTCCTTCATTGATGTGCGCGTACCACCGCAATCCTGCCGCCACGTCGTCTTGGCCGATCCGCTAAGGTAAGGCTAAGTTAGGTAGGCCTTACCGGGGTGGCGGCTGCGGTGCACCTCGGCAGATATCTCGATGTCGAGATAACTCTAGTACATGGGGGCCGACTGGTCATGTCCGGCCGGGCCCGGTCCTGCCGTTTTTCGGTGGCGTCGGCCACACGACGATGAGCGAAGATCGCCACATGTCTCTCGATACCGCCCTGATCGGCCACTGGGACAGCTCACCCTTCGACTTCGGCGTCATGGAGGCGTCGGAGCTGGAGTTCCTCGACGACGGACAGGGGTGCGGCACGATAAGCAACGCCCTGGGCGACCAGGTCGCCCCGTTCTCGTGGCACTGTCCGGAGCTGGGGACGCTGGAGGTGCGCGACGAGTTCGGCGACGTCGAGCGGTACCACTACACCGTCGCCCCCGCCCTGCCGCCGTACGCGACGGACCCCATCCCGGCAGTCCGCTTCGAGCCGTTCCTGTTCTACGCGCGCGAGTACGCGAGGATTTCTACTGCTTCCGGGTGAAGATCTAAGAAATCAGAAGAGTCGCCGCCTATCGGGTAAATCCCCCATATAGTCCCACATCTCCCGCATCCCTGCAGGTCACTGACAGCGGGTCACCCGAATGGCCCCCCCAACAGGCGCCATCTCATATGTGAGATAACCTCGGCCTCATGGCAGACGACTACCTCGTACGCATCGGCAAGCTCATCCGTGACGCCCGGCAACACCGAGGCTGGACACAGACGCAGCTCGCGGAAGCGCTCGGCACCAGTCAGAGCGCGGTGAACCGCATCGAGCGCGGGAACCAGAACATCAGCCTTGAGATGATCGCCCGGATCGGTGAGGCTCTGGACAGCGAGATCGTCTCGCTGGGCTATGCGGGTCCGATGCATCTGCGCGTGGTCGGCGGCCGTCGGCTGTCCGGCGCCATCGACGTCAAGACCAGCAAGAACGCGTGCGTCGCCCTGCTGTGCGCCTCGCTGCTGAACAAGGGGCGCACGGTGCTGCGCCGGGTGGCCCGGATCGAGGAGGTGTACCGCCTGCTGGAGGTGCTCAACTCCATCGGCGTGCGCACCCGCTGGATCAACGACGGGGTCGACCTGGAACTGGTGCCGCCGGCCGAGCTGGAGATGGCGGCGATCGACGCGGAGGCCGCCGTCCGCACCCGCTCCATCATCATGTTCCTCGGTCCGCTGCTGCACCGCATGGACCACTTCAAGCTGCCGTACGCCGGCGGCTGCGACCTGGGCACCCGGACCATCGAACCGCACATGATCGCGCTGCGCCGGTTCGGTCTGGACATCGCAGCCACCGAGGGCCAGTACCACGCACAGGTCGACCGCACGGTCCGCCCCGACCGCCCGATCGTGCTGACCGAGCGCGGCGACACCGTGACCGAGAACGCGCTGCTGGCCGCCGCCCGGCACGACGGCGTGACCGTCATCCGCAACGCCTCCTCCAACTACATGGTCCAGGACCTGTGTTTCTTCCTTGAGGCGCTCGGCGTCAAGGTCGAGGGCATCGGCACCACCACGCTGACCGTGCACGGTGTGCCGAACATCGACGTCGACGTCGACTACTCCCCCTCCGAGGACCCGGTCGAGGCGATGAGCCTGCTGGCCGCCGCGGTCGTCACGGAGTCGGAACTGACGGTCCGCCGCGTCCCCATCGAGTTCCTCGAGATCGAGCTGGCGGTCCTGGAGGAGATGGGCCTCGACCACGACCGCAGCCCCGAGTACTTCGCGGACAACGGCCGTACCCGTCTGGTGGACCTCACGGTCCGGCCCTCCAAGCTGGAGGCCCCGATCGACAAGATCCACCCCATGCCCTTCCCGGGCCTGAACATCGACAACGTCCCCTTCTTCGCGGCCATCGCGGCCGTCGCGCAGGGCCAGACGCTGATTCACGACTGGGTCTACGACAACCGCGCGATCTACCTGACGGACCTCAACCGGCTCGGCGGCCGCCTGCAGCTGCTGGACCCGCACCGCGTCCTGGTCGAGGGCCCGACCCGCTGGCGCGCCGCCGAGATGATGTGCCCGCCCGCCCTGCGCCCCGCGGTGGTCGTGCTGCTGGCGATGATGGCGGCCGAGGGCACGTCGGTGCTGCGCAACGTGTACGTCATCAACCGCGGGTACGAGGATCTCGCGGAGCGGCTGAACTCGATCGGGGCGCAGATCGAGATCTTCCGGGACATCTGATTGGCGGAGTGTCGTGCCCCTAGGAGATGAGGGGCACGACACTCCTAAATGCATGCTGACCTGCTGTTACACACTTGCGGGACCCTCCATTGATCATCGCTGTTTTTCATCACCTTGTGCAACGCGCGTGCAAGATGATCTTAAATTGGTGACGATACATCAGAGATATCTGACTATCCGTCAGCCTTCACGGAGAGTGCTCGCCAAAGGGGCCTCGCAATGTCCGCACCGACGGTGCCACTGGCGTTCCTGAGATTCGGAGTTCAGTCCTCGCCGCGCACGCGCATCAAGCGCACTACACCGCTACGGCCAGTTCCAGCCCGGACCTCCACGCGCACCGGCGCTCCTTCGATCATCCGGCTGACCCCCACGTCCGGGTCGGCGACCTGCTGACCGAGGCGCCCGCCGACAGCGTCCGCGACGACCCTGCCCGGGAGCGCGTCGAGACGAGCAGTGAAACGCGTGCTGCCGTCGTCGGGCCTGCCAACGGCACGGCCACTTTCCGATTCACCACGGAAGCCGTCACACTCGGCGGCACCGAGATCCCCGCCGGTGTCCCGGTAATGATCGCTCTTGGAACCGCCAACCGAGACCCGGAGCGATTCCCCTCGCCGGACCAGCTCAACCTGGACCGGGAAGCCGCCAGCCACCTCAGCTTCGGCCACGGCATCCATCGCTGCGTCGGCGCTCCCCTCGCCAGAGCCGAAGCCGACATCGCCCTGCGCGCGATCCTGTCCCGCTTCCCTGGGATCCGGCTTGCCGTATTGCCTGATCAACTGGACTGGCGGCGCACCCGCCTTGTGCGCGGACTGGTCTCACTTCCTGTCCTGACCTCGTCATGAGTACGGCTGTTCCTCTCCCGAGCCGCAACCGCCCACATAGGGCAGGGCGACCTCAAAGCCGGCTGCGCCACGGCACACGAGGTCCTCGGCCTCGCCGAGAATCTTCAGTCGGCACGGTTCGACAGTCACGTCACGTGCGTGATCCAACAACTTCGCCCCGTCGCCCACAGCCCGTACGCTCAAGACGTACTGGAGCGACGCGCCGCCATGGCAGCAGCAGGGAGCCGAACTTGACCGACGCCAGGCAGATTCTCGTGCTCTGGGACATCGACCGCACCCTGCTGTACGTCGGTGACATCGACCGGCAGGTGTACCGGGAGACCTTCACGGAGATCGGCGGATATTCCTCGGACGACGAACACCGCCCAGCTCAGGCCAAGTACGGAACCACCGCCTTCAGCCGCTCCAACACGGTCATCATCGGAGATTCCCTCGAAGACGTCCGTACCGGGCTTGAAGGCGGTGCTCCTGTGATCGGAGTCGCATCCGGCAAGACCACCGCTGCCGAACTCTCCACGGCCGGAGCCGACGTGGTCCTCGACAGTCTCGAAGACGTCCCACGGCTCCTGGACGCGATCGTCAAAACGACCCACGACCGCAACTGATGACAGCTGCCCGCCAGGGTTCCTCAACTGCCCGGATTACATGAGTGATACCGGCACTCGCGTCTCCGCCCTCGACTCAATAAATCATCCAGTATGCCTGACTCGATCTACTTTGACAGAGAGGGAGATGCTGAGCTCCTCCTCAATCGCCATGGCCACGGCTGGCCATGGGACATTCGGCTCACCGAACAGTCGCCAATATCGATACGAGGCACGAACCAGGGAGCTGACGCCCAATCTCGCCGAATAAGGGTCGATCGTTCCGATCACCCGGCGTGTGATTCCGCCAGCCCCTCGCGCGGTGGGACGGATGCCGTGCGCGAGGAGGAGAGTGGCGGTACGGACGGCGTCCAGAGTCGGTGGGGGCGCCAGGGGCGCGAACTTGCCGAAGACGAGGTCCATCCACCCCAGCCGCGTACGTGCCCAGGCCAACCGCTCCAAGCCGGTGCCGAGGTCTACCGCCATTCGCGCAGGGTTGTCGGCGTTCCATAGAAGGACGATGTCGCCGAGAGACAGGTCGAGGTGGTTGAAGCGAAGGGTGACGCCTTCGACTTGGCGACGTCGCCATGCTGCCAGCTTTCCCTGGACGCTGATGTGGCGCGCGTGGAAACCCAATCGCGACAGCACACTGAGCCAGCCATCCAGGATCACACCGTATTCGTCCATGCGCTGAATTGGCTGGACACGGGAAACGTTGACGAACGAGGTCAGAAATCCATCCCGGAGGTCGCCCGATGCGTCACGTTGCCCGGTGAAACGGACAACAGGCTGAGGCAGGAAGCCGCTGCGGTAGGTCAGCGGACGCCCATCTTTGAGGAGGGGGTCGAGGGCTTGGACGGCCGAGATCGTCAGCTCGGTCTCGCGGCCCCACCGAAGTGGCAGGCAGGCGTCCTGCGGGACGCCCTGGGCGGCGAAACTTGCCTTCAGTTCCGCCAGCAGCCCCTCCCACGACGGGGCTTGGCGGGGCGGACGGTACGGCGAGCCCCTGTGGGCGTGCTCGATTGCAATCCGCCCGTCGGCGAAGGTGAACTCCCAGTGGGGTCCCAGAGCTTGGCGCAGGACCGCAGGTAAGCGGCCCTCTGTATCGGTCGGCGGACCGGGCGCAAGCTCTCCGAGACCGCTCGTCAGCATGGCCGAGTCGACATCGCCGTAAAGTGGCGGGCCGGATCGAAGCGATGCATTCCGATCTCTTGGGCCTCCGTGTGGTTGAGGTCTTCGGCCTGCTCAATCGCGAGGGCGAGAAGCTCCGCAGCGGTTTCGTCGTCCTCGTCGGGATCGGCCACCGTAATCACGCCTGTCCGTTCGCACAGGGCCGCCTCGGCGCAGGTCCCCTCGCGCCATGTGAGCGCAGCCATAGGGGTGCCGGTGCGGAGGGACTCGCCGAAAACGGCAGCGCCGGCCTCCACGTAGGTACGGGCGTAGGTGTAGACGAAGACGGAGGCGTCGCGGATGGCGGCGGTCTTGGCGGGACCCCCGAGTTCGCCGGCCCACTTCACGTGGTCCGCGCTGAAGAGGCGTCCGTGGCGTTGTACATACGCTTGGTCGAAGACCGGGCCGACGATTTGTATCCGGCGGCCGAGGATCTGAGCGGCTCGAACAGCGATGTGGGGCGCCTTTTCGTCGTCTATGCGGCCAAGCCACACGAGGTCGTCACCGGTGACGGCCGACGGCTCTTCCTCGTCCAGGCCGAGGTGTACAGCGAGTTCAGGGATCGGCTGGTGGTCTGCATACCGCTCGACCATCTCAGGCGAGTAGCAGTAGAGCCGTGACCGTTTGCCGTCGAAGGCCGCATCGGCGTGCTCGAAGACGGGCGAGTGCTGGAACGTGGCAACGTCGCAGTCCAGGTCGTTCCAGGTACGCGTCCAGGCTGGCAGCGACGGGTATTCGTGCCCCACGACCAGGAGGTCGTATCCGGTGCTGCGGAGATCGCGCGAGGCGAGCGACCCGGTGGTGGTGTCCTCCAGGCGGACCGGCCGACGAACCCAGTCGTTCTCCAGGTTCGTGAGCCAGCCCGGCCCGAGGAGGTGTACGTCGGCGCCTGCGGCTCGGGCGCCTACGGCGACCGCCCACAGCCATCGTTCGATCCCGCCGTAACCGGCGGGTGGAAAAGCGTAGCTACTGGGGAAGTCGCAGACGCCGACGAGCACGTTATGCCTCCGGTGTTCCGTCCGCCGAGATACGGCGGAAGCCGAGGTACGGGACGAGAGATTCGGGCAGGACGGCGGAGCCGTCCTGTTGCTGGCACTGCTCAAGGAGAGCGGCCAGGGTGCGGCCGACGGGGAGGCCGGAGCCGTTGAGGGTGGCGACGAGCTTGGGCTTGCCGTCGTCGCCACGGGTCCGGATGTTGGCCCGGCGGGCCTGGAAGGTGCCGAAGTTGGAGACCGAGGAGATCTCGCGGTACGTGTTCTGGCTCGGGATCCAGACCTCGATGTCGTACGTGAGCTGGGCTGAGAAGCCCGTGTCACCGGCGGCCAGCTTGACGACGCGGTAGACGAGGCCGAGTTCCTTCAGGCACGCCTCAGCGTGGCCGACCATCGTCTCCAGCGTCGCGTCCGCGTCAACCGGGTCGACCATCTGGACGATCTCGACCTTGGCGAACTGGTGCTGGCGGATCAGGCCCCGGGTGTCACGACCGTACGAGCCTGCTTCGGACCGGAAGCACGGCGTGTGCGCGGTGAGCGCCATCGGCAGCTCGGCCGGAGGGATGATCTCGTCGGCGTAGAGGTTAGTCAGCGGCACCTCGGCGGTCGGGATCAGGAACAGCTCACGGTCGGCGACGCCGGTCTTGAACAGGTCCTCCTCGAACTTCGGCAGCTGCCCAGTGCCGGTCATCGTCTTGCGGGTGACCAGGTACGGGACGGCGTGCTCGATGTACCCGTGCCGACGAGTGTGCAGATCGAGGAAGAGCGTGGCCAGGGCACGCTCCAGGGCTGCCCCGACGCCTCGCGAGACCGCGAAGCGGGGGCCGGACAGCTTCGTAGCCCGCGCGAAGTCGAGGATCCCCATGCCCTCGCCGAGGTCAACGTGGTCCTTCGGCTCGAACGGGAAGGCCGGCGGAGTACCGACCCGTCGGACCTCGACCGCGAAGTCCTCGGAATCGCCGTCTGGGGCCGCTTCGTCCGGCAGGTTCGGGATGCTGAGGAGGAGGTCGCGAAGCTGCTCCTCGATCTGGCTCTGACCGGTCTCGATGTCCCGGATCTGCTCCTTCAGCTCGCGAGCCCGATCCTTCAGCTTGGAGATGTCACCACCTTGCTTGGCCGTCTGCTGGACCTCGCTCGCCACCCGCTTGGACTCTGCCCGCAGCTCGTCAGCCGAACGGATGTTCTGGTTGCGACGAGACTGGAGGGACTCCAGCTCGGACAGGTCCAGAGAGTAGCCGCGCCGAGCGAGCCGACGAACCGCTTCGGCACCCATTTCGATTAGGGCGCGGGCATCATGCATGAGGAAGATCCTTTTGATCCGGCGGGTGGGATACGGAATCGACGGTAGCAAGCGCCGAGCCCTCGTCGATCCGGAATATGTCCACGCCACCGCGGTCGACGCGACCTCCAGGAACATCTCTGTCAAGATCGCTCAGCAGCGCCGTGCACCAGTCAGGCAGTTCGTCGTCGGGTATAGCGATCGGCTCGACGTACGGCGCCTCCGGGAAGAAGAGCGGCATGGCTTCCTTCGACGATCGGCACTGGTGCCAGAGGAGTACGGAGAGCAGAAGGCCGTGGCCTACGAGGACACGGGGACCTGGGTGCTCCAGGGCCGCCAGGACTCCCGTGAGCATCCTCCGAATGCCGTCGCGCTGTGACTCGGTGCCACCCGCCGGCCGCTCGCCGGGACCCTGGCCGTTAAGCCAGACCGCGTACTCCAGGAACGGGCGGCCCTCGAACTCTCCATAGTCGAGTTCGTTCAACCGAGGATCGATGACCAGGTCCGCCGCCGACATATCCATCAGTAGAAAAGCTGTCTGCTGGGCACGCGGGAATTCGCTGGTCAGCCACGTCCGTACGGTGTGGAGGGGGAGAGTGGAGCGGTTCAAGCTCAGCGATTGCCGCCCCTCCTCGGTCAGGCGGATGGGTTGGGATGGGTCGCCGTTGACGAGGTACCGCTTGCTGCAGTCCGTTTGGCCATGGCGGAGGATGTACGTCGTCACGATCCGCTCCAAGAGGTCGACGCCAAGAGGTGGGTGAGCACTTCCGCCATAAGGGCCGCTCGTGGGTCGCGAGACTCCACGTAGAAAAGGAGGCCGTCGACGCCCAGGAGACGGCACCAGGGTGCGAGCACCGGGACGGGAATCCGGGAGACGCGTGAGGCGGTGGCCAGCCGCTTGTCGGTACCGCGCCCCAGGTCGTAGTAGACGGTCCAGAACGCCCAGTCGAACGCCGGATCACCCACCATGGGAAGCGGATCGATCAGCCGGGGGTGACCCAGCCGGTCGAACAGCGCGTTCTCCCGATACAGGTCCGCGTGCAGCACCGTCGCCCGGCGGGGGCCTTCCTCCAGGTCGGCAGCAGGGCGCCCGGCTTCGACCAGGGAGCGCCAGCCGCCGAGATCGAGTTTCTGTAGCCGCCATTCGATCCGGGGCCGGATTTCCTGCGCGAGGTAGTCAGCGAGGCGCGGCAGACTCTCCGGCCGGCGCCTGCGCTGCCCAAAGACGTGCAGCCCCTGGAGGGCCGCAGCCACGATCTGGATCTCCCGCCTTGGCCACTCCGCGCCACCGGGTTGTCCTCCGACGAGTTCGAGTGCGGCGACAGCCAGGTCGTCCGCGGCCTCCACGACGCCGACTGTCGGTCCGCCGGACCAGAGTCGTAGCGCGTCCACCTCACGGCGGTAGCGGGTGGGATCGAACCACGCCTTGAGGAGCAGCGGACACCCGTCAAGGCAGGTCGCCGACGCGATCACCGAGGCGTGTCCGGCGTCGTGATAGGACACAAGCGACAGCTTCCAGCGTTCCGCCGCACGTGCCAGCCGCCCCGGGGCGGCATCGAGCCACCGCTGGGCAGCAGGCCCGTAGTGCGCAAGTAATCTCCGTCGGCACCCTGCGGGGATCTCTCCGAGCGTCCGCTTCGTCATCAGCTCAGCACGATCCCGTCGGAGACCAACTCGTCGGTCAGCGCCGGGAACTCTCCCAGCGTCTCCGCTACGAGGGCCTGCACCTTGTCGGTCTCGGCGTAGGGAGCCGAGAGGCGGACCAGGATGCGCCACGGCTGATCGAGGCGCTGCCCGGTGGTGCTGACCAGGTGCACTTCCGCGTGGCCGTTCGTGGTCTCGTGCAGGCGCTCGGCCAGGCGCTGGGCGGCGATGTTGTAGAGCTTGCCGACGTGGTAAACGGGGTTCTTGCCGTTGGCTCCCTCAAGGTTCATCGGACGCAGTGGCGTGATCAGGCCGTTGACTCGGTTGCCGCGCCCGACGACACCCTCGTCCCCCGACTCGATCGAGCTTCCGGTGTAGGTCAGGTACAACTCGTCCTTCTCCGGCACGTCGCGGGCGTTGAGCCGGAAGCGCGCCTGAGCACCAGGCAGCCGAAGGTCCGCCAGCCGGTGGCACTCGGCCAGGACGCTCTCCGCGTTGCGGACATATTCGACCCGGCTGGCGACGTGACGTGATTTCTGCGGAACACACAGCACGACGTCGGCCTGATCGCCGTCCCAGTAGCCCATGAGCTTGACATCGGACCCGCACCAGGCGTGGGCGCGAGTGAAAACGCTCTCGCCGGAGAAGTGGTTCACCAGTTCACGGACGAACGACTCGAAAGCGTTCTCCGGAGCCCAGCCGGTCCCCAGTGAGGTGTCGTTCGACAGCCGCACCCGCCGCTCCCGCAGGTCATCGACGGAGCGCGGATTGAACCAGCGTGTACGGTCCGGGACCCCGTCGCCGGTGAGGACCGCGCCCGGGCTGGAGTTGCTGGTGATGTTGAAGACGATGTCGAGGTGGTCCGACACCTCGGGGAGCCGTTCGGCGAAGAACGCCCTGACCTCAGTCTCGATGATCTCCTCGACCGGGATCTTCTCGCCTCCGCACGTGGGTGCTGCCCGCCCATTGACTAGGACACGCACCGGGGCTGTCATCCTGCCGGCGCCGTATCGGACCTCGCTGCCCCCACCGAGGAGGGCGAGCTTGTCGAAGTTGTGGTGAAGCACGGCGCCAAACCGCGCGACGGTGTGGTGGCTGTAGGCACGGGACAGCCGCTCGGCGAGGTGGTCAGCCAGGGTGTCCGGGTGTCCAAGGCCCTTCCGCTCGACGATGGTCGTCGTATCCGGCTTGGCCATGGCGGTGTCGATGACGAGGTGACTGTTGTTGACGATCGTGCTCGTACGAGGCATCACGAACTCCGTTCAGGGAGACAGAAAGGTGAATGAGCGCAGGCGTCAGCACGCCTGGACGGGCGATGCGCGAAGGAATCAGCGAGGTACGCCGACGGCACGCAGGAGTGAGACGGTCCGAGCCAACGCCGCATAGGCGGCTGGCGCCTGCTCCTCGGCCGTGAGGCGGCCGACTTCGCGGGCCGTGACGAGGTCGATGTCTTCAGGACGACGGCGATCGAGCCAGAGCAGCAAGCGCCAGGCCAGCACAGGACCGCTGAACGGTAACCGGGTCATGAGGCCGACTGGGACGTCTTTGGGTGGCACGCCCTCGTACAGCAGGTCACGTACAAGATGGAACACCACGTCGGTGTAGTCGACGACGGCGGGGCCTCGGGCGCTGGCTTCCCAGTCCACGACGTGCACTCGGCCGTCGTCGACCAACAGGTGCTCGGGCTTGAGGTCGCCATGCAGGTGGACGACGGGATGCGATTCAAGCGGTTGAAGGGCCTCGGTCAACGCCTCCCACCACGGTCGTAGTCGGCAGCGTGGAGAGAACTGGTCGAGCAGGAAGCGGTGTTGGGGCACAAGGCGACCGTGGCGGTTCTCCCAGCCGAGGCCGGGTGCAAGACTGGCCGAAGACCGGTGGAGTCGGTGGGTCAGATTAAGAACGTGACCGAGGTACCCCTCGATTGCCCGGCCGGTACGCACCCCACAGGGCACGCCTGGCAACATACCGAACACCGTCCAAGATCCGTCCTCTCCCGTGCCCGTGGCCAGGACCTCGGGGACCGACAGACCCAAGTGAGCGGCGCGCTCCACTGACTCCGCCTCCCGCTTACGGCGGCCCTCGGGATCAATCCCCATATAGATCTTGAGCAGAGACCGTTCGTCGACTGCCCGCCGCGTTCTGGCGAACGGCTTCGTGATCGCCTGGCCGAATGGACCGTGCTTGAGCTCGATCTCGTGCATCGTCGTGTCAACGGCGGGCACAAGTCACCTCCTGTAGCCGGGGTCTTGACATTCGCCCTTTCCAGGCAGGGGTCCGCAACGACCTGAGTGTTGATCAGCGGCCAGGGAATGCGGGCTGGCTGTGGCCATCAACGATGTGGCAGGAACCGGCTGATGGCACATTCCGGCGGTGATAACACTTGGGTGATCAGACTCTTGAAGGCCCGCAAGAAGGTGGCAATGGAGGGGCGGCGGTAGCGGTGGCAGGCAAACCAGGACGGTGCGAGGGGTGCGGGCTTGTGCTGAGCCGGTACAACCGTGAGCCGATCTGTGCCCCTTGCAGCCGGTTGCTGACAGCCGCCGAGCCGGACCCGGTCCGGGTGCCTAACCACGTGTGGCAGGACGCGCAGGTCGTCATGGCCTTGCGGGACGGCGACTTTGGGACGGCTCTCACCCGCGTGCGCAAGCTGGCCTCCTTACGGCAAGAGGAGATGGCCCGTCTCACGGGCCTGAGCCAGCCGTTCCTCTCCGCTCTCGAGTCCGGTTCGAGGCGGCTGACCAACTTCGACAAGATCGTGACCGTGCTGGAGCAGCTGGCCGTGCCGCCGCACGCGCTGCCGCAGCTATTCGCTCGGAACGCTCCCGAGCCGATTGAGGAAGCTCACCGGCACCGGGAACCTGTCCGCGAGACAGCTGCCCGGGAACCTTGGGAGAGCCCGCTCGACGTGGCGAGGCGCCTGAGCACGACCATCTCGTCCAACACCGACCCCACCACCTTGACCGTGCTGGTCCAGCAGGTGGGCGCCATAGTGGACCGGTACGAGGCCGACGGTCCGCACCAACTCGCTCCCAAGACTGCCGAGTTGCGTAATTTCATCCAGACACTGTTGGAAGGGCGCCAGCCGCCTGGGCAGCGGGCAGAACTCTTCCGTCTTGCAGCCCAAGCCTCCGGCCTGCTCAGCTACATGGCGGTCAACGCGGGTCACGACGCCATCGCCGAGGCCTACAGCACCGAAGCCCTCCAGCTCGCCCAGGAGATCGACGACCTGGAGCTGATGATGTGGATCTTCGGCACCCGCTCTCTGGGCGCGTACTACGCGGGCCTCTACGACCAGGCGCTCGAATGGGCCGATGCCGGCTTGGCCATCGATCGCGACAACGCGCAGGCGATCCGGCTACTAGCTAACGGCCGAGCACGTGCTCTCGGCAAGCTCGGCGACACCGTGGGCGCGCAGAGGGCCATCGCAGAGGCCGAGGATCTCAGCAGTAACCACCGGCTCCCGGGCGGGCTGACACCGTGCATCTCTTTCGCCCCGTACAGCATCGCCCGCACACTGGCGAACGCCGCTACCGCCCATGTCGCCCTCGGCAACACACGGGACGTCATCGAGTACGCGGAGCAGGTCGACGAACTCATAGAGCAGTCCGACTCCGACTGGAGCCGGGCCCTGGTCCGCCTGGACGTGGCCACTGCTCTGCTCGCAGGGCCTCGGCCGGATGTGGAGCAGGCCATGGTGCTCGGCAGGCAGGTTCTCGAAGCCGGGGGTGGCCCGCCGATCCGATCGGTCATCCAGCGAGCCGGTGAACTCCACACCCGTGCAGCATCGTGGCACCAGCTACCTGTCGTCAGGGATTACGCCGAGGCGCTACGCACTTGGCACACCACCCCGTTAACCCGAGCGGTGACCAACTTTGCCACGATGGCACGCTTGAGCGATAGTCGTACGAGAAGGGCACCGAGTGCTGCTGACTGAGGATCCCAGCGCGTTTCCCACCGCCCCGCCGCCGAGCGTCGATGACCCCGAGGTCATCGCAGCACACGACTGGGCGGCCTTCGACCGGGAGCAGGAGATGACTAACCACTGGGACCGGGCTGGGTGGACTCCATCGACGCGGGCCTACTACTGGATGCTCAGCTTCCCCGCCGACTCGGCGCTCGCCGAGCACGCTCGACACTGCCAAGACAAGATCCGAAACCTGAACTTCGACTCCATCGACGCGGACGGTCTGCACCTGACCCTCGGCCGGATCGGCACCACCGACGACGTCACGCTGAAGCAGTTGGACACGCTGCTCGCCACCACAGCCGCGATACCTACAGCCAGGTTCCGGCTCCAGGCCATACCGATGACCGCATCCCGCGGCGCGGTCCGCTACAGCATCGCCCCGTGGACTCCCGTGCTCGACCTCCACTCCAAGCTGTCCGCCACCACCGCGCAATGCCAGCTGCCTTTGCGGAAGCCGACCGCGGTGCTGCGGCCGCACATCGGCATCGCGTACTGCAACCGCCCCACGGATGCATGCGTTGTCCGGGAAGCGATCCGCCCGCTCCGCGACATGGACAGCGTCGGCGTCCCGGTCGATCACCTGGAACTGGTCGAACTGCGTCGCGAAGACCGCGCCTATCGCTGGCGCACCATCGATCGGTTGGCTCTGAACTGATCGCATCCCCGGCACCCTTCGCAGACGTACCAGCTCAGAGGCGCCCCCCGCCTCTCCGCTCCTGGGACTTTTCAGGGACTTTCAGCTCCGTCTGAGGGACTTCCGAGGGAGTTTTGGCCGCCTAACGCGGCAAGCTCCTGAAAGACCAGAAAGGGCCTCGATGCAGGTCAGAGGCCCTTTCCAAGACAAAGCCGCAGGTGGCGGCAGACGAGTCGGGCTGTACGCCGGGTTCTGTCGCCCTGCCGGCGCGAATGCACCAGGCGTACTCGGCCAATCAGACCGTGCGATCCACCGCCTGAGCTTCCAGCCATGCCTCCACCTCCGGCCAGCGGTAGCGCAAATAGCGGCCGACCTTGTGGGCTCGCGGACCCTGGTGTAGGTGATTCCATATGTAGACCGCGTTCAGCGGTATGCCCAGGAAGTCGGCCAGTTCCTCAGCACTCATCAATGGACACCGGCCCTCGCGCCACTGGCGGCTTCTGCCGCACGGGCAGTGGTTCGACGCATGGGCACTCCAGAACGGCTCAGAACGGGCAGGAAAGAACCACGTGAGCGGTAGTCCGCTCCGGTGACCCACGGAACATTGACATGAAATTCCAGCCGGACCAAATAGAAGAGTGTGCGGCGAAACTCCTACAACTCCCCCGAACTCTCGAAAGAAGCCAGCGAATCCTCGGCGAGGGCTCGTCGAACCCTCGCCGACGCCTCAGCGAGGATTCGTCTAGGTGAGATCTTCCCCACCGCCCTGCACCCCTTTGCCGCGAAGATCCCAAGAATGCGTTTGACATTTTCAACTTGTCTGGATCAACATCCCATTCACCCAGGGCGCGATGAACGGGCACACGATCTCGCCGTCGATAACGACTCTGACACGAGAGACCCCGCAAAGAAACTGCAAGGCCTGCTGAAAACTAGGAGTTGCGCCCATGCCATACGACTGCTGGCACAAGTCACGCCCGAAAGCCGGAGAGTCGACCTGCAGGGAACACGGCAAGGTTCCGACGAGGGATCACGGGGCGGGGAAGGGGTGGCAGGCTCGCTGGCGTAACCAGGAAGATGTCCAGCAGACGGAGTTGTTCCGCACCGAGGCCGAAGCCCGCAGGCACGAGACCAAAATGCGGTCCGGAGTGGACGACGGGTCATACATCAACCCTCGCGCCGGAGAGGTCAGAGTCGGTGAACTCGCCCTGACGCGGCTCAAGGGGCACGAACACAAGAATCCGCGCACATACCGACGCCACAGGGAGCGGGTTCACCTACACATCGTTCCTACCACAGTTGGGAAGATGCGCGTAAAGGACGTGAACGCGTCGTCTTTGCTGGACTGGCTGCACGATCGTCGTCGGCTGCTCGAAAGTTCCACGCTGCGCCTGGTCTTCGACAATCTTCGGGCTGTCTTTGACCTGGCCGTGGACGACAGCCTGATACCGAAGAATCCGTGCCTCGCCAAATCGGTGCAGGACGCCAAGCCGAAGCGAGGAGATGGCGGCCGGGCAGAGCTGACCCTGACGTGGGGGGACACCGACAAGATCCGCGCCGAACTTCCCGACCGCTACAAGGCGCTCGTCGACTGCGGTCGCGGCCTGGGCCTTCGTCAAGGAGAAATATTCGGCCTGTCACCAGACGACATCGACTGGGCACATCCGGACGGCCCGATGGTGCACGTGCAACGGCAAGTAGTCCACGACGGCTCGTTCCTGGCATACGCCCTCCCCAAGGGTGGAAGCGACGAGGATCCGAAGGACCGGTGGGTCGAGCTGACCGACGACGTGGCCATCCCCCTGCGCGAGCACATGGAGAAGTACCCGCCGGTCGAGGTGACCCGACCGTGGGGCAGCAAAGGCGGCGACCCGGTCACGGTGCGGCTGATCTTCTACACCCGGGAGAAGACCGCCATTCAGTCGAATTGGTTCAACACCTACCGCTGGAAGCCCGCCCTGGCGTCGGCCGGCCTCATCAAGCCCCTTGAGCCCGACGCGAAGGGACGACGCTGGGAGAAGTCCCGCGACGTAATGATGCACGCGCTCCGACACCTGTACCCGTCGATGATGATCAACGGAGGGGTAGACGTGTACACGCTTGCGGACCGACTCGGACACGCCGATCCCGCGTTTACCCTGCGTAAATACGTGCACCGGGTCGTGGGAGCCGGTTCCAGGGTCCGCATCGCGGTCCGGAGCGCCTACACCAAGGCCGCGTGAGTCCTGCTCCGTTCGGCTTGTGCAACAACCGTGCAAGATGATCTTCGAGAGGGGTCATTTGCGCAGGTCAGAAGCTTTGTCTATGAGTTCCGGGACATCTGCGCGACAAGCACCGCACAGCCCGCTCGGGCGACCTACCCGAGCCCCCGTCTCCAGCCGGGGCGGGGGCCCGGGCCCGGTCGACGGGCGGGGACGTGTACGAAGCCCGAGCGGGCGGCCAGCAGGCCGAAGGCGGCTTCGGGCAGGATCAGTGCCGTCAGCAGGAGCAGGGGTGGTCGCCAGCTGCCGGTCGCGTCGTGGAGGACCCCGATCGCCAGGGGGCCGATGCCGGCCATCAGGTAGCCGATCGTCTGGGCCATGCCCGACAGGCGGGCGGCGACCTGTGGGTTCGGGGCACGCAGGGTCAGCAGGGTGAAGGCCAGCGGGAAGGCACTTCCGGTGGCGAGGCCCAGGATCGCGATCCACAGCCAGCCGGCCCGGGGGGCGAGGAGAATGCCGGTCAGCCCCACCGCCATGGTGGCGACCACGCCGACGACCAGGGGCCGTTGGTCGGGGAGCCGGCCGGCGGCCACGGGGACGGCGAGGCCCAGCGGGATGCTGATGATCTGGATGGCCGAGACCATCACTCCGGCTTCGGCCGGGGGGAAGCCGTGGTCGTGCATGATCGCGGGCAGCCACGCCACCAGCACGTAGAACATCAGGGACACGGTGCCAAGGAAGGCGGCCACCGACCAGGCGAGCGGGGAGCGCAGCAGCGATCCGTGCGCGGTGTCCGACGGGGCGGGGAGCGGCCGGGGGCGCTCGTGGCGGGTGCGCCAGGCCAGTAGGGCCCACGTCAGCACGGCCAGAAAGGCAGGGGTGGCCCACGCCGCGAGGGCCACGCGCCATCCGGCGACGGTGTCGAGCGGTACGGCCATGGCTGCGGCCAGGGCACCGCTGGCCGCCATCAGCATCATCGCCAGGCCCGTGAACACCCCGGTCCGGTCGGGGAAGTGGCGTTTGACGGCCACCGGCACGAGGACGTTCCCGATGGCGATGCCGGCGCCGGCCAGCACCGTGCCGGCGAACAGGGCGACCGGTGACGGCACGGAGCGGAGCAGCACTCCCCCGGTGACCAGAGCGAGCCCGCCCGCCACCGCCGTGTCCAGGCCCACCCGGCGTGCCAACGGCGGTGCGAGCCAGGCGAATCCGCCGAGGCACAGCACGGGCAGCGTGGTCAGCACGCTCACTTCGAGCCCGCTGAGCCCGAACACCGTGCGCAGATGGTCCAGTACCGGCGAGACCCCGGTGATCGCCGCGCGGAGATTCAGTGCCAGCAGCACCAGCCCGGCGACGGGCCAGAGCGCTGACAGGCGTTTGATGGTGAGAGCGAAGGCCATGAGTTCCCCCGTCGGTACACGACAACGGCTTCCTCCCGTGGGCCGGCGGTTCGCGCCGGCCGCCGTGGAGGAAGCCGTGTCCGGTGTCTTACCGGTGCGCCCGACCCCCCAGCCGGGCGCGCCTGATGGTTGTCATGCGTTCACGTGAGCGGCCGCACGCGGTGCCTTCTTCTTGTGGAAGGGACACGCCGCCTGGTCCGCCGCGACGGCCGCACTCGCGCCCGTGCCTGTGCCCGCGCCCGTGCCCGTGCCGAGCTGGTCCTCGATCTCCGTGGAGAGCAGGTCCTGCTTGCCCTTGAGCGCGTCGGCGATGTCCTGGTCCACCGGGAAGACCATCTCGGCCGCGATGTTGTCCTGCACGATGCGGGCGAGGTTGTCGAGCGCGATGAAGACCGGGTCGTCGGGAAGCTGCGCGGTGGACAGGTCGATGAGGTGGGTGTCGACCTGTTCCTGGTCCATGTGGTGCTCGATGATGATGCTGTTCTGGTTGAGCACCGACGTGGTCCAGATGGACAGGACGACGACGTAGAGGTCCTTCCACGCCCGGTCGCCGACCTTGGCCTTCCAGCGGGTCATGATGTCCTTGACGCCCGCGATCTGGACCTTGGCCGCGTGGTACATGTTGGTGCGGATGTCGCCGTACACACTGCCGGAGAAGTCCTCGAAGGACTTCATGTCGAAGGAACGGCGCTTGACGGCGTCGTCGATGAACTTCAGCGCGCCGTCGAGGATGTGTGTGCTGGAGGCCTGCAGTTTCGCGGGGAGGTCGGCCGCTTCGAGTTTCTGCCGGGCGGTGGTGATGGTCTTGGCGAAGTCCTGGAGCGGCTGGATCCAGCCGTCCGTCTCGGGACCCTTGAACGCGACCATCTCCAGGTCGTGCGGGTCGATGTCGTCGGTGTGCTGCGCCGGAACCCGCTTGTTCAGGTAGGGCGCGAGGACGGAGAAGATGCCCAGCGGAATGTGGGCGATCGACTTCGCCAGCTCGAATATCTCGGAAATCGGTTGCTCGGAAATCGTTTCGCCGTTGTGGACCAGGAAGTACTTCCCGCCCGTGGCGTCGTTCTGGACGATGATGACCGGGCCGAGGCGCTTGATCAGTTCCGACTTGAGCGCGGCGTAGTTGCGCCGCATGTCGGCGTTGACCGCGCGGATCGCGTCGCGTGCCTGACGCTGCGTCTGTGCCGGGTCCACGCCGCGTGGGCCGTCCGCCGCGAAGGATGCCGGGGCGGTGCTGCCGACCAGTGCCGCGGCGCTCACCGCGGTGGCGCTTCCTATGAATGTTCTGCGTGTTGCCACGTTCTTTTCTTTCCCCCTCGGAAAGGTGCGCGGATCCCCATCCGCGCCCAGCGGGCATGAAGCTATCCCGACGAGGGGGCAAGAAAATACCGGCCAATGACACAGCGCTTGCATTCACGGCCTGTGCGATCAGACCGCACTGAATTCGGAATCCAGGATTCGGAATATTCAATTCGGAATCCTGGATTCGGAATCAGGGGTGCGGAATGGTGAATTCCCGGTGCCGCCGGGCGATGTGCTAGCCCAGCGCGGCCGCCGACGGGACGACCACCCCGTAGAGGTCCTCGATCGTGGCGAGCGCGCCGTGATGCACCTGCTCCGCGCTCACCTCGGCCACCGCCGTCCGCAGCGGACGGGTCGCGGAGGCGTCGGCCACCACCGTGGGCCGGTTGCCGCGCAGGAACGCACCCTGGGCGGTGAAGGCCACGCACATGTGGGTCATGAACCCGGCGATGACGACGTCCTTGTGGCCGGCGGCGTCGACATGGTCGCCGAGGCCGGTGTCGAGGAACGCGTTGGGCACCTGCTTGACGACCACCGGCTCACCGTCGACCGGAGCGACGCGGGGGTGGATCTGCCCGATCTCGGCGCGGATGTCGTACGGGGTTCCCTCGCCGCCGTCGTTGATGACGTGGATGACCTTCGCGCCGGCGCTGCGGGCGCGGGCGAGCAGGCCGGCGGCGGCGTCGAGGGCCTCCTCCCACCCCTCCAGCTCCATCACGCCACGGGTGTAGGTGTTCTGGTAGTCGATCAGGATCAGGGTGGCTCCGGCCAGCGAGGCCGGGGTCTGGTCGAATCCGTTGAGTTCACGAAGGGTTGTCGTAGGCACTGCGGCCCCTTCTCGGTCTGTGCGTCGGGAGGGTCGTGGCCACCGCGCGGCGGCCGGTCTCCACGCTAGGAGCGGCCATGACATGGCAGCAATGTCATGTAACTTGCAGATCCGGACACCCGCCGGGGACACCCCCGCTCACCGACCGGACGGAGCCCATGGGCAGCATCAACCGACTGATCGTCATCATGCTCTTCACCGGCGTCGACCTGCTGGACGTCACCGGCCCCCCCGAGGTGTTCTCCCTGCTCCGGCGGGAGACGGACGACGAGACGGGGTATCAGGTCGTCCTGGCGGCCGAGACCATGGACCCGGTCACCACCTCGGCCGGGGTGCGCGTCCTGCCCGACACCACCTTCCAAGAGGTGTCCGGGCGCGCCATCGACACCCTGCTGGTTCCCGGTTCGGTCGACGTCGACGACCGGCGCCGTGTGCACGCCCTCACCGATGCCGCCGTCGTCGGCCGGGTGAAGGAACTCGCCGGCCGGGCGCAGCGTGTCGCGTCCGTCTGCGTGGGCGCGCACCTCCTGGCGGCCGCCGGGCTGCTGGACGGCAAGCGCGCCACCACCCACTGGTCGACCGCGCAACAGCTCGCGGCCGACCATCCGGCCGTCGAGGTCGACGCCGACCCCATCTTCATCCGGCAGGGCGACGTGTGGACCGGCGCGGGCATCACCGCCTGTCTCGATCTGTCACTGGCGCTGGTCGCCGAGGACTTCGGCGAGGCCGTCGCCCTGCGCGTCGCCCGGCAGCTCGTGATGTACCTGAAGCGGCCGAGCGGGCAGAGCCAGTTCAGCGTCCCCATCGAGCCGGTCTCGACCACGCGCCGCATGGACGACCTGCGGCATCACATCACCCAGCACCTCGCCGCTCCCCTGACCATCGCCGACCTCGCCGGGTACGCCCACGTCAGCGAACGGCAGCTCACCCGGATCTTCAAGACGGAACTCGGCACGACCCCCGCCGCCTACATCGAGTCGGCCCGTGTCGAGGTGGCGCGGAACCGGCTGGAGACCACGGACGACACGCTCGAACGCGTGGCCTCCGGCTGCGGTTTCCACACGGTCGACACCTTGATCCGGGCGTTCCGGCGCCGGCTGAACACGACACCCACGGAGTACCGGAGCCGGTTCCGGCACTCCCCGCAGACCCCGGACCTCAGCCGGCCGGCACCGTGACCCGCTCCCGCCACGGGATACGGGTGGCGGCCACGGTGACGATCAGGGCCGAGGCCGCGACCGTGGCCATGCCCAGGGTCAGGCCGCCGGCGCCCGCGACGAACCCGATCAGGGCGGGGCCGGCCAGCAGTCCCGTCGTCCCCATCGCGGCGACCAGGGACAGCGCGTCCGAACCGCGTTCGGCGGCGGCCACGTACACGCACGGGGTCACGGCGGCCGCTCCCAGACCGACGCAGGCGAAGCCGAGCAGGGTGGGCACCACCCCGCCGGCCGGCAGGGCGAGGGCCAGGCCGATGCCGGCCACGGCGCTGCCGGTGCGCACGACACGTCCGTCGCCCCAGCGGCTGCGCCAGTGGTCCGCGCGCACCCGGGCCAGCAGCATCATGACCGAGACGACCGCGATGCCCATCGGCGCCACCGTCGGGGAGGCCTTGACGACGTCCTTCATGTAGAGCGTCGACCAGTCGTTCATGGCGCCCTCGGTGATGGTGCCGAACGCCATGGCGCAGCCCATCAGCAGGGTCTTCCCGGACGGCAGGGTCGGGCGGGTGCGCTGCCTCGGTGTGTCCGGGTCCGCGGGCCCGGACTCCGTGTGCGGCAGCAGGCCCTGGCGGGCGAGGACCAGCAGGAGCAGCAACAGCGCCGCGGCCACCGCGAAGTGGGCCGGTACGGACGGGGTGAGCGCGGTGCTGCCGGAGGCCAGAAGGGCGGCGGCGAGCAGGCCCGCGCTGAACGTCGCGTGCAGCTGGGACATGGCGGTGCGGCCGTATGCCGTCTCCAGGGCGGCGCCCTGTGCGTTCATGGCTACGTTGAGACAGCCGACGGCCACGCCGTCACCGCAGACGACCAGCAGGGCGAGCGGGTAGTTCGGGACCACCGAGAGAGCCGCCAGCAGCGCAACGAGGCACAGCGCGGAGGCGAGGGACAGGCGCCGCGAGCCGAGCCTGCGCATCAGGACCGCGACGAGCGGGAAGGAGGCCGCCGCGCCCGCGCCGCAGGCCATCAGCAGCAGCCCCAGTTCACCGGCGCCCAGGTCCAGCCTGGTCTTCAGCGCGGGCAGCCGGGCGGCCCAGGTGGCGTACTGGAAGCCGAGGAAGCAGAACAGCGCCGCGATCGCCCACTTGGCGCGGCGGAATCCGGCGGGGTCCGGTGTCACGTCCATCAGCTCGCCTCCCGGTGCGCGGCCACCTGTGCCGACATGTACACGGCGTCGCTGCCGTAGCTGGACGGCAGTCGGGCTTCGCGGTGCACGCGGTAGCCGTTGGCCCGCCAGAACGGTTCCTTGCCGGCGACCGCGATCAGCGACATCGTCCGGAAGCCGCGCGCGCCGGCGGCGTCGGTCAGGTGGCGCACCAGTCCGCTGCCGTGTCCCCTGCGGCGCAGGGGCGCGCCGACGACGAGATCGTGCAGGTGGAGGTTGGGCGAGTGGTGGGCGAACCGCTCCGGCCGGGTCAGGTCCGGGTAGCGGAACATCGGGTAGGGCAGGGCCAGTACATAGCCCGCGATCCGGCCGTCGAGGTCCAGGACGAAGCAGGTGCCCGTCGAGGCCCGGGAGCGCAGCGCGGTCTCGCCCTCCGTCAGTGCCGTGTCCGCGTACGCCCCGGCCTCCAGGGCCGCCACCTGGGGCCAGTCGGCCTCGGTGATGCCCCGTATGACGTCTCTCATGTCAGTGCTGTCCTTCCGGGCCGCGGATGCACAGGCACGGCAGCGGGCGGATGCCGTTGAAGCCCTGGGTCGTGTAGCTGGTGGCGTAGGCGCCGGCGGACAGGATCCAGACCGGGTCGCCGGAGGCGACGGCACGGGGGACGCGCACCGGGTGCCGGCCGCCGCCGTAGGCGTCGTCGCTGTCGCAGGTCGGGCCGGCGACGACGGCAGGGACGTACTCCCTGTCGTCCTGATCCACCTGGGCGGGGAAGACCAGCCGGTGCTTCAACCGGTCCATCTCGTAGAGGCCGTTGAACTTGCCCGCGCTCAGGTACAGCCAGCGGGCGTGGGTCCCGTCCGGCTGCGCCCGCCCGGTCAGCCGGTACACGTGCGCGCGGACCGCTCCGTGGTCGGCGACCAGGTGGCGGCCGGGCTCCATGACGAAGCCGAGCGGGGCGGCGGTGAGCCCGCCGAGGCGCTCCATGCCCTCGCGGATCACGGTGAAGATCTTGTCCAGAGGCGGGTCGAGCGGGTTGCCGTGGCGGTCGAGGCAGCCGAGCGCGGGCAGACCGCCGCCGAGGTTGACGTGGTCCGGTACGATCCCCAGCCCGTCCAGTGTCATCAGCACCTCGGCGAGGGAGTCGAGGGCCTGCTGCCAGGCCTCGCCGGTCATCTGCTGGGAGCCGACGTGCACGGACAGGCCCGCCGCGACGAGGCCGGACGCGCGGGCGGTGGTCAGGACCCGGACGGCGTCCTCCGGCGAGCAGCCGAACTTGCGGCTCAGACCCCACAGGGCGCCGTCCCCGCTGGTGGCGAGGCGGCAGAACACCCGGGCACCGGGGGCGTGTTCGGCGATGGCCGTCACGTCCTGGACGCTGTCGGTGGCGAAGGTGCGGACGCCGAGCCGGTGGGCCTCGGCGATGTCCGCGTCGGACTTGACGGTGTTGCCGTAGTGCATCCGGTCCGCGGGCACGCCGGTGCGCAGGGCCTGGGCGATCTCGGCGGGGCTCGCCGCGTCGAAGCCGGCGCCCCGGTCCGCGAGACAGCCGAGCACCTCGTCCACGGGACAGGCCTTCAGGGCGAAGCGGACCTGGATGCCGGGCAGCTCGGCCACCAGTCGGTCGTACTGGGCCTCGATGCCGTCGAGGTCGTAGACGATGCGGTCCGCCGGGGCAGCGGCCAGTGCGGCGGCCAGCCGTGTGCTGATCTCCACGGTCACCGGCCCTCGGGGCCGAGTGCGGTGTGGCGGGCCGCGTCGACCAGTGCGGGCCAGGCCTCGACGAGCCGGGCGAAGTCCTCGATGTCCTGGCGGGCCTCGTCCAGCAGCCGCTCGCGGCGGCCGGTCAGCCGCACGGCGAACTCCGCGTAGCGGCCGCCGAGTTTGCGGTAGGCGGTGTCGACCCGGTCCAGTCGCCACAGGTTGTCGGCGCGGTCCAGGCCGGTGCTCTCGCGCAGGAACTCCACGATCCGGCCGGCCCGTACGTGCTGCCGGCCGTCGAGGAGCCGGGCGCCCTCGGCGGCCATCCGGTCGTAGACGTGGTGGAAGTACAGCATCGACAGCAGGAACTTCACGAAGCGGGTCTGGTAGGCCAGGAAGCCCGCGTCGGTGCGGCGTTCGGGGGTGTAGAAGTTCTCGATGTGCCGGTTGTGCAGGATGCCGGGGAGCGTGGCGTCGTGGACGAGGTGGATGAGGAAGTAGTCGCTGCCGATGGTGTCGGTCGCCGGGGGCAGCGGGATCCGCTCGTACACGTCGTGGTGGAAGGCGATGTTGCACATGTCGACCCGCATGGGGTCGACGAGGGTGAGGGTTGCGTGGTCGCCGGTGAAGGGGGCCGTGCCCGCGCCGGTGAAGGACTCCTCGACCAGCCGGCGCCGGTGCTCCGGTGCCGAGCCGGCCGGCGCCCACAGGCCCACCACGTCGTGGTAGACGGCCTCGTCCAGGCGCCGTATCTCGCCGATGTCCACGGAGAGTTCACCGATGAAGGAGGCCCCGGCCATCGACACCGGGCGGTCCGAATGGGCCGGGTCGAGGTCCGTGCGGGTGACGGCGGCCGACGCCTCGGCGGCGGGCCTGCCCAGCCACGGCAGTTCGTGGTGGACCGGGAAGACCGGTTCCGTGCCGTGGAGTTGGTAGGTGCTGTCGGAGTCCCTGCGGTGCACCGACCGGCAGCCGAGCGCGGCGGCCAGCAGGAAGGCCCGGTCGGTGCAGGAGCCGTAGGAGACGCCGGACGGGAGCAGCAGGCCCAGGATCCGGTCCGGGTCGGGCAGGCCGGCCCGCCGGATCACCCTCCGCAGGAAGGCGCGTTGCGGCTGCTCGCCGAGGTGGTGCACGGTGACGTGTTCGGCCGGGGGCAGTGCGGCCGCGACCCGGGCGTGCTCGGCGCGGGTGCGGTCGTCGGAGGAGTCCAGGACCAGCAGCTGGACGTCCGCGCCGTGGTGACGGGCGGCGTGGACCGCCTCCTGGTGGATCGCGGTGAGGGTGGCGGAGCAGGCCCGGTTGGTGGGCAGGCACAGGCAGATCCGGTTCACTGTGCCCCTTCCGTGGCGGCCCAGGGGTCCAGGCCCAGCAGCTTGCGCCCCAGGCCGTTCAGTTCGGCGGGGCCGTAGCGGAGGGCTTCCGGCCTGCGCGCGTCGCCGAGCAGGGTGCCGTTCCAGTCGGGGGTGGCGAGGGTGCGCCAGGACTCGACGCGGGAGGTGCGCAGGGCGGTGTGCTCCTCCAGGGCGGGCATCATCGACAGGTACTGGACGGCTCGGACAGCGTTGTCGGAGAGGTTCGGTGCCACGCCGTGCGCGAGCAGCCCGTTGAAGATCAGCAGGTCGCCGGCCTGGAGTTCGGGCCGGACCACGGGGAACTCGGCGCGGTCGGTTCCGGGCCGGATCGGGTCGCGGCCGGCCGGCCGGGCGACGCGCCACTCCTCGAAGCGGCGGAACAGCTCCGGGGCACACTGGAAGCCGCCGAGTTCGGCCCGGGTGTCGCCCAGCGCGATGATGCCCTGGACCCGCTGCGGCAGCACGGCGAGGGTGGTGTCGACGTCCCAGTGCAGCTCGATGTCGAAGCCCTCGTCGGTGGGTTCGATCAGGGAGCGGGAACGGGTGCCGACATTGGGCGGGTTGAGATTGAGCCGGTCCAGGGTGACCCACAGCTCCTCGCAGTCCCACACGTCGACGAAGGCGTCGTAGACGCGTCGCGTCTGGCGGCTGTCCCAGATGAGCTGGTGGTGGTAGGCCTCCACGAAGCCGTAGATGAACAGGTGCTGGTCGAGTTCGGAGCGGAACTCCGGTTCCTCGTACCAGGTTTCGGGGCGGTCCGGGTCGAGTCCCTGGAAGTCCCAGGCGAATTCGAGCAGGCCTTTCGCCTCGCCGGGGGTGATGGCCTCCCGCACGACGACGTAGCCGTACGTCTGCCAGAAGGCGAAGTCCTCCTCGGACAGCGCCCGCAGGGGCCGGGATTTCTCGAGGTCGCGCAGGGGGGTCGGGGCGAGATAGGTCTCGCCGTCCGCGCTGAAGTAGGGGCGGCCGGACGCCGCTCGGTGAAGGAAAGGGGTGGGCTTGTGCATGCCGTCACTCCGTGGTGATCGAACTGTTGCGCCCCCTCAAGCTGGACTAGACCAATTGAGGGTGTCAACGATTACCGGCCGGTACCCCCGTAAAAGTGCCGCCCAACTGCCGCCGGACTGCCGCCTGTTGACCAAAGGAAACGACCGGCACCGGGCCTCGGTGAGGCGCTCGGTGCCGGCCGGATCGGTATGCCGCGCGACGGCGGCGGGCCGTACGGATCAGCCCGCGACGACCGCCTCCGCCGCCGCCACGCCGCAGACGCGGGCGGCTCCGTGGGTGGCGATGTGCAGGGCGCCGCGCGGCGGGGCCTGCGGTACGCCCATCTCGACCACGACGGTGTCCGGGCGGGCGGCGAGCAGCACATCGAGGGCGGAGCCCATCCAGGCGTGCCGGTGCTCGTCGCGGACCACGGCGACGACCCGGCGGCCGGCCGCGGCCGCGAGGGCCTCCCGGCCCGCGTCGGGCCCGGTGAAGGAGCCCTCCGTGCTGCCCGGCAGCAGTCGCCGCAGTTCGGCGGCCACCCCCCAGGGGGTCTCGTCGCCGACAGCGATGTTCGGGGCAGGGTTGAACCGGGCGACGTACACCGGCTCGGTGACCGGCGCGGCCGAGCCGTCACGGGTCACCGTCAGGGCGCGGCGGGCCGCGACGAGGCCGATCTCCGGTTCGGGTACGACGGCTTCCGCGTCCTTCCTGGTCTCGGCCGTCCACCGGGCCAGATCCCGCACCCGGGCGGCCGCGTCGGCAAGGCGCTCCTCGGGGAGTTCGCCGGAGCGTACGGCGGCCACGAGCGCGTCCCGCAGCTTCAGCACGGTGCCCTCGTCGCACAGGCCGCCGCCGACGCAGATCGCGTCCGCGCCCGCCGCGATCGCGAGGACCACGCCGTGCTCCAGACCGTAGGTCCCGGAGATGGCACGCATCTCCATGCCGTCCGTGACGATCAGGCCCTGGTAGCCGAGTTCGCCGCGCAGCAGCTCGCCGAGGATGCGGCGGGACAGGGTGCCGGGGCGCTCGGCGTCGAGGGCGGGGACGAGGATGTGCGCGCTCATCACGGCCCGGGTGCCGGCCGCGATGGCGGCGCGGAAGGGCGGCAGTTCACGCTCGTACAGTGTCCTGGCGTCCACGTCGATGCGCGGGACCGCGTGGTGCGAGTCGACGTTGGTGTCGCCGTGCCCGGGGAAGTGCTTGGTGCACGCGGCGACGCCGGTGGACTGCAGGCCCTCGACCCAGGCGGCGGTGTGCCGGGCCGCCAGCGCCGTGTCCGCGCCGAAGGACCGCACTCCGATGACGGGGTTGTCGGGGTTGGCGTTGACGTCGGCGGACGGCGCCCAGTCGAAGTTGACGCCGCAGGCGGCCAGGCGCCGGCCGAGTTCGCGGGCCACGCCCCGGGTGAGTCGGGGGTCGTCGACGGCGCCCAGGGCGTGGTTGCCGGGGAAGGAGGAGCCGGTGCGGACGTCCAGGCGGGTGACGTCGCCGCTCTCCTCGTCGATGGCCACCAGCAGGTCGTCCCGCTCGGCGCGCAGTTGCGCGGTCAGCGCGGTGACCTGCTCCTCGGAGACGACGTTGCGGCCGAACAGGGCGACGGAGGCGAGCCCTTCGCCGAGACGGCGGCGCACCCAGTCCGGTGCGGTGGTGCCGTCGAACCCCGGCTGCAGCACCGCGAGCGCGTCCCGGGTGAGGGTGTCGCCCGCAGCGGAGCCGCTGTCGGATCCGGTAGTGGCGAGTGTGGTCATCGGGGGCGTCATCCCTTCACGGCACCGTCGGTCAGACCGCTGACTGCCTTGCGTTGCAGGAAGATGAAGAGGATCAGGATGGGCAGCGCGAACAAGGACGAGGCGGCCATCGTGGCACCCCAGTCGTCGCCGAAGGCGGTCTGGAACTGGGACAGCCACAGCGGCAGGGTCTGCTTCTCGATGTCCTTGTTGAGGATCAGGACGAGCGGGAACTCGTTCCAGGCGGTGATGAAGCCGAACAGCGAGGTGGCCATCAGACCGGGCGCGAGCAGCGGGAAGATCACCCTGACGAAGGCCTGGGTCCGGGTGCAGCCGTCGACCATCGCGGACTCCTCCAGCTCCTTCGGCACGGCGGCCACATAGCCGCGCAGCGTCAGGATGGTCAGGGGGAGCACCATGATCGCGTAGAAGACGGTGAGCGGGACCAGGCTGTCCAGCATGTCGTTGTCGCGGACCAGCATGTAGATGGCGATGACCATGACCTCCCAGGGCGCCATCTGCGCCAGCATGAAGGTCACGATGAAGCCGCGCCGGCCCTTGAACCGCATCCGGGCCAGGGCGAAGGCGGCGAACAGGGCGATGACGAGCGACAGGAGCACCGCGGTGACCGTGACGGTGACGGAGTTGAGGACCAGGGTCCAGAAGTGGTCGGCGTCCACGGCCTTGCTGAAGTGACCGACGGTGACGTCGGTCGGGAGCCACACCGGGTTCTCGGAGATGATGTCGCCGGTCGGCTTGAAGGCCGTCGCGAACATCCAGTAGACGGGGAACACGAAGCCGACGAAGAGGATGAGGGCGGTCGCGTTGGGCCAGACACGGCCGATGACGGAGCGCTTCACAGCTCGTCCTCCTCTTGCTTGAGCACCATGCGCAGGTAGTACGAGGTGATGACGAGCAGCACCACGATGGTCAGGAAGGAGATCGCCGCGCCGACGCCGAAGTGCTGGTTGCCGACGCCCTCGACGAAGGCGTAGATCGGCAGGGTCTCGGTGAGGTGGTCGGGGCCGCCCTCGTTGATCGCGAAGATCTGCGGGAACGCCTTGAAGACCCAGATGACCTCGAGGAAGGTCGTGGCGTACAGGAACGGCCTGAGGAACGGGAAGGTCACCGAGGTGAAGCTCTGCCAGGCGCCCGCGCCGTCCAGGGACGCGGCCTCGTACAGCTCCCTGGGGATCGTGGTGGTGGCGGCGTACAGGTTGATCGCCACGAACGGGATGGACTGCCAGACGATCAGCAGGGTGACCACGGAGAAGGTGGAGAACTGGGAACCGAACCAGTTGTAGTCGGCCATGGAGTGCCAGCCGAGCTTGTCCAGCACCCAGTTGACGACCCCGAAACGCTGGGCGAACAGCCACTGGTAGACGGTGGTGGCCGCGATGACCGGCATGGCCCAGGCGAGGACCAGCCCCAGCAGGAGCAGCAGCCGCATCTTCCGGCCGAGGCGGGCGAGCAGCAGCCCGACCAGGGTGCCGAGCACCATGATCAGTACGACGTTGGCCGCGGTGAAGACCACCGACCGCTCGACGACGTGCCAGAAGTCCGAACCGGTCAGGACCTCTTTGTAGTTGTCGCCGCCGTTCCACTCGGTGAGGTGCTGGATGAGCTGCCGCGGGTTCAGGTTCTGGAACGACAGCATGCCGTTCTTCACCAGGGGCCAGCCGAGCAGGATCAGGGTGGCCAGCAGCGCGGGCAGCAGGAGCAGATAGGGGGCGGCGGCACCGCGGCGGGACGGGGACCCGGAGCCGTGCTCCTCACCCCTCGGCGGCCCCGGTATCCGGGCCTTGCGGACAGCGGGCCCCCCGGCCGTGTCCGTGCCTTCGGTCTGCACTGACATGAGTTGCCATCTCTTCCGTGGCCGTACGGGCCGTACGAACGCGTCTGAGCCGGGGGCGCCCTGGGGCACCCCCGGCGCGGGTCATCAGTTCTGCTGGGCCAGACGCTTGTTGATCTCGCCCTCGACCTGCTTGGCGGCGTCCGCAGGGGACTTACCGTTCAGCACGGCGGTCATGTAGGACTTGATCGGGTTCGGGGTGTTCTCCACCGCGGCCCACTCGGGAATCAGCGGGGTGGTGCCACCGACCGAGGCACCGGGAGCGGCGGCCTCGGCGACCGCGTTGCCCTTGAGGTTGCTCTCCAGGGCCTGCTTGTTCGGGATGACGCCGTTGAGCTTGGCCAGCTCGCCCTCGTACTGGTCGGACAGGGCGATCTTCAGGAACTCCTTGGCCAGGGCCTGCTTCTTGCTGCCCTGGGCGACCGCGAGGTTGGAGCCGCCGAGGAAGACACCCTCGGGCTTGTCGGCCGTCGTGCCGGGGATGGTGAAGTAGCCGAGGTCCTTCTCGATGGCCTTGTTGGCCTGGACGGCGGTGCCGGCCTCCCAGCCCATGCCGATGAAGGCGCCGGTCTTGCCCTTGGCGAAGACCTGGGCCTGCTGCGGGGTGGCCTCGTCCTTGTCCTTGGGGGCCTTGGAGTAGGCGGCGTACTTCTTGTAGATCGCCATGGCCGCGGCGACCTTGGGGTCACCGAGGTTGGAGACGTACTTGTCGCCCTCCTTCTTCACCAGGTCGGCGCCCTGGCCGATGGTCAGACCGTCGAAGAAGTACCAGTTCTGGCCGGGCAGGTAGAGCGGCTCGGCGTCGGTCTTCTTGCCGATCGTGTCCAGGTCCTTGAAGAACTCGTCCCGGGTCTTCGGGGTGTCCTTGAGGCCGGCCTTGGCCCAGATCTTCTTGTTGTAGATGACGACGCGGTTGGCGAAGTACCACGGGGCGGCGTACTGCTTGCCGTCGTAGACGGAGGACTGGGAGACCGACGGGGTCCAGTCCGAGCCGATCTCCTGCTTGAGGTCGCTCAGTTCGGCCAGACCGCCGGTGGCCGCGTAGGCCGGGGTCTGGGTGTTGCCGACCTCCAGGACGTCCGGCGGGTTGGACTCGGAGAGGGCGGTGGTGATCTTCTGCTGGATCCCGTCCCACTTCTGGATCTCGAACTTCAGCTTGGCACCCGTCTTCTTCTCGAAGGCGGCCTGGACGTCCTTCGTCCACTGGGGCGGCGCCGAGCCGTCCATCGTCCAGACCGTCAGGGTCTGGCCCTTGAAGCTGTCCGGTCCCGCGTTCTTGCCACTGTCGTTGCCGTCGTCGCCGCCGCACGCCGAGACGGAGACCATCATGCCCGCGATCACGATCGCGGCCGCAAGCTTGCGCTTCACGCCACCCTCCTCAGGGATGCCACTAACCCCCCACGCCCTCGGCGGTGACCTGCGTACGACGCTGTTGCACGTAGGGCTCGGGACCTGGCCACTAATGGTGTAGACCAGTACGGTGGAGCTTGGCCTAGACCTTTTGAGGTGTCAAGGGTGGCCGGGAAGGCGATCCCGGCCGTTACGAGAAAGTCACCGGAGCGCGTCCGTCCCCTTTTTTCGCGGCGCGCCTACTGGACTAGACCTCCCGTGCAAGTTGGACTAGACCATAGGCCAGTTGGTCGCTATAACGGGAGCCCACCCACACAGCCGGGAAGGCAGGCATGGCCACCGACGTCAGCAGCGCCCAGCACCCCACCGGGGGGCCCGGCCGCACCGCGCGCGTGCCGAAGTACTACCGGATCAAGCAGCAGGTGCTGGAGATGACGCAGGCGCTGGAGCCCGGCTCGGCCATGCCCGCGGAACGTCTGCTCGCCGTCCGGCTGGGCACCTCACGCACCACCGTCCGGCAGGCGCTGCAGGAGCTGGTCGGAGAAGGGCGGCTCGACCGCATCCAGGGCAAGGGCACCTTCGTCGCCCAGCCCAAGCTGTACCGGACCCTCCAGCTCACCTCGCACACCGAGGACATGCGCGCCCAGGGCCTGGAGCCCGCCTCCCAGATGCTGGACATCGGCGAGGTCGCGGCGGACGCCAAGCTGTCCGGCCTCCTCGGCATCGGTGTCGGCGAACGCGTCCTGCGCATCGAGCGGCTGCGGCTCGCCAGCGGCGACCCCATGGCGATCGAGACGACTCATCTGTCCGCACGGCGCTTTCCCGGGCTGCGGCAGTCGCTGACGACGTACCCGTCCCTGTACACGGCCCTCGCCGAGGTGTACGGCGTCCATCTCGCGGAGGCCGACGAGACGATCGAGACCTCGCTTTCGACCCCGCGGGAGGCCCATCTGCTCGCCACCGACGTGGGCCTGCCGATGCTGCTGCTGTCCCGGCACTCACGGGACGCGGAAGGCAGACCGGTGGAGTGGGTGCGCTCGGTGTACCGGGGCTCCCGCTACAAGTTCGTCGCCGCCCTGCGCCGGCCGGCACCCGGGCGTTCCGGAGCCCGGTGACCCGTCGGTCCAGGCGGTCCAGGCGGTTCAGTCGATCCGAGGGATGTCGATCCAGGGGGGTGCAGTGACCGGTCCGCTCCACGCCGCGGCCGGCCCGGACGGTCTGGCCGCCGCGCTGGTCCGGGCCCGCGAGGCGGCCTGCCTCACCCAGGGGGAGCTGGCGGAGCGGTCGGGGCTGAGCGTGCGGGCCATCCGCAACCTGGAGACCGGCCACACCGCCCGCCCCCGCAAGCAGTCGCTGCTGCTCCTGGCGGAGGCGCTCGGGCTCCCGTCCCGCGAGGCCGGGCGGTTACTCCGGCTGCCCCGCACCGGGCACCCGCCCGCTCCCTGGGACGGGACCGTACCGGCGGAGCTGCCTGCCGCGCCCGGCCGGCGGCTGGTCGGGCGGGGTGCGCTGGTGGCGGACCTGACGGCCCATCTCGCGCGGCCCGAGGGTCGGGGCGGGCCCGCCGTCGTGGTCGGACCCCCCGGGGCCGGGAAGACCTCGCTGGTGCTGCGGGCCGCGCACGAGGTGCGCGGCCGGTTCCCGGACGGACAGGTCTTCGTCGACCTGCACCCCGCCTCCTCGCTCCCCTTCACCTCGGACGTGCTCGTCCGCCGGATCCTGCGCTCCCTCGGCGGCGCCGCGGCCGCGGAGAGCCCGGAGGAGGCACACGCCCGGCTGCGGGACGCGCTCAGCAGACGGCGCGTGCTCGTGGTCCTGGACAACGTCGACAGCGAGGCGCAGGTGCGACCGCTGCTCGTGGACGGCGGACGGAGCGCGGTGCTGGTGGCCGCGCGGCGCGAACTGTCCGCGCTGCCCGACCGGTTCCGCCGCCGGACAGGCGCCCTGGACCGGCAGGACGCCCACCGAATGCTGACGGACCTGGTGGGCGCCGCCCGGGTCCGGGCCGAACGCCAGGCGGCGCTGAGCATCGCGGAGTTCTGCGCGGGGCTGCCGCTGGCCCTGCACATCGCCGGCCTGTGGCTCACGGCGCGCCCGCACCGGTCCCTGCACGATCTCGCGGACCGGCTGGCGGACGAGAGCGACCGGCTGCGCTCGCTGCACATCGGGGACCTGTCCCTGCAGACGAGCGTGACCGCCTACTACCGGCTGCTGCCGCCTCCGTTGCGAACCTCGCTGCACCAACTGGAGCCGGTGCGCGGCGACTTCGGGATCGAGCAGATGATGTCCCGGGTGACACCGTCCCGACGGCTCGCCGTGGACCTGCTGGAGGAGCTGCTGCACCGCCAGATGATCCAGGCCGGCGAGCCGGACCGGAACGGACAGGTCCGCTACCGCCTGTACGACGCCGTGCGCCTGTACGTGGCACACGGCGCCGTACTGCCACAGGTACGGTCCCTGCACCCCCTGTAGGGGCTCGGCGGACAGCTGCGGCACGGAGGGTCAGTCCAGGAACGCCGTCTCGATCCAGCGGCGTACCGCGCGCGGCCGCATCCGGTGCAGCCGGTCGACGGTGTCGGCCACCTGCTGCGAGCCGCCGACCGACAGGAACTTCTCCCGCACCAGCTCGGCGTGGCCCGCCCTGGTCTCCGGACCTGCGGCGCCCACCGGGATCAGCCGGGTACGGGAGACCGTACGGCCGTCCGTCAGGCGTACGGTGACCCGGGCGCCGGTGGCCTTGGTGGACCGGGAGAAGTCCCGGTCGTCGGCCTGCAACGCGCCGATCAGATCCACGAGTTCGTCTCCGCCGAAGCCGCGCAGCCACGGCACGGCCAGCTCCCCGGCCTCGCGCACGGCCTCACCGAACGGTGCGTCGGACAGGAACAGTTCGCGGGTCATCTCGGTGTCGTGCACCAGCCGGGTCCGCTTGGCCAGCGCCCAGCGGTCGGGCTCGTCCAGATAGGGCGGGGAGAAGTCGTCCACCGAGAACTCTCCGGTGAGCAAAGTGGTGGCCACGGGATAGGGAACGTCCAGGACCAGCGCGCCCAGCGGGGAACCGGGGCCGCTGACGTACTGCGCGGCCCGCTCCCCCGCGAACAGCGTGTACAGGGAGGCCTCGACGACCACTTCGGCCACGTCCTGCGGCCTGACGGCGCCGAGTTCCCGGTGGATCTCGGCGGCACAGTCCACCGCCGCGTCGATGCCGGGCCCGCCGGGGTGCATCTTGAACGACAGCGTGTCGGTGTGCCAGCGGCGGCCCAGCCCCTTCGCCACCGCCTGCGGCAGCGGCACCGTCGCGAACCGGGCCAGGAAGCCGTCGTCGTGCTCCATGATGTCGGGTGCCCCGCGCAGCCCCGCGTACGCCGCGTCGCAGGCGTCCATCGCCGTGCGCACCGGGGTGAAGGTGTTGAACAGACGGGCATCGCTGGCGAGGAAGGCGCGCATCAGCGGCCAGTTGGGCATGGCGAAGGCCAGTCCGAACGCATCCTCGAACAGGGCGGCGGGGGCCCGGTCGCTGTGCAGGCGGCCCGCGACCGCGCCGGCCAGGTGGGTGTGCACGGCGCTCTGGCCGCGCAGCGGGCCGAGGGTCGCGGAGGCGGTGATGCGGGCCGCGCACTCATTGGCCGCGACCACCGCGGTGAGCAATGAGAGCCCGTCCAGCTGTCGGGCGTAGGCGAAGGCGAGCGGGACGGCGACCGTGGAGTTCGACAGGTGCCCGGCGTAGGCGGTGTCGTCCAGGTTGAGCCAGGAGCCGAGCGCGGCGAAGACGCCGGCGGCCTGCCGCGGGTCGCGCTGCATGGGGTGTCCGAAGGCGGCCACCAGCTTTCTGCCGAGGGGGTGCTGGAGGCCCGCCCGGATGGAGGCGATCTGCGACAGCACCTGGCTCGCGGCGAGCTTCAGCACCCGGCACGGGATGTCCTGCGGGCGCAACGCGGCGGCCCAGTGCGAGAGTTCGCGCAACGGGGTGTCGACGGGTGTGCGGCCGCGGGCGGCCCGGGGCAGGGTGTCGGCCTGCTCGGCCCAGTCGGCGCACAGGGCCCGGGCGACGCTCTCCCCGAGGACAGCGGTCATGAGGCGGCTACCTTCCTTGCCGTGCATGCGTCGAAGGTGGGCACACGACCGCGGGAGCACCGTCGCCCCGGTGCTCCCGCGGTGTGTGTGGGTCCTAGGCGGCCGGGACCTTGTCCAGGAAGCCGTAGACGGCCTTGATCTTGCCCTCGTCGTTGATGACCATGACGTCGAAGCCGATGGCGATCGGCTCGGCGCCCGGCTCGGTCACCAGGCCCCACTGGAAGCGGGCCTGGTTGTGGTGGGCGTCGACAGCACCGTGCAGCTCGAAGGAGAGGCCCTTGAACTGGTCACGGGCACCGGCCACCACGGCCCCGAAGCCCTCGGGACCCTCGACCGCCGCGAGCGGGTCGATGTACGGGGCATCGGCGGTGAACAGCTCGGCGATGGCCGCGGCGCGCTTGTCGGCGTCCGCCTCGTTCCAGATGTCGAGGTAACGGGAAACGGTGGTGGTCAGGTCGCTCATGCGGGTGTTCTCCTCTGTGACTTGCTTGACTTGTTCTTCTGACAGGTGGCTTCGTACGGGCTTCAGGGGGTGGCCGGCGCCCAGACCGGGAGGACTCCCGGGAGCACCTCGAAGGTGGCCGAGGCGCCGATGCCGTGCTGGTACTCGCCGTCGTGCTCCAGCGGCAGCCGCCCGCCGTCGGTGCGTTCGACGGTGATCCTGCGGCCACGCGCGTACACGGTCGCCCGGTGCTCCATGTGCGCGGCGTTCAGGGTCAGTTCGGGTACGTCCGCAGCGGGGATCTCGCCGCCGATCACGCAGACGTCGAGCAGTCCGTCGTCGAGCAGCGAGTCCGGCAGCACCAGGAACCGGCCGCCGCGGTACCGGCCGCCGCCGACGTTGGCGAGGACCGTGGGGCCCTCGTGCACCACCCGGCCGTCGACGGTGACCCGGCCCGGATAGGGCGGGTAGCCGGCGGCCGTGTCGGCGAAGGCGCGGGCGTAACGCTCGCGTCCGGTCAGCGGCAGGTCCCGGGCGGTGATCAGCGCGTCGGCGATCACCCCCGAACAGGCGCCCAGATAGACGTAGTTGCGGGTCTCGGCGAGGCGGGCCAGGTCCAGACGGCGCAGCCGGGCACTCCCGCCGATGCCGTAGTCGGTCAGGACCGCCTTCAGGGACTCGCTCCAGGGCCGGTCGCCCCACAGCATCTTGTAGCCGGAGTTGCCGGTGCCGCCCGGCACGACGGCCAGGGTGACACGGCCGGCGGCCGGCACGAGTCCCTGGACGACCTCGCGGACCGTGCCGTCGCCGCCGATGGCCACGACCAGGTCGGGGGCGACCTCCGTCCACTCCAGCGCCCGGCGTACGGCGCTGGTCGCGTCGCCCGGGGCGGTGGTGAGATGGACCTCGGTGCGCTCCAGGCAGGTGCGGCACAACTCCTCGACTTGGCGGACGAGTTCCGGGCTGTGACTGCCGGAGGCCGGGTTGGCCACGATCAGTGCCCGGGAGGGACCTGGGGCTGCGGTGTCTGCCATGTCGGGCGTTCTCCTCACGTCGGCCGCACCGGCGGCGGGCCGGGGCGGTGGCTTCGGCGTGCGTCGGCTACGACTCTCTCAACCGGCGCTGACCTCGGCCTGACACGCACCTGACGCGGCCGCACGGGCCGCGGGCGCCGCCCCGGACGGACCGGCCGGGGCCGGACGGCGTGGACCGCGGTCCGTACTCCCGGCCCTCGGGAGCACGGGTTCGGGCGCCACGAGAACGCACGGGTTCGGGTGCCGGTCCGGTCCGTACACGTACGCGCACCGGCCCAGGCAGCGCGGAACCCTTGGGGATCCCCCGCCGCAGAAGACACACCACGGAGGGTCGCCGCGCCAGGGCAGGGGACCGGTGCGGGCGCGGGGTCCGTGCGGATCGCACCCGGCCCGCGCGGGAACGGTGGGCGCCGTACCGGGACCGGCCCCCTCGCACGTGCCGGTGGGCGCGACGGGGCGTGGTCTCCCGTGCGCCCACCGGGTTCCCGGGCGGCCCGGAGGGATCAGGCGGCCTGTTTCGGCTTCGGGATGAACTGGACCAGGACTGCCACCAGCAGCGCCAGCGGGCCGAGCAGCCAGAGGCTGGCGACGAAGCCGTCCGCGTAGGCCTGGGTGCTGAGCGCGTCGCCGAGGACGTGGTAGAAGATCACGCCGACCCCGGCCACCCCCACCGCGCCGCCGACCTGGGCGGCCGTGGACAGCACGCCCGAGGCGGATCCGGCGTAACGCGGGTCCGTGCCGGCCAGGGCGACGGAGGCCAGCGGGGCCATCACCATGGCCATGCCCGCGCCGCCGACCATCAGGCCGGGCACCAGCCAGGCCACGGAACCGTGGGTGCCGATGTGGTCCACCGCGGCCCAGAGCCCGCCCAGCCCGGCGAGCAGCACCAGCGCGCCGACCGCGAGGACCTGACGGCCGAGCAGTGCGGCGATCCGGCGGGCCTGCAGGGAGATGGCCAGGAATCCGACGCCGAGCGGCAGGAAGACGAGCCCGGACTCCAGGGCGCTGAGCCCCACACCCGCCTGCAGATAGAGGGCAAGAACCAGGAAGAAGGAGGACATGCCCGAGTAGTAGACGACACCGGTGACGACACCGACCGTGAACGGCCGCTGCCGGAACAGCGCCGGGTCGACGAGGGGACTGCCGCCCGAGGCCGCGAGGCGCCGTTGCTGGACGGCGAAGAGCACCAGCAGCACCGGGGAAGCGGCCAGGCACAGCCACGTCCACAGCGGCCAGCCCTGCTGCTGCCCCTCGGCCAGCGGCAGGACCACGGCGACCAGGCCGGCGGAGACCAGCACCATGCCGAGCGGGTCCAGCCGGGCCCGGCCCTGGGCCCGGGACTCGGGGATCAGGCGCGGCCCGAGCAGCAGCGCGGCGATGCCCACGGGCACGTTGACCAGGAAGCAGGTGCGCCAGCCGAGGCCGGCGATGTCCGCGTGGATCAGCAGGCCTCCGATGAGCTGTCCGAAGACGCCTGCCAGACCCATGGTCAGGCCGAACGCGTTGAAGGCCCGGACCCGGGCCTGGCCCTCGTAGGTGACGCCGATGATGGCCAGGACCTGCGGGCCCATCAGCGCGGAGGACAGGCCCTGGGCGACCCGGGCGACGACGAGCTGTCCGGCGGTGGGCGCCATGCCGGCCCACGCGGAGGAGAGGGTGAACAGGGCCACGCCCAGCAGGAACATCCTCCGCCGGCCGTAGAGATCGCCGAGGCGGCCGCCGGTGATCAGCCCGGCCGCGTAGGCGAGGGCGTATCCGGCGACCACGAACTCGACCGCGGACGCGCTCGCGTGCAGATCCCGCTGGGTCTCGGGGATGGCCACGTTGACGATGAAGACGTCCAGCGTGATGACGAACGTGCCCACCAGGATGAGCGGGAGGGTGGCCCAGTGCGGGGTGGCCGGTGCCCGCTTCCGGGCCTCCGCGGCGGGTGTCCGCGCTTGCTGCAGGGACATGGTCGACGGTTCCTTTCTTAACGCCATTCGGGGACCTCGAGGATCTCCACCACCGCGGCGGAGAAGCTGAAGCCGGCGCCTGCGGCGACCATCAGGACGAGGTCGCCGGGGCCCACGGACCGCTGCTTGACGAGGTGTTCGAGTCCCAGGAACTGGTCGCCGGCGCCGATGTGCCCGACCCGGCGGCCGAGATCCCAGGTGCTCTGCTTCTCGGTGAACCCCAGGTACTCGTAGTTCTCCGGGGCCTCACCGCGGTGTATGAGCGGTACGACCACACGGGCTATGTCCTCGACGGAGACACCGGCCTCGGCGAGGACGCGCGCGCTGGTGTCCGAGAGCGCGGCCGAGTACCGGTCCCAGGAGCCCGAGGCCTCCGGGGTGGCCGCGTGCTGGAGGCCGCGCTCGCGCAGCCGCAACGGCTGCTCCCGGCCGGGCGCGGATCCGAAGGGCTCCAGGCCCCGGTTCCAGCGCTCCAGCGAGTTGTCGGCGCCCATGCGGGCTGCGACCACCCGTGCGAAGCCCGGCCGGCGGGAGAGCAGCAGCGCGCTGCCGCCGTCGGCGAAGATCAGGTTGAGCTGGGCGTTCCACCGGTCCACCCACGGCGGGGCGAAGTTGTCGCCGGTGGTGAGCAGAGCGGCATCGGTGAAGCCGGCGGTGATCTGCGCGGCGGCCAGGCACAGCGAGCCGAGCCCGGCGGCGCAGCGCTGCTGGATCTCGAAGGCGGGCGCCGCGGGCCCGACGGTCTCGTTGGCGACGTAGGACGCGGCGGGCCACATCTCATGGCCCTGGTAGCCGCAGAAGGAGTGCAGGACGAGGCCCACCTCCGCGCGGTCGATCCCGCCCCGCTCCAGTGCCAGCCGGCCGGCGCGCACCGCCATCTCCGGCCCGGAGATCCCCTCGGCCACCGCTATCGACTCGTAGCCGAGGTTGCGGTGCTCCTCGTCGACGAGGCCCTGCGCGACGACGTCGCTCAGCGGGCGGAGGTCCGGCAGCCAGGAGGCGGCCGAGGCGATGAACAGGTCGTTTTCCACCTTCATGGCATCTCCATCCTTCCTCTCGGGGCGCCGGCGCTGGTCAGTTCGCGAGCGCGGGTGGCAGCGGCCGACGGGAGTCGCGGCCGCTGCCGGGGGGTGTGTCAGGCCGGCTGGGTCGCAGCGATGCGCAGCAGGCGGTGGGCGAAGTGGGCGGTGACGGCCTGGGCGTGGGTGTCGATGTAGAAGTGGCCGCCGGGGTACTCGTTGTGGCCCAGGTACGTGGGGGTGCGCCCGGCCCAGTGGGACATGGCGTCCGCGTGCTCCTGAAGCGGGTCGGACCGGCCGCCGTAGGAGGCGAGCGGGCAGCCGACCCCGGCGCCGTCGTCGTCGTACTCGGCGGCGACCCGGAGGTCGGAGCGGAGCGCGGGCACCACGAGGGCGAGCATCTCGGGGTTGTCGTAGATCTCCGCCGGGAACGAGCCCAACTTCTTGATCCACTGGATGAGTTCGGGCTCCGGCATCCGGCTCTGCTCCTCGGTGGGCTTGAAGAAGCCCTCGGGGGACCAGCCGGAGGTGCCGATCATGATGGGCGTCCGGCCGCCCTCCTCCTCCATGCGGATGGCCAGCCGGAACGCCAGCTGGGCGCCGAGGCAGTGCCCGAACAGGGCGAAGGGGCGGTCGTCGAGGTCGTCGAGCACGGCCTCGTGCAGGGCGTCGAGCAGCGACGCGAACTCCTCGTAGGTCGGCTCGTCCCGGCGGTTGTGGCGGCCGGGCAGGGTCACCGCCTGGGGGGATATCTCCGGCGGCAGCAGGCGCTCCCAGTCCCGGTAGATGATGGCGCCGCTGCCCGCGTGCGGCAGCATGAACAAGCGGATCGAGGCTTCGGGCGAGGCCTCGACGGGGTGGAACCACTGCCCCGCACGGGACATGTCCTGGCCGAGGGCGGTGATGGCACTGGTCACGGCTGTGTACTCCCAACGGTGGTCGGCTGGCCGAGGGCGCGTACGGCGGGCAGCAGTACCTCGGCGATCTCCTTCAACTGCGGCTCGGGGTCGAGGGATCCGATCCGCACGACCAGGTGCCGGGCGCCGGCCCGGACATAGCCGCCGAGCCACTCGGCGCACTTCTCGGCGCTGCCCCAGGCGTAGGCCTGGATGCTGCTCATCTGCTCCAGCGAGCGGCCGTAGTAGTGGCTGATGTAGTGCTCCAGCTCGGCCTTGGCGGCCGACTCGTCGCTGTTGACCGTGACCGTGGCGTACAGCGCGGGTGTCACGGCGTCCGGACCACGGCCGGCCTCCTCGGCGAGTTCGGCCAGCCGGCGGCGGGCGCGGTCGTAGGCCTCGACGTCGGGGAGGAACGGCAGCCAGCCGTCGTAGCGGGTCGCCGCGCGGGCGAGGACCTTGGGGGTGTCGCTGCCCGCCAGCCACAGGGGCGGCCCGCCGGCGACGGCGGGCGAGGGCAGCCGGTCCAGGTGCTCGGCCTGCCAGAACCTGCCCTGGAACTCGGCGGGTTCGCTCTCCTTGCCGGACCGCCAGGCGGTGCGCCACAGTGCGGTGATCTCGTCGAGGCGGCCCACGCGGCCCTGGAAGGAGGCGCCGACGGAGGCGAACTCCTCCTCGGTCTCGGCCATGGGGAACCCGGAGCCGAGCCCGAGGATCAGCCGGTCGGCGGCGACATGGCTGAGGCTCGCGACCATGTTGGCGCCGATCAGGGGGTGGCGCAGGGCCGGGGTGAGGGCCGCGGTGCCGACCGCGATGTGCCGGGTGGCGGCGGCCGCTGCGGAGAGGACGACCAGGGGGTCGAGCCGGGGGCGGGCGGTGAGGGAGTCGCCGGCCCACAGGGAGTCGAAGCCCAGCGCTTCCGCCTGACGGGCGAAGTCCAGCAACGGGGCTGCCGCGTAGGTGCCGTTGATGGCCTGCTCCCGGGTGGGGAGGAGGATGCCGATCCGAGTTGAGGTCACACTGAACTCCCGAGTGGGTGCCTGGCCGGTGTCGTCAGCTGCTCCCGCACCGCGCGCCGCAGGATCTTCCCCGAGGGGTTGCGCGGGAGGGAGTCGGTGAAGTGGTAGGTGCCCGGGATCTTGTAGTCGGCGATGCGGCCCCGCAGGGACAGCAGAAGTTCCCGGGGGGTGGCGCTCGCGCCGGGCCGCAGGACGACGACGGCGTGCACGCTCTCGCCCCAGCGCTCGTCGGGCAGTCCGACGACGGCCGCGTCGGCGACCGCGGGATGGGCGGCCAGCGCCTTCTCGACCTCGGCCGGGTAGATGTTCTGGCCTGCGACGATGATCGTGTCGTTGATGCGGTCGCACAGGTGGAGGTAGCCGTCCTCGTCGAGGTAGCCGGCGTCGCCCATGTACAGCCAATCCCCCACCAGGGTGCGGGCGGTGGCGTCGGGCAGGTTCCAGTAGCCGAGCATCCGTGACGGGGCGCGGACGCAGATCTGGCCGATGGCTCCGGACGGCAGGGTGTCGCCGTCGGGGCCGATCACCTTGATCTCGTTGCCCGGGCAGGGCTTGCCGACCGAGGTGAGCTTGGTGCTGCCGGGGTGGTGGGCCCCGGGCGGCAGGCACACCGCCACGCTGCCGGTCTCGGTACTGGCGTAGATCTGCGCGAACTCACAGCCGTACGTCTCCAGGCACTGCTTGAGCAGTGTTTCCGACATGGGCGCCGCACCGTAGGCGATCTTGCGCAGGGAGGTGAACGCCTGGGGCCCCGCGCCGCGTTCGGCGGCCATCGCCTGAAGCATGGCCGGTGCGGCGAAGGTGGTCGTGACGCGGTGGGTGCGGATGAGGCGTACGGCCTCCTGCGGGTCGAACTGCGGCATGATCACGTTGGTGCCGCCGGCGTTGAAGGTGTGCAGGAACCAGCCGATGCCGGCGACGCCGAAGCCGGGCAGCGAGATCAGGCCGACGTCGTCGGGCAGCCAGTCGATCCAGTCGACGCCCAGCTCGCGGCTCGCGTGCGGCAGCGTGAAGAAGCTGCGGTGGGCGAGGACCGCGCCCTTGGGCAGGCCGGTCGTGCCGCTGGTGTAGATCTGGATGACCGCGTCGTCCGGGCCGGTGCCGGGCGTGAGGTCCGTCTCGGGCTGGTCGGCGGTCCAGGCGGGCAGGCCGGCGCCGCGGGCGGGCTCGCCGTCGGCGTCGGTGCCGTCGATCCGGATCACCTTGCGCAGTCCGCGCAGCTGGTGGCGGACGGTGGCGACGGTGTCCCAGAACTCGTCGTCGACGAAGATCAGCGCCGCGCCGGAGTCGCGCAGGATGTGGTCGACCTCGTTCGGGGTGAGCCGCCAGTTGACCGGGACCAGGACCGCGCCCGCCTTGGCGCAGGCGATCATCACCAGGTAGTAGTTCTCCGACTCGCGGCCCAGGTAGGCGATCCGGTCGCCGCGCCGGACACCGCAGGTCCGCAGGGCGTGCGCGGCGCGGTTGCTGTCGCGGTGGAGCTTCTCGTAGGTGGTGACCCGGCCGTCGCAGATGATCGCCGGGTGGTCCGGGCGGCTCCCGGCATGGGCCCGGGAGGAGTGGTGGAGCGTCCAGCGCTCCCTCGGTGTGCCGCTGGGGATGTCAGTCATGGTGGTGTGTCCTTACGTCCGTCACGCAGCCGGTGCCGGGCCGAGCCGCTCGCCGAGGAAGCCGGCGAGCTGCCGTACCGTCGGGTGGTCGTGGGTGAGCGAGGCCGGCAGAGGCAGCCGGAACGCCTGCTCCAGGCCGGACTTGACCTGCTGGGCCATCAGCGAGTCCAGGCCCAGCGACACGAACTCGGTGTTCGGATCCAGCTCGTCGCCCTCCTCCAGATGCAGCACGGCGGCGACCTTCTCTCGGACCACGCCGGTGATGGCCGTCGTGCGTTCCTCCGGGGGCAGGGCGGCGAGCGCGGCGAGGTCGAGGCCGCCGTCGTCCTCGGGGGCCTGCCGGGCGAGGCGGTCGAAGAACAGGTCGCCGGTGACCCGGCCGGCCATGTAGCGGTCCCAGTCGAAGTCGCCCACGACGCGCTGGCTTCGCGGCCGGTCCCAGAGGCTGACCAGGGTGTTGAGGGCCCTGGTCGGCGAGAACAGATGGACGCCGCCGCGCTCCAGCTCCTGGATGAGGACGTCGTTCATCCGCGAGGACATGCCGACCCGGGACCAGGAACTCCAGTTGAGGGCGAGTCCCGGCAGGCCGCGGCGGGCGCGCCAGTCGGCGAGGCCGTCGAGGGCCGCGTTGCCCGCGGCGTAGTGGCTCTGGGCGACGAAGCCGCCGAGCACCGAGGAGACCGAGGAGTAGACGACGAAGAAGTCCAGGTCGGGGAAGGCCTGTTCGGTGGCCTCGTGGAGCAGCCAGCCGCCGTACGCCTTCGCTTCGAGCTGGTCCTCGACGGACTCCCAGGTCAGTTCGGAGATCAGTCGCTCCTCGTAGGAGCCGCCGGCCGCGTGGACGATGCCGCCGAGGGAGTGCTGCCCGGCCTGCAGATGGCGCACCAGCCGTGCGACGTCCTCGGTGCGGCCGAGGTCAGCGCGGACGATGTCGACGTCGGCCTCCTCGGCGAGCTCGGCGAGCAGCGGCGCGGCCTCCGGGGCGGGCTTGCCGCTGCGGCTGACCAGGGTCAGGTGCTTGGCGCCCAGTTCGGCCAGCTTGCGGGCGGTGGCGAGACCGAGGCCGCCGAGGCCGCCGGTGACGAGATAGGTGCGGTCGGTGCGCAGACCGGCCGGGCGCTCTTCGACGGGAGGTCGCCGGTCGGCCGTGGGATCGTCGGGCAGTGTCACCCAGGCCTGTCCGGTGGGGTCGGCCAGCGTGGTGCGCAGTGCCTCGCCGGTCTCGTCGAGGCGGAAGTGGCGGGTGCCGTCGCCGGGTTCGGGCAGCGGGGCGTGCACCACGGCCGCCGAGGGCAGCGTGAGCGTGGAACGGAAGGTGCCCTCGTGGCGGACCAGAACCTCGTCGCCCGGGGCGAACCCGGCGCCCGCTCCCACCGCGACGACCGTGCCGTGAGCGGTGCGGCCGAGCACGGGCGGGGGCGCGTCCTCCTCGGACTCCTCTAGCTCCTCGCGTTCGGCGCGTCCGGTGTCCAGCGCGGAGCGGGCGTCCTCGGCGGTCAGCCCGACCAGCCGGACGCGGAGCTGCACCTCGCCGTCACCGGGCGCGCGGTCGCCGGCGGGAGCCGGCATCAGGTCGGACAGGTCGCCGGACTCGGCAGCGCGCAGCTCGTAGTCGCCGGTCCAGTGCAGCGAGTCGTCGCCGGCGAGCAGACGGCGGACGTAGCGCCGGCCCGGACGGTAGGCGACCTGGTACTCGCCGGCGGGCTCGGCCCGCCACTCCTCCAGCAGCGGGGTCAGGCCGCTGCCCGGGGCGAGGTCGACGAGGGTGGCCCGGTACTGCGGGTACTCGGTGAGCACCACCCGGCCGAAGCCCCACAGGGTGGCGGCGGCGAGGTGACCGCCGTCGCCGGCGGGGTCTCCGGGCAGCGGCTGGGCGCCCTGGGTGACCAGCCACAACCGGGGCGGCCGGGACAGTGCCGCCGCGTCCAGCGCACCGACCACGGCGAGGAGTTCGCGGTAGTTGTCCTCGCACTCGGCACGCAGCCGCGCCACGGACATCTCCTCGGGGCGCGTCCGCCAGACCCGGCAGACGTCGGTGACGGTCTGGTCGTCGAGTACGGTCTTCAGCTCGGCGAGGTCGGTCAGCCAGGTGACCTTCAGGCCGGGCTCGGCGGCGAGTTCGGCGGCGCGTGCGGCGGCCGGGTCGAGCAGGACGACGTGCCGGGCCGGTGCGTGCTCCTTGGCGGGCAGCGCCCGGCGCACCCAGTCGGGGCGGTGCAGGAACTGGCGGCGCCCGGTACGGCCCTCGGGCCGGACCATGCGGACGCCGAGCAGCTCGGCGACCGGGTCGCCGTTCTCCAGCAGCAGCACGTCCGCCAGCCGCCGGTCCTGCTCGCCGCGGACCCGGGCGAGGACGCGCAGGTTCTCGCCGCGCGGCTTGCGGAAGTGCCGTACGGAGGCGATCTCGCGCGGCACGAACACCGGGCCCTCGGGGTCGAGGACGACCAGGGCCTGCGCGGCGGCCTCGAGCAGCTCCGCCGGGACATGCTCGACGGCGGAGGCGTCGCGGCCGGTCAGCTCGCCGGTGACCAGCCCGTCGCCGTGCCGGGCGGCACGCAGCAGCAGCCGCATCCGGGGACCCTGCGGGCGGCCGACGGAGGCGAGGTCGGTGTAGATGTCCTCGTCGTCGATCCGCTGTCCGGCCGGCGCCAGCGTGGCGTCCAGCTCGGCCAGTTCGGACACGGGCACGAGGGGTTCGCGTTCGGCGGCGACCACGGCGGTGGCGTGCAGGTTCTCCTCGCCGCCGACGACCGTGAACACCTCCACCTCGGCGCCGCCGCCCGGGCGCGGCCGCCAGCGGGTGGTCAGCGCGGTCAGGGTCTCGGCGGGCAGCTCCAGCGGTGCGAGCAGCTTCAGGTCGCGGACGGCGGAGCGGGCGTGGCCCTGGACCGCGTCCTGCACGGCGAGCAGCAGGTCGACGTAGGCGCCGGCCGGCAGCACGGTACGGCCGCCGTCGGCGAGGTCGGCGAGCGCGCCGAGTTCTTCGGTGGTGAACTCCGCGTTGAACTCGCGCACTCCGCTGGCGAACCGCTCCTCGATGCCGAGCAGCAGGTGCCGTGCGCTGCCGCCCGCGGCCGCCCTGCGGGGCGTGACGGAGGGCAGCCAGTAGCGCTTGCGCTGGAAGGCGTAGGTCGGCAGGTCCACCCGCGCGGGCACGGGACGTCCTGCGTGGTAGTCGGTCCAGGAGACGCCCAGCCCGGCCGCGTAGTAGTCGGCGAGCGCGGTCAGGGTGGTCGAGGTGGTGGTGTCGCGGCGGCGCAGGCTGGCCAGCCACACATGGTCCTCGACCGTGACGCCGCGCCGGGCGAGCGCGGTGAGTCCGGCCTGCGGGCCCACCTCGATCAGGGCGTGCCGGCCGCGCTTGGCGACGGCCCGGATGCCGTCGAGGAAGCGGACGGGTTCGCCGATGTGCCGCACCCAGTAGTCGGGGTCGCCGATCTCGCGGAACCGGGCGAGGCGGCCGGTGACGTTGGAGATGAGGCTGATCTTCGGCTCGTGGAAGGTGATGCCGTCCAGGGCGGCGCGGAAGTCGTCGTAGACCTCGGCCATCAGCGGGGAGTGGAAGGCGTGCGAGACCTTGAGGCGGTCGACGCGAACCCCCCGGCCGGTGAGGACGGCGACGACCTCGTCGAGGGCGGCGGTGGCACCGGAGATCACCGTCTGGTCGGGGGCGTTGATCCCGGCCAGGGCGAGGTCGTCGTGGCCCTCCAGCAGCGGGGCGACCTCCTCGACGGGGGCGGTGACGGCGGCCATGCCGCCCTCGGTGCGCACGGCCTGCATCAGCCGGGCGCGGGCGGCGACCAGCGTGATGGCGTCGGCCAGGCTGAACAGGCCGGCCACGGCGGCGGCGACGACCTCGCCGATGCTGTGCCCGATGAGCACGTTCGGGCGCACGCCCCAGGCCATCCACTGCTGGGCGAGGGCGTACTCCAGGGTGAACAGGGCGGGCTGGGTGTACTCGGTGCGGTCGATCGCCTCGGGGTCGGCGGCGGTGCCGAGCAGCAGCTCGCGCACGGAGCGGCCGAGGGGCCCGGCGAACAGCCGGTCGCACGCGTCGACGTGCTCGCGGAAGACGGGGAGGGCGTGGTAGAGGGCGGCGCCCATGCCGGCGTACTGGGAGCCCTGGCCGGTGAACATGAACGCGGTCTTGCGGATGCCCGTGGGTCCCTCGTGCTCGGTCTCGACGGTCTTGTCGAGGAGCCGGACGAGTGCGGCGCGGTCGGCGACGGGGGCGGCGACGCGGTAGGGGTGGTGGGTGCGGGTGGTGTTGGCGCTGTGCGTGAGCGCCGGCAGGGAGAGTCCGGGCCGGTCGTCCAGCAACTGCCGGTACTCGGCGGCCAGTTCGCGCAGGGCTGTGGTGTTCTTGGCGGACAGGGTGAACAGCGGAGCCGCACCGTCCGCTTCCTCCGGCCGGGTGGCCGGCTCGGGTGCCTGCTCCAGGACCACCGCGCCGATGGTCCCGGCGAACCCGAAGCTGTTGACGACCGCGCGCCGGACGTCGGCCTTCCAGGGCTCGCACTCCGTGGGCACCCGGAGCGGGTAGAGGTCCCACGGGATGCGCCCGGAGGGGGCCTTGAGGTTGATGTGCGGGTAGATGGTGCCGGAGCGCATCTGGAGCACGGTCTTGATGACGCCGACGATGCCGGAGGCGGGCTCCATGTGACCGAGGTTGGTCTTCACCGAGCCGACCAGCACCGGCTGGTCCTTGGTGTGGGAGTCGACGAACACGTCGCCGATGGCGCCGAACTCGATGGGGTCGCCGAGCGGGGTGCCGGTGCCGTGCGCCTCGACGTACTGGATGTCCTCGGGCGTGAGGCGGGCGGTGGCCAGGGCGCTGCGGATGACCTTCTCCTGGGCGGGACCGTTGGGCACGGTCAGGCCGGCGCTGTCGCCGTCCTGGCCGACGGCGGTGCCGCGGACCAGGGCGAGCACCCGGTCGCCGTCGCGTTCGGCGTCGGAGAGCCGCTTGAGGACGAGGAGGCCGCAGCCCTCGGCGCGCGCGTAGCCGTCGGCGGACTCGTCGAAGGTCTTGCACTGCCCGTCCGGGGCGAGCATCTGCGCGTTGGAGAACATCACCGGGATGCGCGGGTGGTGCAGGGCGTTGACGCCGCCGCACAGCGCGATGTCGGTCTCGCCGCCGCGCAGCGCCTGTACCGCGAGGTGCAGGGCGACCAGCGAGGACGAGCAGGCGGTGTCGACGCTCATGCTCGGACCGCGCCAGCCGAGGAAGTACGAGAGCCGGCCGGACAGCGGGAACATGGTGATGCCGGAGGCCAGATGGCCGTCCAGCTCCTCGTACGGCAGCGAGTCCAGTTCCAGTGCGTAGTCGATGGAGCTGGCGCCGATGTACACGCCGCCGTTGCCGCGGCGCAGCGGCGCCGGGTCGATGCCCGCGTGCTCCAGGGCCTGCCAGGCGGTCTCCAGCAGCAGCCGCTGCTGGGGGTCCATGTACCGGGCTTCCTTCGGGGAGATGTTGAAGAAGCCGGCGTCGAACAGGTCGATGCGGTCCAGGAACCCGCCGCCCGAGGCGATGATCTTGCCCTTGTCGTCGGGGCCCTCGGGGGTGAACGCGTCGACGTCCCAGCGGTCCCGGGGGATCGGGCCGATTCCGCTGCGGCCCTCCTTCAGGAAGGCGTCGAACTCGTCGGGCGAGCCGCTGCCGCCGGGGAACCGCAGACCGATTCCGACGATCGCGACCGGCTCGGGCGCCTGCTCTGATTCCTTACGCGGCATGGAACGACTCCTCAAGCTTCCTGGATGGCCTGGGTCAGGTGGTCCACGAGGTGGGCGATCGTCGGCTCGTTGAAAAGCACGTTGACGTTGATCGACAGATCCAGGAGCTGCTCGAGGCTCTGTCGTATCTCGGTCAGCCGCAACGAGGTGAGGCCGAGATCGAAATAGCTGACGTCGACGGGAAGATCCTCGGCGTCGTCCATGAGAAGTACAGCCTTGAATTTCTTCAGGGCGATTGACTCGATTTCTTCGGCGACTTCACTGCGCGGCAGGTCCCGCAACCGCTGGATCGTGCTGTCAACAGGTGGCATGCGGTCATGCAAGCAGCGCCGGCTGACGTCCCGCTGACACCTTCGTTGGCTGGATCAGCGCGGTCAGTGGGGCGTCAGCGCGGGGTCAGATTCCGCTGTCAGGCTCGCATTGCTTCAAGAAATCCACTCGCCAGAGCTGAAAGGCTGAAGATGCTTCGCGAAGCAGCGCAGGAGGAGAGTGCCGAGGCACCTTCCAAATTCAAGAGTTACGACCTCTACATCGCGGGCAAGGACGTCGCCGGGGACGGGTGGGTCTACACCGTCAGTGGGCGTTCCCTGCTGGAAGACGTGTTCACGAGCGTCAGCCTGAAGCGCTCCCTCGAACAGGACCCGGAGTCCGAGGCGGCCAAGCATCCCTATGTCGTGGGGCGCTGCGCGATCGCGGACGACGCCGCCATCGACCTGGCGACCCAGGCGGCCGCCGCGGCCGCCCCCGACTGGGCGGCCGTACCGCTGGAGCGGCGGATGCGGCTGGGCACCCGGTTCCGCGAGGAACTGATCAAGCACCAGGACGAGTTCCTGCGCATGCTGGTCGCCGAGTCCCACCCCGTGAAGCTGGCCCGCTGGGAGCTGAGCTGCCTGCTGCAGATCTACGCCCCGGGCTCCCTGCGCTGGTACCTGAAGCAGATGCGGGTCGAGAAGGAGTACAACGGCCGCAAGCTGATCCTGCACCGCCAGCCCGACGGCGTGGTCGCCTTCAACCCGCCGCAGAACGCCCCGCTGCCCAGCGCCGCCCTGTCCGTGCTGGCGCTGATGGCGGGCAACGCCGTCGTGGTGCGGTCGCCCCGCAGCATCGCGCTGTCCACCATGTGGCTGCTGCGCGACATCGTCGCCCCGCTGCTGGAGGAGATCGACGCGCCGGCCGGTGTGCTCAACGCGGTGTGCTCCAACCCGAAGCAGACGATGGACCGCTGGATCGCCGACCCGCTGATCAACGACATCTTCTACATCGGCGGCAGCCAGGAGGGCCTGCGCTTCGAGCAGCAGTGCGTGGCGCACGGCAAGAAGCCGATCCTCGAACTGGCCGGCAACGACGGCATCGTGGTGTGGAAGGACGCCGACGTGAAGTGGGCGGCGGAGGCCATCACGGAGGCGTTCTACGGCTCCGGGCAGATCTGCATGGTGCCCAACTACGTGCTGGTCCACCCGGAGATCGCTCAGGCGCTGATCGCCGAGGTGAAGGAGCAGGTCAAGGGCATCAAGCCGGGCCTGCCCGAGGAGGAGGACGTGCTGCTGTCGCCGGTCCGGCGCAGCGAGCGCTTCTTCCGGCTGCTGCGCCAGGCGCTGGACAACGGCGCCGAGCTGGTCACCGGCGGCAACCGCACCGAGGTCGACGGCACGGTGTCCGAGACGGGTGTCTTCCTGCAGCCGACGGTGCTGCGGGTGGACGGCCTGGACCGGGCCCGGACGTACGACGTGGTCCGCGAGGAGACGTTCTTCCCTCTCGTCCCGATCGTGGTCGCCGAACGCGACAACGACGACGCTCTCCTCGAGTCCTTCCTGCAGTTCGTCAACAGCAACGACTACGGGCTGCGCAACTCCCTGTGGTCACGTTCGGACCACGTCATCGAGACCTTCGTGCGCCGCGTGGTCAACGGCGGTCTGCTCAAGGTCAACGACTCGCACATCGGCTTCCTGCCCTACCTGCCGAGCCACGGCGGCACCGGCCGCACCGGTGGCGCCTTCGGCGAGGCCAACTACCCGATGCTCAAGACCTCCCACATCCAGGGAGTCAGCATCGCCCGCGACGTGAGCCCGTACGACGCGGTCTTCGGCGCCTGACCGCCCGTCCCGAAGTCTTCCGGAGGTTTCCCGTGCGTTCCCTCGATGCTGCCCGGACCGTCTGCGAACGGTTCCACCCCGGACTGCTCAAGGAGCTGGAGCAGATTCCGTACGCCGAGCGGGAGCGGCCCGGCAGTCCGGTGATCGACCTGTTCCGCATCCACGGCGGGGTCGGTCTGCTCATACCCGAGTACTACGGCGGCCACGGCGCGGCCCCGCTGGAGGCACTGCGTGTCCAGCTGGCCCTCGGTGCGCTGTCGCCGTCGCTCGTCGCCGCCGTGTCCATGCACCACTTCACCGCCGCCATGCTGTACTCACTGGCGGTCAAGGCGGGCCGGCTCACCGGCGCGCAGACCGAGCTGCTGCACCGGATCGTGCCGGACCAGCAGGTGATGGCCTCCGGCTGGGCCGAGGGCCGTACCGCGCAGAACATCCTGAAGCCGGCCGTGACCGCGCGTCCGGTCGAGGGCGGGTTCCTGCTGTCCGGTGCGAAGAAGCCGTGCAGCCTCTCCCGTTCGATGAGCCTTCTCACCGCGTCCATCGCCATCCACGGCGAGGAGGGCGGCGAGCCCGAGCTGGCGCTCGCGCTGGTGCCCGCCGACGCGCCCGGCATGTCCGTGCACCCGTTCTGGGGCAACGACCTGCTGGCCGGCGCGGAGAGCGACGAGGTCCGTCTGGAGGACGTGTTCGTCCCGGCCGAGATGGTCGTCCGGGCCGGCGCCGACGACCCCACCCGCCTCGACGACCTGCAGTCGGCCGGGTTCGTCTGGTTCGAGATGCTGATCTCCGCCGGGTACGCGGGCTCCGCCGCCGCCCTGGTGGAGCAGGTCCTGGAGCGGCAGCGGGGCAGCGTCGAGGAGCGGGCCGCGCTCGCCGTCGACATGGAGACCGCCCTCGCCCTGCTGGAGGGCGTGGCCCGCGGCACCGGCCAGGAGCCGGGCGACGAGGAGTCGGTGGCCCGCGTGCTGGTCGCCCGGTACGCCGTGCAGAACGCGCTGCCGGACATCGTGGCCCGCGCCCTTGAGCTGCTCGGCGGCCTGGACTTCATCAGCAACCCGGGGAGCGCCCAGACGGCCGCCGCGACCCGCGCCCTCGCCTTCCACCCGCCCTCCCGGCTCGCCGCCGCCGATCCGCTGCTGCGGTACTTCGCCGGGGGCCCGCTGGTCCTGGCCTGAGCAGCTGTCATCCCCACATCTTTGGAGTGAGCGACACGTGACCGTCATCCAGGAATCCCCGAATGCCCCGGCGGCGTCCGCCGTCGACGACGAGGCGGAGATCCTCGGGCTGTACCGGGCCCACCTCAGCAAGGGCCGGGCCACGCTCGCCGAGCTGTTCGGCAGCCACATGGAGGTGGCGTCGGAGGGCGCCTGGCTCACCACCAGTGACGGTGAGCGCTTCCTGAACGCCGGCGGCTACGGCGTCTTCGTCATGGGCGCCCGGCACCCGATCGTCATGGAGGAGGTGGAGCGCCAGCTGCGCACCCACCCCACCGCGACCCGCATCCTGCTGGAGCCGACGGTGGCGCGTGCCGCCGAGGCCCTGGTGTCCGTACTGCCGCCCGGCCTCGACCGTGTGCACTTCGCACTGTCCGGCGCGGAGGCGGTGGAGACCGGCCTGAAGCTGGCCCGCGCGGGCGGGTTCAAGCGGACCATCTCGATGCGCGGCGGCTACCACGGCAAGACCCTGGGCGCGCTGTCGGCGACCGCGAAGGACGTCTACCAGGCGCCGTTCCGCCCGCTCGTCCCCGACTTCCAGCACCTGCCGTTCGGCGACGCCGACGCTCTGGAAGCCGAACTGAGGGCGCACCCGGGCGAGATGTGCGTGATCCTGGAGCCGGTGCAGGGCGAGGGCGGGGTGATCCTCCCGCCCAAGGGCTACCTGAAGCGGGTCGAGGAGCTGGTCCGCGAGTACGAGGGCTTCCTGATCCTCGACGAGGTGCAGTCCGGCTTCGGACGGCTCGGCGAGTGGTGGGGCGCCGACATCGAGGGCGTCGTCCCGGACGTCCTGCTCGCCGGCAAGGCGCTCGGCGGCGGGGTGATGCCGGTGTCGGCAGCCGTCGCCACCCGCAAGGCGTTCCGCCCCTTCGACAAGGACCCCTACGTCCACACGGCCACCTTCTCCGGGCAGCCGGTGCTGATGGCCGCGGTGCAGGGCGCGATCCGCGCCGTCAAGGAGGAACGCCTGGTCACCCGGGCCATGGACCTCGGCGCCCGGCTGCTGCCGCGGATCGCGGAGGTCGCCCACCGCAACATCCCCGAGCTGGTCGTGGACGTGCGCGGCCGGGGTCTGCTCATCGGCGTCGAGCTCGTGGAGGCCGGCCTCGCCGGCGAGCTGCTGATCGAGCTGTTCAACCACGGCGTGGTCGCCAATCACTCCATGAACGGCAGCTCGGTGGTGCGGTTCACCCCGCCCGCCGTGCTGGACGACACCGACGTGGACTTCCTCGTCAACTCCTTCGACCTCGCCACCCGCGACCTCATCAGGGGCGCGGCCAAGATGCCGGAAGGCGGTAACTGATCGTGCGGCACGTCGAACTCGATGCCCTGATACCCGCGGAGCAGGCCGAAACGGTCCTGCACGCCGTAAGGCGCTGGGAGAAGTACCCGGACCTGGCGCCCCACGTCAACGCGACCACCGTGCACGCCTCCTACCCCGACCCCACCGCCTCCTCCAGCTGGGAGCTGCACTTCCGCAGCGGCCTGCTGCGCTGGACCGAAGACGACACTGTGCTGCCGGAGAGCGGCGAGATCCGCTTCGAGCAGTCCGACGGCGACTTCGACTCCTTCTGCGGTACCTGGTCGGTCCAGCAGAACGGGGCCGATGTGACGGTCCGCTTCGACGCCGACTTCGACTTCGGCATCCCGAGCCTGGAGGGCATCCTCGACCCGATCGCCGAGCGGGTCATCAAGGAGACCGTCGCCTGGGCGCTGACCGGGCTGTACCCGGCCGTGCGCATCCAGGGCGGCATCGCACTCACCGCGCCCGCCGCGGTCGGCGCCTAGGAATCCGCCGAGGAGCTGACCATGGACCAGGCGAACCCGTTCGAGACACCGCGCACGTACTCGCTGCACCGCGCCGAGTACCTGGTGGGCCTCGCCGTCACCACCGCCCTGATCGTCTACCACTTCAGCGACATCCGCTGGCTGCCGGCGATCGGACTGTTCCTCTACATCGACCTGATCGGCTACATCCCCGGCGCCATCGCGTTCCGCAAGAGCGGCGGCCGGCCGATCCCCAAGGCGTACTACGTCCTCTACAACGTCATGCACAGCCTCATCACGCAGGGCGCGGTGGCCGCGCTGTGGTGCTGGCTGGTCAAGCCCGAGTGGGCGCTGCTGGTGCTGCCGTTCCATCTGTTCGGCGACCGCGGCCTGTTCGGCAACTTCATGAAGTCCTTCGCGCTGCCCTTCGAGCCGGTGCGCCAGGAGGGCTATCTGCGGCTGCTCGACGACCTGGGGCTGCCCCACCCGAAGCCGGTCGGGCACGCCATGGACCCGGTGCCGGTCGGGCACATCCCGGCGCCGGCCGTCCGCCCGGTGCGGGAGAAGGAAGCGGAGGCCGTGCGATGACCACCGCGACCGACGTCCGTCGTCCGATCCGGCAGGACCCGGACGAACGCCGCCGTGCCCTGTACCACCTGGCCTCCCCGGTGTCGGTGCTGACCACCGGACCCGAGGACCGGATGCACGGCACCACCGCCAGCACGGTCACCCTCGTCTCCCGCGCGCCGCTGCTGGTCGGGGTGGTGCTGCGGGCCGGGTCCTCGTTCGCCCGGCGGGCGGCCGCCGAGGGCCGGTTCGCCATCAATGTGCTCGGCGGCGACCAGGCCGACGTGGCCCGGCGGTTCGCCGAGAGCGGCCGGCCCGACGGCGACGCGGCCTTCGCGGGCCTGGCCTGGACGGCGGACCGGTACGCGCACGCCCCGCTGGTCGCGGGCGCGCTCGCCCACTACGTCTGCCGGTTCCACTCGGCGCACGCGGCGGGCGACAGCGAGCTGCTGCTCGGCCACGTCGTCCGTGCCACCGCCGACAACGCGCAGCTCCCCCTGTTCAGTTACGCCGGCGGGCTGTTCGCCGGCTCCCTGCGTCCGGCGAAGGAGGCCGCCGCGTCATGACCGCACCCGTTGCTCCTGAGGCGGACTGGGACAAGGCGCCCGGTCTGCTGGACGGCGCGAAGGAACTGACCCTCGGCCCCGAGGAGTGCGACCTCGCCTACTGGATCACCTCGGTGGCCCAGGGCACGTTGCGCGACCGCGGGGTGACCGGCCACCACGAGAACGCGATCACCCCGGACTTCCTGAAGGCACCCGGCCCGCTGCGCGAGGCGCTGGTGCTGGAGTTCGGCTTCCGGGCGCTGGCCGAGGAACTGGCCACCCGGCTGCTCGGGCACTACGTGGCGGTCGCGCCCGGCATCCCCCAGATGGAGTTCTACGCCACCCAGCTGATCGACGAGGCCCGGCACGCCCGGGTCTTCCGCCAGCACCTGGTGGAGCTGGGCGTCCCGGCGAACACGCTGCTCAAGGACATCGAGGAGATGGCCCGGGACTACCGCAAGCGGGTCCTGGACCCGGTGGTGGACTTCACCCTGGACATCGTCCGCGACCAGGCCGACTTCCCCGGCGGGGTCGCCGTCTTCGCCATCATCATCGAGGGCGTGCTCGCCCCGGCGGCGGAGCTGAGCGAGCGCAAGTGGACCCCGCTGTCCCCGGCGACCGGCGAGATCTCACGCGGCACCGCCATCGACGAGATCCGCCACCTCACCGTGGCCAGCACCATCCTGCGCGACCACATCGTCGAACACCCGGAGTACCGGCCGCGGCTGCTGGAGATCCTGCGCTCGGGCGTGAAGCTGTGGGACGAGATCCCGGACCGGGAGTTCGTCATCCACCGCGAGGAGCTGTTCCAGCAGGGCATGTTCGAGCACGCCGATCTGATCGGCGACTACGAGGTCTGGCCGGGCGTCCGGCTCCTCGACACCACCGCCGAGCAGCGCTACGACATGGCCGAGCAGTGGACCGACGAGATGGCCGAGGTCCGCATGAAGTACATGGGCCTGCCGGTCGAGGTCCTCGCCTCGGAGGCCGGCGCATGAGCACCGGGCGGGCCGCGGTCATCAGCGGCATCGGGTCGTACGTCCCGCCCAACGTGGTGACCAACGACGATCTGGCCCAGCGGCTGGACACCTCCGACGCCTGGATCCGGACGCGCACCGGCATCGTCGAGCGCAACTTCATCACCCCGGGCACCTCCACCGGCGATCTTGCGGTGGAGGCGGGCCTGAGGGCGCTGAAGTCGGCGGGCGACGAGCAGGTGGGGGCGGTGGTGCTGGCCACCACCACCCCGGACCAGCCCTGCCCGGCGACCGCACCTCAGGTGGCCGCGCGGCTGGGGCTCGGGCAGGTGCCCGCCTTCGACGTGGCGGCCGTCTGTTCCGGGTTCCTGTACGGCCTGGCCTCGGCCGCGGGGCTGATCGCGGCCGGGGTCGCGGACCGGGTGCTGCTGATCGCGGCGGACGCCTTCACCACGATCATCAACCCCGAGGACCGCACCACCGCGGTGATCTTCGCGGACGGTGCGGGCGCGGTGGTGCTGCGCGCCGGCTCGGCCGACGAACCCGGGGCGATCGGCCCGCTGGTGCTCGGCAGTGACGGCGAGCTGAGCCATCTGATCGAGGTACCGGCAGGCGGCTCCCGGCAGCGGTCCACCGACCGGCCCATCGCCTCGGAGGACCACTACTTCCGGATGCTCGGCCGGGACACCTACCGGCATGCGGTGGAGCGCATGACCGCCGCGTCCACCGAGGCCGCCGAGCGGAGCGGATGGCGGCTGGACGACGTCGACCGGTTCGTGGCCCACCAGGCCAACGCCCGGATCCTGGAGGCCGTTTCGGACCGGCTCGGCATCCCCGCCGAGCGGCAGCTGAGCAACATCGCGCGGGTCGGCAACACCGGCGCCGCCTCGATTCCGCTGCTGCTCGCCGAGGCCACCGCCGAGGGCCGGCTCGCCACCGGCCACCGGGTGCTGCTCACCGCGTTCGGCGGAGGCCTGTCATGGGGTGCCGCCACCCTCGTCTGGCCCGAGCTGCAAACCATCTGACCGACCGTCAGTCACTCATATTCAGCGGTACGCGGGGTGCGTACGCCTTCGAAAGGAACCGACATGCTGGAGCAGCTCAAGGAAATCCTGTCAAACAAGCTCAAGGTGTCGCCCGAGTCGATCACTCCGGGGGCCACCCGGGAGGACATCGAGCTGGACTCGCTGGCCGTCGTGGAGCTGTCGCTGCTGCTGAAGTCCGAGCTGGACCTGGACATCAGCGACGACGACCTCCTGGAGGCCGAGACCGTGGCCGACATGGTCCGGCTGATGGAGGAGCGGAGCGCGAAGGTCTGATGGCCGGGATGGACATCGCCGTCACCGGGCTCGGCCTGGTGACCCCGGGTGGTATCGGGGTCGGGCCGAGTTGGGCGGCGGTCTGCGACGGCAGGCCGGCCGCCGCCCTCGATCCGGTGCTGGCGAACAACCCCGTACAGATTTCCTGCCGAGTGCCCGCCTTCGACCCCGAGACCCTGCTGAGTGCGCGACGGGCCCACCGTCTGGACAGGTTCGTGCAGTTCGCGCTGGTCGCCGCGCACGAGGCGGTGGCCGACGCGGGCCTCGACCCGCAGACCTGGGACGGCGCGCGGGTGGGGGTGGTGCTGGGATGCGCCGACGGCGGTCCTGGCACCGTCGAGGAACAGCACCATGTGCTGCGCGAGCAGGGCGCCGACCGGGTGTCGCCGCTGCTGCTGCCCATGCAGCTGCCGAACATGCTGGCCGGTCAGACGGCCATCGAGTTCGGGGCGACCGGACCCAACCTGGTGGTGGCCACCGCCTGCGCCTCGGGCGCGACCGCCATCGGTACGGCCCGGGACCTGCTGGCGCTCGGCCGGTGCGACATCGTGCTGGCCGGCGGCAGCGAGGCCATGATCACCCCACTGGTCATGGCCGGGTTCGCGCAGATGGGCGCGCTGTCCAAGCGGCACGACGACCCGGCGGCCGCCTCCCGCCCGTTCGACGTGGACCGGGACGGCTTCGTCGCCGGTGAGGGCGCCGGGATCCTCGTGATGGAACGCGTCGCGGACGCCCGCGCACGTGGCGCGCACATCCACGGCCGGATCATCGGGTACGGCGCCACCGCCGACGCCCACCACATGACCTCGCCGCACCCGGACGGCACCGGCATCGAGGCAGCCGTGCGAGCGGCTCTCGCCGACGCCGGCGCCGATCCGGACGATGTGCAGCACGTCAACGCCCATGGGACTTCGACCCCGCTCAACGATCTGTCGGAGGCCCGCATGATCCAGCGGACCCTGCGCGGTGATCCGCTGGTCACCTCCACGAAGGGAGTCACCGGTCATCTGCTCGGCGCCGCCGGCGCGGTCGAGGCCGCGTTCGCCGTGCTGAGCGTCGAGCACGAGATGATTCCGCCCGTCGCCAACCTGGTCCTGCCCGATCCACGGATCGAGATCAAGTTGGCCCAGACCGCTACGGAGATGCCGATCGACCTGGCTCTGAGCAACTCGCTGGGGTTCGGTGGGCAGAACACGGCACTGGCCATCGCACCTGCCTAGGCAACCGCCCGGGTCGGTGGTCCGGCGGCTGCGGGTGTTCTGTGGCTGGTCGCGCCCACGCGGCGAAGCCGCACATCGACAGAGCGCCCGCGCCCCTTCAGGGCGCTTCCACAGCCGTCTGCGGAGAACCTCTGCGGGCGGCTGTCCCCCTTTTCCCGTCCCTCTCCCCTGCTCTGGAGTTCCCATGTCCACCAGTGGTTCCCCGCCCGCGTCCGGCCGGCTCGGCACCGGGCACATCCTCTTTCTGATCGTCGCCGCCGCGGCCCCGCTGTCCGCGATGGTCGGCACCGTGCCGCTCGCGTTCGCCTTCGGTGACGGCGCGGGCGTACCGGCTGCCTTCCTGTTCGCCGGGGTCACCCTGCTGTGCTTCTCGGTCGGCTACGCGGTCAGCGCCCGACGCACCGGAGGCTCCGGCGGCTTCTACGCCTCCGTGGCCGACGGACTCGGCCGGCCGCCCGCGGTCGCCGCCGGCTATGTCGCCCTGCTCTCCTACAACTGCGCGACCATCGGCCTCGCGGGCGCGCTCGGCTACTTCACCCAACTGGTCTTCGCGGCCCACGGGCTGACGGTGTCCTGGGAGTGGTGCGCGGCCGTCGGCCTGCTGCTGACGGCCGTCCTCGGCTACCGGGAGATCGCGCTCAGCGCCCGCGTGCTCGCGCTGCTGATGCTCGGTGAGATCGGGGTCCTGGCCGCCCTGGACGTGGCGATCCTCGCCCGGCACGGCCTGCACGCCCTGCCCACCGACTCGTTCTCCCCGCACGTCGCCACAGGGCACGGCGTCGGTGTCTCGCTGATGTTCGCGTTCGTCTCCTTCATCGGCTTCGAGTCGGCGTCCCTGTACGGCAAGGAGGCGAAGGACCCGCGGCGCAGCGTGCCCCGCGCCACCTATGCGGCCGTCGTCCTGATCGCCGGCTTCTACGCCCTCACCAGCTGGCTGGCGGTCGGCGCGGTCGGCAGCGACAAGGTGCGCGAGGTCGCGGGCAAGCAGATGGGCGACCTGTTCTTCGTCCTCGGTGACGACTTCCTCGGCAAGGCGGGCAGCACCGGGCTGCAGATCCTGCTCTGCACCAGCCTGTTCGCGGCGACACTGGCCCTGCACAGCGCCGCCAACCGCTACGCCCAGGTCCTCGCCGAGGACGGTCTGCTGCCCGGCGGCCTGGCCGCGGAGCACCCGCGGCACCGCTCCCCGCACCGGGCGAGCCTCGCGCAGAGCGCGCTGACCACGCTGGTCGTCGCCGGTTTCGCCGTCGCCGGTCTCGACCCGTACGCCGACCTGACCACCAGCATGCTGGGCCTCGGCACCCTCGGCATCGTCGCCCTGCAGGCGCTGGCCGCGCTGTCCGTGCTCGGGCTGCGGCTGCGCAGCGGCAGCGGGCACTGGTGGCGGGAGGTGCTCGCCCCGCTGCTGGGTTTCGCGGGCCTGGCCGCCTCGGTGTGGCTGGTGGTCGGCAACTTCGACATGCTCACCGGCTCGCCGTCCGAGGTCATCGCGGCCCTGCCCTGGCTGCTGCCGGCGGTGGCGCTGGGCGGCCTGCTGTATGCAGCGTGGCTGCGCTCGGCCCGCCCGCTGCGCTACCGCCTGCTCGGCACCCGCCACACCGCGGCCCCCGTGCCGGAGCCGTCCCCCGCCTCCCCCGCCCTGTCAGGAGACCGCCATGCTTGATCCGAACGAGCTGATCGAGGCCGGTCCGGACGCCGTACGGCGCCTGGCCCGCCGCCGCTACGACCTCGACCTCGACGTCCTGGGCTCCGCGCTGCGCGCCCGCTCGGCCACCCAGGCCGAGGTCACCCGGCTGCGCACCGAGCTGAACCGGACCGCCAAGGCCCGCCGCTCCGGCCCGCCCACGGAGGCGGAGAAGGAGACCGCCCGCGCGCTGCGCACGGAGGTGCAGCAGGCGGAGGGCGCCGCCCGCACGGCCGCCGGCGAGCTGACCGAGCTGCTGCTCGGTATCCCCAACCTGCCGCTGGACGCCGTACCGGACGGCGACTCGGAGAAGGAGGCGGTGGAGATACGGCGCGGGGGTCCGGCCCCGCGTCCGGCGGAGGGCGCCCGTCACCACGCGGAGATCGGCGACGCGCTCGGCATCCTCGACTCCCCCGCCGCGGCCAGGCTCTCCGGCGCCCGGTTCAGCGTCTCGCACGGTGCCGGGGCCCGTCTGGAGCGTGCCCTCGGGGACTTCTTCCTCGACCTGCACACCCGGGAGCACGGCTACACCGAGCAGTCGGTGCCGTTCCTGGTCGGCCGCGACACCATGACCGGCACCGGGCAGCTGCCCAAGTTCGAGGAGGACCTGTTCCGCACCCAGGTCGGCGACCGCGAACTGTTCCTGATCCCGACCGCCGAGGTGCCGCTGACCAACCTGGTGGCCGGACAGCTCCTGGACGCGCGGACGCTGCCGTACGCGTTCACCGCGCGCACCCCCTGCTTCCGCGCGGAGGCCGGGGCGTACGGCCGGGACACCCGGGGCGTGCTGCGGCTGCACCAGTTCGAGAAGGTGGAGCTGGTGCGGATCTGCGCGCCGGAGGAGGCCCAGGAGCAGCTGGAGCTGATGGTCTCGCAGGCGGAGGAGTGCCTGCGCCGGCTCGAACTGTCCTTCCGTACGGTGCTGCTGCCCGCGGGCGACATGGGCTTCTCGGCCCGGATGACGTACGACATCGAGGTGTGGCTGCCGGGCGGCGGCTCCTACCGGGAGATCTCCTCGGTGTCCGACTGCGGCACCTTCCAGGCCCGTCGCGCCGACATCCGGGTGAAGCGGGCCGACGGCCGCAAGACGCCGGCGGCCACCCTGAACGGCTCGGCGCTGCCGATCGGCCGGACCGTGGCCGCGCTGCTGGAGCAGGGCGCCCAGGAGGACGGCTCGGTGCTGCTGCCCGAGGTGCTGGTTCCCTACACCGGCTTCCGCCGGATACTGCCGGGCGGCGCGACCGAGTAACGCGTCGGAAAGGGGCGGGAGTCGAGGTCGCGGCCTCGACTCCCGCCCCTTTTGGGCACGTTGCTCACGCACCCATCATGTGCACTCCGCCGTCCACGTGCACGATCTCGCCCGTGGTGCGCGGGAAGAAGTCCGACAGCAGGGCCACGACCGCGCGGGCGGCCGGGTCCGGGTCGGTGAGGTCCCAGCCGGCCGGCGCCCGCTCGGTCTCCCAGACGTCGGCCAGCTGCGAGAAGCCGGGGATGGACTTGGCGGCCATGGAGCGCAGCGGTCCGGCCGCGACGAGGTTGCTGCGGATGCCGCGGCCGCCGAGGTCGCGGGCGAGGTAGCGGCTGGTGGACTCCAGGGCGGCCTTGGCGACACCCATCCAGTCGTAGTGCGGCCAGGCGACGGACGCGTCGAAGGTGAGCCCGACGACGGAGCCGCCGCGCCGCTCCAGCAGCGGCAGGCAGGCCGTGGTGAGGGACTTCAGGGAGTACGCCGAGACGTGCACGGCCGTGGACACGTCGTCCCAGGTGCCGTCCATGAAGGAGAAGGCGCCCTGGGGGCCGAAGGCGATGGAGTGCACGACGCCGTCGAGGGAGTCGACGTGCTCGCCGATCCGCTCGGCGAGGCTGTCCAGGTGGCCCTGGTCGGTGACGTCCAGCTCGATCACCGGGACAGGCTTGGGCAGCCGGGCCGCGATGCGCTCGATCAGGGTCAGCCGGCCGAAGCCGGTCAGCAGGACCTCGGCGCCCTCCTCCTGTGCGATCCGGGCCACGTGGAAGGCGATGGAGGCGTCCGTGACGACCCCGGTCACCAGGATCCGCTTGCCTGCGAGGATGCCGCTCATGCCACCGACACCCCCTTCGGCAGGGCGCTGACCAGCGGGGAGTCATAGTCCTGGGGGCCGAGGGAGCTGCCGCCGCCGGGTTCGCCGAGGCCCTCGAAGAAGGCGGCGTTGGACGCCGCGTGGTCGTCGCCCCATTCCTCGGGCAGGTCGCCCTGGAAGTAGATCGCGTCGACCGGGCACACCGGTTCGCAGGCCCCGCAGTCCACGCATTCGTCCGGATGGATGTACAGGGCGCGTTGCCCCTCGTAGATGCAGTCCACGGGGCATTCGTCGATGCAGGAGCGGTCCTTGACGTCGACGCAGGGCAGTCCGATGACGTAGGCCATGCTCAACTCCTAACGATGTCGGTCGGGTTCACCGGACGGGAGTGCCGGTGGTGCGCTCGCCCAGGGTCAGCACGGTGACGGCGAGGACGGTCATGGCCGCGGCGATGACGGCGAACAGGGCGCCGGCGCCGTGGTCCTCCAGGACGGGCAGCAGCACGAACGGCAGTGCGGCCGCGCTGAGTTTGGACAGCGAGTAGGCGGCGCCGGAGGCGGTGGCCCGGATCGCGGTGGGGTACTGCTCGGACAGATAGACGTGCGAGACGCTGGAGAAGACGTTGCTGAACAAGGTGTAGGCGAAGCCGCAGGTCACGATCAGCGCGGCCGAGTCGGCGTAGGCGAAGCCGAGTCCGGCGACGACCATCGCGGCCGCCGAGAGGGCGACCAGGGTGCGCCGCTCGATGCGGTCCACGACGGGCAGGACGAGGGCGGAGCCCACCGGGTAGCCGAGGAAGGACACTGCGGTGAAGCCGAGGCCCGCGACGATGCCGTACCCCTTGGCGGCGACGATCTGCGGGGCGAGCGTGCCGAAGCCGTAGTAGCCGACGACGGAGAGCACGCAGAACAGCCAGAGCACGAGGGTCCGGCGGAGCATGCCGGGCCGGAAGACGTCCCGCAGACGGGACTCCCCGGCGACCGGATCCGGCTGCGTGGGACCCGGCTTGTCCAGGCGCAGTCCGCGGCCCGCGGCCTCCGCCTCCATCCGGGCCACCAGCCGCTCCGCCTCCTCGGTCCGGCCGGTCGCGGCCAGCCAGCGCGGGGACTCGATCAGCTGCCGGCGCAGCACCCACACCACGGCCGAGCCGAGCGCGCCGAGCACGAACAGCCAGCGCCAGCCGGCCACGCCCAGCGGGGTCAGCGGGACCAGCCACAGAGCGGCGAAGCCCACCGCGGGCACTCCGCAGAAGGCGAGGGTGTAGGCCCAGGCGATGAACCGGCCGCGCTTCTTCGCGGGCAGCACGTCGGCCAGGTAGCAGTCGGAAAGGGCCTGTTCGGCGCCGATGCCGATACCGGCGAGAAAGCGGGTGACGATCAGCCAGGTGGCGTTCGGGGAGAAGGCGCCGAGCAGCGAGAAGACCGAGTAGATGGCGAGGTTGATCAGGAAGGCCCGGCGCCGGCCGAACCGGTCGGCGATCCGGCCGAGCGTCAGGGAACCGATGAACTGGCCGACGAACACGGAGGCCAGGACGAGCTTGAGCGAGGTGGTACCGAAGCCGAAGTCGCTCTGCAGCACCTTGCCGATGGTGCCCGACAGGTTGTTCTCGAAAGTGTCGAAGAACAGGCCGATACCGATGACCGCGGTGAGTCTGCGGTGCAGGGGAGTGATCGGCATGCGGTCCAGGCGGACCCCGATCGGGGCGGGAGCGGTGACACCGCCCGCCGCCGCAGTGGTCTGGGACATGGGGCTGGCTCCTTTGGGGACTTCTTGCGACCACGTGTGTCGCTCCTGGGGAAGGAACCGCCCGGGCCCGCCGGCGGGCCCGGGCGTGCGGCCCGGGGGCCGGGATGTGGGGGGTGTGGGGTGGTGAGTGGGGTGAGAGGCGTGCTGGGTACGGGGGTGCAACTCCCCTGGGGCACGGGGAACTGCGCGCTCGGCCACCGGGGACCCGCACCGGCACGCGGCCTGTGCCCCGGCGGCGCTCCCCGTGGTGTGATCAGGCCGCTTCCACGGCCCGGCGCCGGAGCTGCTCCTCCACGTCACCGCTCCGGACGGGCGCGCTGACCTCGTGCAGATAGGCGGCGACCTCGCGGTACGAGGCCCAGAACCCGACCTCGTGGTACGGCACCCCGCGCTCGGCGCAGTACTCCATCGTCAGCTCCCGGGCACGCCCCAGGTTCTTCTGCGGCATCGCCGGGAACAGGTGGTGCTCGACCTGGTAGTTGAGGCCGCCGTAGAGGAAGTCGACCAGCCGGTTGGGCCGGATGTTGCGGGAGGTGAGGACCTGGCGCTCCAGCCAGTCCAGGGTCTCCTCCTCGCCGTCGCGGACGTCCATGCCCTTGTGGTTCGGGGCGAAGATCATTCCGAAGTAGACACCGAGGGCGGCGTGCTGGACCAGGATGAAGGCGACCGCGAGGCCCGGGGACAGAAGGGTGAAGACGAGGCCGAGGTAGACGGCCGCGCGCGCCAGGATGAGGAACGTCTCCAGGACCGGCCGCTTGGTCTTGCCCTGGACGATCGACAGGACGGCCGTCTTCAGCATCTTGAAGCCCTCGAGCACCAGCAGCACGAAGAACAGCACGCTCTGGTAGCGCACCACGAACTTCTGGGTGCCCTTGCGGCTCGGGTACTGCTTGAGGTCGAAGATGGCGGTGCGCCGGCCGATGTCCGGGTCCATGTCCAGGTGGTTGGGGTTGCTGTGGTGCCGGTTGTGGTGGTTGACCCACCAGCCGTAGCTGACACCGTTGACCAGGTTGGCGTGGATGTAGCCGACCGCCGAGGCGGCCTTCTTGCTGCGGAACATCGCCTTGTGGCCGGCGTCGTGCCACATGAACGCCGACTGGCCGCCGCACAGGCCCATCCACAGGGCCGTGAGCAGCTGCCACCAGGAGTCGCCCAGCTCGAAGAAGGCGGCGAACCCGATCAGCAGCAGGGTGGTGTTGAGGGCCAGCCTGCCCACGTAGTACCGGGGGTCGAGATCGAGGAGACCCTCGGCCTTGACCCGCTTGAGCAGTTCGGCGAAGGTCGCCGAGGCACCGGTGCGCTGCCCGGCGGCGCCGGCGCCTCCACCGGCGGCCACTGCCCCGGCTTCTTGTATGTGCGGACGCTGCATGCGTTGCTCTCCTTGGGAGAAGTGCCCGGATCGGGCGGCGGCGCCGCTGCCCCGCGGACCTGCGGGCGCCGCGAGTCGACAAGGCTCCCGCGTGCGGTCATCGGTCGCGGGACAGGGCCTGGGGTCCGCCCGGCGGACCCGGACGGCGGGAGCACGGTGCGGTGTTCCCGGGCCCGGACCGCCGGGCGAACGTGTGTCCAGCGTTCCGTGGAGCGCTGATGTGGCACTGATGCCGGTCTGATCGGAGGTGCCGGGCCGGGCTCAGGCGGCCGCCCCGGTGCGCAGCCGCTCGTCGAGGGCGCGCACGACCGAGTCGGCGGCCTCGGCGACGGCCTCGTCGTCGGGGGCTCCGATGACGGCCATCAGCTGCTCGACCATGGCGTGCTGGAGTTCTTCGGTGGACTGGCTCATGTCGCGACTCCTGTCGGCAAAGAGGTGGGCGGGTGACGGTCAGAAGGCGTTGCAGGCACGGAAGATGTGCGCGAAGCCGGGCAGCGAGGCCTGCGGGCCGTCGAAGGCGACATACTCGGGAATCAGCAGGTCGGGGGCCCACTTCTGCTTGTACGACAGCTGCGTCTGGGCCGGGTACAGGGCCGCGCCCTCGGCCCACAGGGCGTGCATCAGCCACTGGAACGCGGGGCTGTGCCCGTCGAGTTCGTGGTTCGCGTCCAGGCCGGTGAACGGCGTGAACCCGAAGTGCAGCCACTCGACGCCCTCGGCCCGGAACACCTCGATGGCGTGCGCGTTGATGGCCTCCATGAGGCCCGGGGAGCCCTCGGGGATACGGCGGCTGAGGTCGTGCATCCAGCCGGCCCGGCTGCCGTAGACCGGCGAGTACGAGATGTACGCGACCGGCGCTCCGTCGATGGTGCCGACGAAGAGCCGGCGGTGGGCCTGGGCCTCGCCGCCGATCTGGCCGACGAGGAACTCCAGTTGCTGGGCACCGCCCTTGGAGCCGAGCCAGGCCTGGTCGATGGCGCTGATGGCGTCCTGCACGTCGGCCGCGTCGGCCTCCTGGATCTGCAGGCCGTTGCGGTGGGCGCGGGAGATCTTGTTGCGCAGCTGCATGAACCTGGTGCCGCGCAGGGTGAACTCGGCGAGGCTCACCGCCCAGGAGGCGCCGACCTGGTTGACGGTGCAGCCGAGCCGGGCGTAGCGCTCGGCGTCGCTGCGCTGGAGCTGGACGCCGACGAGGGTGAGGCCTTCGTCGCGGACGTACTGCCGGAAGGCCTCCAGGAGGGTGCCGTAGTCCCGCTCGGCGGCGAACGGGCCGCCGAACTGCACGGCGTAGCGGCCGGTGCGGCGGTAGACGACCACACCGTCCGCACCCGGGACGGTGAAGGTACTGTTTCCGCTGTTGAGCGTCAGGAACGAACTCGGGTTCTCGCTTGCGGTGTGGCTGCGTATGGCGTCGAGAACCGGGTTTCCCGTAACGGTTTCGGTGGTGGTCGCGGTCATTCCCGTACCCCTTTCTGGAGTGTTTTCCATCCAGGGGAGTACAGCACCGAGTGGACGTCCGAGAAAAGGGCCACAAGGAATTCATTGCCTATGTCAGAAGCGTGTCAGCATTCCGTCAGCGGGTGCTGGCACTGTTGTTCCCGTGAACGGCACGGGAAACCGGAGCCGGGAGCGAGGAGAGGTGCCCGGAGTGGCTGATCGGGGACCGTGAGCACGCCTCTAGGTCGGGTCGGCAACGACCCACGCAGGTTCAAATCCTGCCCTCTCCGCCACGAAGTCACCGGGGAAGCGACAGTCGACCGGAAATTCCGAGCACGGATCGTCTTGAATTCACGGATCCGGCGCACGGAATAGACTTTTCCCCACCCGGTACCGGGCCAAAGGCGGCTCGGCACCGGATGTCCAAGGAGCCGCCGGCCGCCCCCCGTCCCGGCGGAACAACCGCCCCGGCGGGCCGTCCAGGAAGCAGAGGCCCGCCGGGGCGCGGTGCGTTCGGCCATCCTCTCCTGCACCGCGGCGCGACCCAGAAAGAAACAGCTTCGCCAGGAATTGTCACCAAGGGGGGAAGACATGCTGAGGTTCTCCGTACTCGGGGCACTGCAGATACTCACCGCCGTCGGTCCGGCGGACGTCTCCGGCGATCTGCAGCGCACCCTGGTGCAGACCCTGCTGGTCAGCGAGGGGCAGCCGGTGTCCGGGGAGAGCCTGGCCGAGGAGATGTGGGGCGACTGCGTCCCCGACAACCAGGCCAACGCGCTCCAGGCCCATGTCAGCAGGCTGCGCCGCAGACTCCGTGACCTGGAGCCGGACCGGCCCTCCTCCCGGGTGACCATCCATCCCTCCGGTTACCGGCTCGGTGTCGGGGAGGGCGAGCTGGACGCGGCCGAGTTCATCAGGGCGGTGCGGCTGGCCGAGTCCGCCGCACCGGACGACGCGGCCCGCACCGCGCGGCTGCTCGGCGAGGCGCTCGGGATGTGGCGCGGCCCCGTGTTCGGCGGATTCACGGCCGGGACGCTGTGCCAGCTGGCGGGCGCCCGCTACGAGGAGCACCGGATGCGGGCCATGGAGCTGCGCTTCGACGCCGAGTTACGGCTCGGCCGGCACGCCGCGGTCCTCGCGGAACTGTCCGAGGCACACACCAACCACCCCTTGCGGGAACGCTTCTGCGAGCAGCTGATGATCGCCCTGTACGGCTCGGGACGACAGGCCGACGCCCTCGACGTCTTCCGCCGGATGCGCCGCCACCTCGACGACGAACTCGGCATCCAGCCCTCCCCGGCCCTGCGCCGGGTCGAGAACGCGATCCTCGCCCACGACCCGGCCCTGACCGGCGACCTCCGCCTGCAACTGGCCTAGCGCGCAGACGGCTCGCGGAACGGGTGGACCGGTCCGCGTAAGCGTCCCGTCAGCACCCGGTCAGCCCACCTTGGCACGCTCGACGGGCAAGTGGAATCAACCCCCCTACCTTCGGAGGCCCCATGACCACGAGCCAGACCCCGGTGCAGGCGGCGACGCATACGCCCACCCGTACCGCAGCGGCCCGCCCGTTACGGACCTTCCTCGCGCTGGACGCGGCCGTGACCGCCGCCAACGGCCTGATCTATCTGCTCGCCGCCGGACCGGTCGGCGATCTGCTCGACCTCGACACCGGCTTCCTGCGGGGCATCGGCGTGTTCCTCACGGTGTACGGCGGCCTCGTCGCGCTGCTGGCGAGCCGTCCAATGCCGAACAAGGCCGCCACCAAGGCGGTCATCGAGGCCAACGCACTGTGGGCGGTGGCGTCCGTGGCCACCGCGGTCTTCGGCTGGTTCGACCCGAACACCGTCGGCACGGTGTGGACCGTGCTGCAGGCGGCCGTCGTGGGCGCGTTCGCCGTACTCCAGGCGAGCGGTCTGCGCCGGCTCGGCAACTGACGTTCCGTCATTTCAGGAAAGCAGGGGGAGACATGAGGTCCCAGGTCGAGGAACTGGACGGCATACGCGCGAGTGTGCTCGCCGGACCCGGTGAGAAGGCGACCGCCGCCCAGAAGGCCAAGGGCAAGCTCACCGTGCGCGAACGGATCGGCCTGCTCCTCGACGAGGGCTCGTTCCACGAGGTCGAACCCCTGCGCCGGCACCGGGCGACCGGTTTCGGCCTGGAGGCGAAGAGGCCGTACACCGACGGTGTCGTCACCGGCTGGGGCACGGTGGAGGGCCGCACCGTCTTCGTCTACGCCCATGACTTCCGGATCTTCGGCGGCGCGCTGGGCGAGGCCCACGCCGCCAAGATCCACAAGATCATGGACATGGCCATCGCGGCCGGTGCCCCTCTGGTCTCCCTGAACGACGGTGCGGGCGCCCGCATCCAGGAGGGCGTCACCGCCCTCGCGGGCTACGGCGGCATCTTCCGGCGCAACACGGCCGCGTCCGGTGTCATCCCGCAGATCAGCGTGATGCTCGGCCCGTGCGCCGGAGGTGCCGCCTACAGTCCCGCACTCACCGACTTCGTGTTCATGGTCCGTGAGACGTCCCAGATGTTCATCACCGGCCCGGACGTCGTCAAGGCGGTCACCGGTGAGGAGATCAGCCAGAACGGCCTGGGCGGGGCCGACGTGCACGCGGAGACCAGCGGCGTGTGTCACTTCGCGTACGACGACGAGGAGACCTGCCTGGAGGAGGTGCGCTACCTGCTCTCCCTCCTGCCCCGCAACAACCGCGAGAACCCGCCCCCGGTGCCCTGCGACGACCCGGCCGACCGGCGCTGCGAGGCGCTGGCCGACCTGGTGCCGGTCGACGGCAACCGGCCGTACGACATGGCCCGGGTGATCGAGGAGATCGTCGACGACGGCGAATATCTGGAGGTCCACCAGCGCTGGGCGCGGAACATCATCTGCGCGCTGGCCCGGCTGGACGGCCAGGTCGTCGGCGTCGTCGCCAACCAGCCGCAGACCCTGGCCGGCGTCCTGGACATCGAGGCTTCCGAGAAGGCGGCGCGCTTCGTGCAGATGTGCGACGCGTTCAGCATCCCGATCGTCACCCTGCTCGACGTCCCCGGGTTCCTCCCGGGCGTCGGCCAGGAGCACGGCGGCATCATCCGCCATGGCGCGAAACTGCTGTACGCCTACTGCGACGCGACCGTGCCCCGCATCTCCCTGATCCTCCGCAAGGCCTACGGGGGCGCCTACATCGTCATGGACTCCCAGTCGATCGGCGCCGACCTCACCTACGCCTGGCCCACCAACGAGATCGCCGTGATGGGCGCGGAGGGTGCCGCGAACGTCATCTTCCGCCGGCAGATCGCCGAGGCCGAGGACCCGGAGACCAAGCGTGCCGAGCTGGTCAAGGAGTACAAGGCCGAGCTGATGCACCCGTACTACGCGGCCGAACGCGGCCTGGTGGACGACGTGATCGACCCGGCCGACACCCGTTCCGTGCTCATCGGAGCGCTGGCGATGCTGCGCACCAAGCACGCGGAGCGCCCCGCCCGCAAACACGGCAACCCCCCTCAGTGACGGAGGTCCCCATGTCCCCCACGTCCCCCGCGTCCCTGGCTCCGCCCATCCGCGTCGAGAAGGGCGAGGCCACGCAGGAGGAGCTGGCCGCGCTGGCGGTGCTGCTGCTCAGCCGCAGCGCCCTGGCCGGGGCCGGCACCGATCCCGCCACCCCGGGCACCACCTCGTGGCGCCCGCACGCCTTTCACGCGCCGCACAGCTGGCAGCGATCCTGACGGGTCACGGGGCGCACGCCGAGGGGCCCGGCACGCACCGGTGTGCCGGGCCCCTCGGCGTACGGGCGGCTCACTTCTTGGCGAGCTCGACGTCCTGCCCCGTGGTGACCTTGACGTCCTTCTTGTCGGTGACCTTGACGTCCTGGTCCTTGATGGCCTTGACGCCCTGGCCCTCGATGATCCTGATCACCTTGACCGCCTGGCCCTTGGCGAGCTTGACGCCCTGGTCCTCGGTGGCCTTCACACCCTGGTCCTCGGTGGCCTTGACGTCCTGCTCCTTGGTGGCCTTGGCGTCCTGCTCCTTCGTGGCCTTGACGTCCTGCGTCTTCGTGAGCTTGACGTCCTGGGCCTTGATCGCGTGGAAGGCCGGCAGCAACAGGATGCCGCCGGCGCGCAGTTCGGTGACCGTGGCCTCCACACGGGCCTTGCCGGCCTTGACGGAGTCGGCCGAGGCCTTGCCGGAGTTCTCCCAGTGGTGCTCGGCGCCGTCGCACTGGGCGAGCGTGCCGCCGATGCCGTGCCTGACGTCGGATTCGTCCTGGCCGATCGAGGAGCTGACGAAAACCGGTCCGATGGCGCCGGTGCAGCGGTAGGTGCCGGAAAGAGTGATGGTGCCGTCCGGGGCGATGGTGCCGCTCGGGTCGACGGTCACGGTCTCGGACGGCCCTGCGGCGGCCGGGCCGGCGGCGACGCACAGCAGGGCGGCGGCGCCGAGGGCCGCCGCGAGGGCGGGGCGTAGGGGCATGGGGACCTCCCGGAGTTCATGGGTGAGGCTCCACTGGTACCGGGCGGCCGTGCAGTCTGGCGTGATCGTCACTCCATCGGTGGCGCGTCATGGAACCGTCCGGGAGTTGTCCGCAAGTTGTCACGCTTCACGGCGGACGGTTCCGGGGCGTTCACAGCGGGGGCATGTTCTGACCATGCCGGGCGGCGGCCGAACCCGCCGGCCCCCTCACATCCGATGTGGAGGTGCGCCATGTGCTCCTACCGAATCTCCTGCGCCGCGTCCGACGCCAGTACCCCGCACACCGTGGCCGCCCACCCCGAACAGGGCTGGGCCCTGCTGTGCGACGGCTCGATCGTCTTCGACGACACCGGGGAGCTGCACCCGGACGGCAGCGTGGTCCCGCCCCGGCGGGTCCCCGCCGAGCGGCTCGCGGTGGCGGCCTGACACCGGCTACGGCAGCACCGCGAACCCGTCCAGTTCCACCATCGCCTGCTCGTCCCACAGCCGTACGACCCCCACGACCGCCATCGCCGGATAGTCCCGGCCGGCCAACCGCTGCCAGATGCGGCCCAGTTGGCGGACCTGGGTGCGGTAGGCGGCGACGTCGGTGGCGTAGACGGTGACGCGGGCGAGGTCGCCGGGGGTGCCGCCGGCCGCGTCGAGTGCGGCGAGCAGGTTGGTGAGCGCCTTCTCGAACTGCTCGGGGAGCGTGCCCCCGGTGACCTTGCCGTCGGCGTCGAGGGCGGTCTGGCCCGCCAGGAACACCACGCGGGAGCCGGAGGCGACCACGGCATGGGAGAAGCCCGTGGGCGGGGACAGGTCGGGCGGGTTGATGCGCTCGGTCGTCACCGGACCTCCCCGTCGCGCGTGACGGCGTACAACTCCTTGGCGATGATGCCCCGTTGGACCTCGCTCGCGCCCTCGTAGATACGCGGTGCGCGCACCTCCCGGTAGAGATGTTCGAGCAGGTGGCCACGGCGCAGGGCGCGGGCGCCGTGCAGCTGGACGGCGGTGTCCACGACGTACTGCGCGGTCTCGGTGGCGAGCAGCTTGGCCATCGCGGCACGCCGTGGCACCTCGGGGGCACCCTCGTCGTACGCCGTCGCCGCCGCGTACACCATCAGCCGGGCCGCCTCGGTGCGCAGGGCCATCTCGGCGACCTGGTGGGACACGGCCTGCAGGTCCATCAGCTTCTTGCCGAACGCGTCCCGCCCGCGGGTGTGGTCGAGGGTGGCGTCGAGCGCCGCCTGGGCCATGCCGACGGCGAAGGCTCCGACGCTGGGCCGGAAGAGGTTGAGGGTGCCCATGGCGACGGCGAAGCCGCGGTCGGCCTCGCCGAGTACGTCGTCGGCGGTGACCGTGACGGCGTCGAAGTCGAGGGCGCCGATGGGGTGCGGCGAGAGCATGTCCAGCGCGGAGCCGGTCAGACCGGGCCGGTCGGCGGGAACCAGGAAGGCGGTCACCCCACGGGCTCCGGCGCCGGGGGTGGTGCGCGCGAAGACGGTGTAGAGGTCGGCCTCGGGGGCGTTGGAGATCCAGCACTTGGTGCCGGTGAGCCGCCAGCCGGATGAGCCGTCCGGCTCGGCCGCGAGGGCGAGGGCCGCCGCGTCCGAGCCCGCGCCGGGCTCGCTCAGCGCGAAGGCCGCCACCGCGCTGCCGTCGGCCACCCGGGGCAGCCAGCGCTCGCGCTGGGCGGCGGTGCCGTGGGCGTGCACGGGGTGGGCGCCCAGGCCCTGGAGGGCGAGCGCGGTCTCGGCCTCGGTGCAGGCCTGGGCCAGGGACTCCCGCATCAGGCACAGATCGAGCGCACCGGACGCGAACAGTCTTTCCAGCAGGCCGAGTCGGCCGAGTTCGGCGAGCAGCGGCCGGTTGACCCGGCCCGGTTCGCCCTTGTCGGCGAGCGGGCGCAGCCGTTCGGCGGCCAGCATGCGCAGCTCGGCACACCAGGCGGTCTGCTCCGGTTCGAGTGAGAATGCGGGCACTGGCCGGTCCTCCCTCCACGGCGGGGCACCACGGCCCCGGTCACGCCCTCAGGGGGGCGCACCCCTCGACGTTATCGCGCAAGGTTGACTGCCGTCACCAACACGATACGCTCGATGCGCAAGTCCTCCAGGACGCCCGAGCCCACCAGGACGCCCGTCTCGACGTTTGTCACGGCAAGGGGGCGAACCGCCATGCACGTCTCGGCCCACGTCGACACCTTCGCGCGCGACCATCTCCCGCCGCCGGACGAGTGGCCCGAGCTGCGCTTCGACCTGCCCGAGCTCCGCTACCCCGAACGGCTGAACTGCGCCGTCGAACTCCTCGGCCGCACCGACCCCGGCCGTCCGGTCTTCCACACCCCGGCCGGCCCCGCCTGGACGTACGGCGACCTGCGCGCCCGCGTCGACCGCATCGCCCACGTGCTCACCGGCGACCTGGGCGTCGTACCCGGCAACCGTGTCCTGCTGCGCGGCCCCACCAACCCCTGGCTGGCGGCCTGCTGGCTGGCGGTGCTCAAGGCGGGCGCGGTCGCGGTCACCGTGCTCGCCCAGCAGCGCCCGCACGAGCTGGCCACGATCTGCGAGATCGCCCGGGTCCGGCACGCGCTGTGCGACGTCCGGGCCGTGGACGACCTGGCGAAGGCCGAGATCCCGGGCCTGCGCATCACCACGTACGGCGGTGACGCACCCGACGACCTGCTGCACCGCCCGGCACCCGGCACCCCCTACCCGGCCGTCGACACCGCGGCCGACGACGTGGCCCTGATCGCGTTCACCTCCGGCACCACGGGTCGCCCGAAAGGGTGTATGCACTTCCACCGGGATGTGCTGGCCATAGCCGACACCTTCTCCCGGCATGTGCTGCGCCCCCACGAGGACGATGTCTTCACCGGCAGCCCTCCGCTCGGCTTCACCTTCGGCCTCGGCGGACTGGTCGTCTTCCCGCTGCGGGCCGGCGCCAGCGCCCTGCTGCTCGAGCAGGCCGGCCCTCGTCAGCTGCTGCCCGCGATCGCCGAGCACCGGGTCTCCGTCCTGTTCACCGCGCCGACCGCGTACCGGGCGATGCTCGACCACCTGGACGGGCACGACATCTCGTCCCTGCGGCGCTGTGTGTCGGCCGGCGAGAACCTGCCCGCGGCCACCTGGCGGGCCTGGCAGGAGCGCACCGGGCTGCGCATCATCAACGGCATCGGCGCCACCGAGCTGCTGCACATATTCGTCTCCGCGGCCGACGAGCGGATCAGACCCGGCACGACGGGCATCCCGGTGCCGGGCTGGCAGGCGCGTGTCCAGGACACGAACGGCGAGCCGGTGCCCGACGGCGAGCCCGGCCTGCTCGCGGTCCGCGGTCCGGTCGGCTGCCGCTATCTCGCCGACCCACGGCAGCGGGAGTACGTGCGCGGCGGCTGGAACGTGACCGGCGACACCTATGTCCGCGAGAGCGACGGCTACTTCCGCTATGTGGCCCGCGCCGACGACATGATCATCTCCGCCGGGTACAACATCGCCGGACCGGAGGTGGAGGACGCGTTGCTGCGCCACCCGGACGTGGTCGAGACGGCGGTCGTCGGCCGGCCCGACGAGGCGCGCGGCCAGGTGGTGGTGGCGTACACCGTGCTGCGGGACGGGGCCCGGCGGGACACCGAGGGCCTGCGCACCTTCCTCAAGTCCGAACTGGCGCCCTACAAATGTCCGCGCGAGTTCGTCTTCCTCGACGCCCTGCCCCGTACGGCCACCGGCAAACTGCAGCGGTTCCGGCTGCGCAGCGAAGGCGACCAGCAGTGACACCGACGACCTAAAATGATCAACGTGTCCGAGCAGCACGCCCCCAGGTCCCTCATCGTCACGCTCTACGGCGCGTACGGCCGCTTCATGCCCGGCCCGGTGCCCGTCGCCGAGCTGATCCGGCTCCTGGCCGCGGCCGGGGTGGACGCGCCCTCCGTGCGGTCCTCGGTGTCCCGGCTCAAACGCCGCGGCCTGCTGCTGCCGGCCCGCACGCGGGCCGGCGCCGCCGGGTACGAACTCTCGCCCGAGGCACGCCAGTTGCTGGACGACGGCGACCGCCGCATCTACGCGACCACGCCTCCCGAGGACGAGGGCTGGGTCCTCGCGGTCTTCTCCGTCCCCGAGTCGGAGCGGCAGAAGCGGCACGTGCTGCGCTCCCGGCTGTCCGGCCTGGGCTTCGGCACGGCGGCGCCCGGGGTGTGGATCGCCCCGGCCCGTCTGTACGAGGAGACCCGGCACACCCTGCGCCGCCTGCGTCTCGACCCGTACGTCGACTTCTTCCGCGGTGAGCACCTCGGCTTCGCCCCCACCCCCGAGGCCGTCACCCGCTGGTGGGACCTCTCGGCGATCGCCAAGGAACACGAACGCTTCCTCGACACCCACGCCCCCGTCCTGCACGCCTGGCAGCACCGCACGGACACCCCGCCCGAGGAGGCCTACCGCGACTATCTCCTCGCCCTCGACTCCTGGCGCCACCTCCCCTACACCGACCCCGGCCTGCCCACACATCTCCTCCCCACCGACTGGCCGGGCGTCCGCTCGGCGGAGGTGTTCCGGGGACTGCACGAGCGGTTGCGGGACACGGGGGCCGAGTTCGCGGGGGTGCCGGAAGCGACCGGGTGAGGGCCGCGGGACATCGCCCCGCCGGGCCGGTGGTCCTCAGCCGCCGAGCGAGAGACGGGGTCTGGGAGCGTCGGTGCGTCCGGTCTGGGGGCGCCGGCCGCCCGCCCGGTAGGGCGCCGGCCAGCCGGCGCCGGGGCCCTCGTAGCCCTGCTCGGCGGCGGCGTGCAGCGTCCAGTTGGGGTCGTACAGGTGCGGCCTGGCCAGGGCGCACAGATCCGTACGCCCGGCCAGGATCAGAGAGTTGACGTCGTCCCAGGAGGAGATCGCGCCGACCGCGATCACCGGGACGCGGACCTCGTGCCGGATGCGGTCGGCGAACGGCGTCTGGTACGACCGCCCGAACTCCGGCCGCTCCTCGGCCACCACCTGTCCGGTGGACACGTCGATCGCGTCGGCGCCGTGCGCGGCGAAGGCCCGGGCGATCACGACCGCGTCCTCGGCGGTGGTGCCGCCCTCCGCCCAGTCGGTGGCGGAGATGCGGACCGTCATGGGCCGCTCGGCCGGCCACACCGCGCGTACGGCGTCGAAGACCTCCAGCGGGAACCTCAGCCGTTTCTCCAGCGAACCGCCGTAGGCGTCGGTGCGCCGGTTGGTGAGCGGGGAGAGGAAGCCGGAGAGCAGATAGCCGTGCGCGCAGTGCAGTTCGAGCAGGTCGAAACCGGCGCGGGCGGCTCGCCAGGCGGCGGCCGTGAACTGCTCACGGATGTCGCTCAGTCGGGCCCGGGACAGCTCTCGCGGGGTCTGGCTGCCCGGCTTGTACGGCAGCGGGGAAGCCGCCACCAGCGGCCAGTTGCCGTCGGCCAGCGGCTCGTCCATGCCCTCCCACATCAGCTTCGTCGAGCCCTTGCGGCCGGAGTGCCCGAGCTGCACGCCGATCGCTGTACCCGGTGCCTGGGCGTGCACGAAGCCGGTGATCCGCTTCCATGCCTCGGCCTGGCGGCCGGTGTAGAGCCCGGTGCAGCCGGGGGTGATCCGGCCCTCCTCGCTGACGCACACCATCTCGGTCATCACCAGACCGGCCCCACCCAGGGCACGGGCGCCCAGATGGACCAGGTGGAAGTCGCCGGGGACGCCGTCGACCGCGGAGTACATGTCCATGGGGGACACGACGACCCGGTTGCGCAGGGTCAGGCCGCGCAGCCGGAAGGGCGTGAACATCGGGGGTGTGCCGGGCGGGCAGCCGAACTCGCGCTCGACGGCCTCGGTGAAGTGCGCGTCGCGCAGCCGCAGGTTGTCGTGAGTGACCCGGCGGCTGCGGGTGAGCAGGTTGAAGGCGAACTGGCGGGGCGGCTGGTCGAGATGGCGGCTCACGTTCTCGAACCACTCCAGGCTCGCCCGGGCGGCCCGCTGGGTGGAGGCGACGACCGGTTTGCGCTCCTCCTCGTAGGCCGCCAACGCCTTCGGCACATCGGGCTGTTCCGCAAGACACGCCGCCAGGGCCAGTGCGTCCTCCACGGCGAGCTTGGTGCCGGAGCCGATGGAGAAGTGGGCGGTGTGCGCCGCGTCGCCGAGGAGGACGACATTGCCGTGCGACCAGCGGTCGTTGACGACCGTACGGAAAGTGGTCCATGCCGACTTGTTGGAGCGCAGCGGCCGTCCGCCGAGCGCGTCGGCGAAGATCTTGGCGCAGCGCTCGACGGACTCCTGCGGACCGGCTTCGCCGAACCCCGCCGCCTGCCACACCTCCTCGCGCATCTCGACGATGACGGTGGAGGCGTCGGCCGCGTACGGGTAGCCGTGCAGCTGCATCACGCCGTGCTCGGTCTCCGCGATCTCGAAGCGGAAGGCGTCGAAGGCGAAGTCCGCGGCGAGCCAGATGTAGCGGCAGTGGTGCGTGGCCACATGGGGGCCGAACACCTGGGCATGAGCCTCGCGGGTGGTGCTGTTCACCCCGTCGGCCGCGATGACGAGATCATGGGTCGCGGCCAGCCGCTCGGCGTCCGGTGCCTCGCTGCGGAAGCGGATGTCCACGCCCAGGGAGCGGCAGCGGTCGTGCAGGATCTCCAGGAGGCGGCGTCGGCCCAGCGCGGCGAAACCGTGGCCCCCGGAGGTGTACCGGGTGCCTCGGTGCACGATGTCGATGTCGTCCCAGCGGACGAAGTCCTGCTGCAGGGCCGCGTAGACCACGGGGTCGGCGTGTTCGATGCCGCCGAGGGTTTCGTCGGAGAGGACCACTCCGAAGCCGAAGGTCTCGTCGGGGGCGTTGCGTTCCCAGAGGGTGATCTCGCGGGTCGGGTCGAGGCGCTTGAGCAACGCTGCGGCGTAGAGGCCGCCCGGGCCTCCGCCGATGACGGCGATGCGCTGGGGCCGGCTGGTCGTCGCGGCGGGCTGCGGGTGCGTCGCGGCTTGTCGCGCGGTTCCCCGCGCCCCTCGGTCCCTCGGGTCGGCTGCCATGGTCATCGTCCCTGCCACTTCGGCGGGCGCTTCTCCGTGAACGCCGCATGGAACTCGGCGTAGTCCTCGCCGTTCATCAGGAGCGCCTGGGTGGAGGCGTCCAGTTCGATCGAGGCCGCCAAGGGCATGTCCAGCTCCGCCGTGAGCAGCGCCTTCGTCTGGGCGTACGCCAGGGCCGGGCCGTCGGCCAGACGGCGGGCCAGCTCGAGCGCCGTCTCGTCCGCGCGGCCCTCCTCCGCCAGCTCGCTGATCAGTCCGATGCGCTCGGCCTCGGGGGCACGTACGGGCTCGCCGAGCATCAGCAGCCTGGTGGCATGGCCCAGCCCGACGACCCGGGGCAGCAGGTACGCCGCGCCCATGTCGCCGCCGGACAGGCCGACCCGGGTGAAGAGGAAGGCGAACCGGGCCGAGGGGTCCGCGACCCGGAAGTCGGCCGCGAGAGCCAGTACGGCACCGGCGCCCGCCGCCACCCCGTGCACGGCGGCGATCACCGGGAACGGGCACTCCCGGACCGCCCGCACCACCTGCCCGGTCATCCGGTTGAAGTCGAGCAGCTGGGCGGTGTCCATGGACAGGGTGGCGCCGATGATCTCGTCCACGTCGCCGCCGGAGCAGAAGCCGCGCCCCTCGCCGGCCAGCACCAGAGCGCGGACCGACCGCTCCCGGGACAGCTCGGCGAGCAGATCACGCAGGTCGGCGTAGGCACCGAAGGTGAGGGCGTTGAGTTTGTCGGGGCGGGCGAGGGTGACGGTGGCGACCCCGTCGGCGAGCCGGACCCGCAGGTGCTCCCAGTCGGAGGTGCGGGCGGCGGAGCCGGTGAAAGGACTCATGACGTGCGGCCTCCTAGGGGGGCGGTGCCTCACGTTGCACTATCCGAAAAAGCTAACACGTATTTGTGACCGTCGTCATGAGTACGCGACAAGATCGGACCGGGATGGCCGAGTCCCGTCACGCGCGTCACCGGTCGTCCACAGCGTCGTAACAGTGGGCACGGCCGTGCGAGGCGGGGCGTTCGGCCGGGTAAGCCGCCCGGTACCGGGGCGAAGGTCCCGCGCGGCGCCCGACGACGGTCTCTGTGGCCGGGCCCGTACCATTTCTACAGTCGAAAGCAGGACAGCCTGCTCCATGAACGGACTCGCCTTGCAAGAAAGCCCCACCGAACCGGCCTCCTGGCGTATCGCGCTGCCGCACACCGCCGCGGCGGTGCCCGTGGCGCGTGCCCTGGTCCGGACGGCCCTCGCCGAGGTGGAGCACCCTGCCGACTGCCACACGGCCGAGCTGCTGACGGCGGAACTGGTGGCCAACGCGGTGGAGCACACGGCCGGGATCGGCCCGATAGAGCTGGTGGTGGAGCTGCTGCCGACCGGCTGCCAGGTCGAGGTGCACGACCCGGACCCGGCACCGCCCGGACATCTCACACGTCCCGTGATCGAGGAGCCCGACCCCTGGCAGGAGGGAGGGCGCGGTCTGCTGTTGATCCGCGCCCTCAGTTCGTCCTGCGGTCACCGCCCGACCGCGTCGGGCAAGGCGGTGTGGTTCAGACTGCCTGCAATTCCGGGTCAGCGGCGTCCGACGTGACCTCGGGGGCCGGCTGGGCCAGCGTGGAGTGCCGGCGCCCGTAGGCGACGTAGACGAGCATTCCCACGGCGAGGAACACCGCGAACTGGATCCAGGTCTGCCAGCCGGTCTCGTACATCAGGTACAGGCAGAAGGCGACGCCGAGCAGCGGGCCGACCGGGTAGAGCGGCACCCGGAAGCTGCGGGCGAGGCCCGGCTCGCGGCGGCGCAGGGCGATCACGGTGATGTTGACGACGGCCATGATGGCGAGCGTGCCGATGGTGCACAGGTTCATCACGGCGTCCAGGGAGGCGAAGGCCGCCGGAACCGCGAAGACGACCGCGACGATGAGCGTGCCGGCGACCGGGGTGGAGGTCTTCGGTGACACCTTCTCGAAGACGCGCGGGATGAGGCCGTCCCGGGACATCGACATCAGGATGCGGGTCTGGCCGTACATCACGGCGAGCACCACGGAGGCGATGGCGACGACCGCGCCGAAGGCGACGACCCCGCCGCCGACGGTGGAGCCGGTGACCTGGTTGACGACGTATGACAGCGCGGCGGGCCGGCCGGCGACCTGGTCGCCGCCGATGGCGCCGATCGCGGCGAGCGCGACCGCGCAGTACAGCAGGGTGACCAGACCCATGCAGACGAGGATCGCGATCGGGATGTCCCGGCGCGGGTTCTTGGCCTCCTCGCCGGCGGTGGTGATCGCGTCGAAGCCGATGTAGGAGAAGAACGCGGCGGTGGTGCCCGCGCCGATGCCGCCGAGGCCGGCCGGGGAGAACGGGGTGAGGTTGCCGTCCTTGAACGCGCTGTAGCCGATGACGCAGAACGCGAGCAGGACGGCCAGCTTCACGGCGGCCATGGCGGCGGTGGCGCGGGCGCTCTCCCGCACCCCGCGCACCAGCAGTACGGAGGCCATGGCGATGACGATCACGGCGGGGAGGTTCACGATCCCGCCGTCGCCCGGGCCGGCGGACAGCGCGGCCGGGAGCTGCCGGCCGGTGAGGCTGTGCAGGAGTTCGTTGACGTACTGGCTCCAGCCGACGGCGACCGCCGAGATGGAGATGCCGTACTCCAGCAGCAGGCACCAGCCGACCAGGAAGGCGGTGGACTCGCCGAGGCCCGCGTAGGCGAAGGAGTAGGAGGAGCCGGAGACCGGGATCGCGCCGCCCAGCTCGGCGAAGGAGAGGGCGGTGAAGACGCAGGTGATCGCGGCGAGGATGAACGAGACGACCACGGCGGGGCCGGCCTGGGCGACGGAGTCGGACAGGCCGACGAAGATGCCGGTGCCGACGATGGCGCCGATGCCGAAGCAGATGAGCTGGAAGAGGCCCATCGTGCGCTTGAGGCCGTGACCCTCGCGGTCGGCGCCCGATTCGGCGACGAGCAGGTGCGGGGACTTGATGCGGGGAGCGGGCATGCGGGTGGTGCTCGTTTCTCGTGGTGCGGGCGACCGTCATGGGTGTCCCCCCGGCGCGAGCGGAGTCGAGAGCCGGGGGAGGTCGCGGCGGCGGCCACGGCTGGGGTGGAGCCGGGCCGCCGGTCAGGATAAGGCCTGGTGACGTGGGTCAGGAAACGCCGCGGGACGCGCCGGCCAGGGTGGCCACGAGGACCGCCTTGATCGTGTGCATCCGGTTCTCCGCCTCGTCGAAGACGACGGAGTGCTCGGACTCGAACACCTCGTCGGTGACCTCCAGCTCGGTGAGCCCGTGCCGCTCGTGGATCTCGAGTCCGACGGCGGTGCCGAGGTCGTGGAAGGCCGGCAGGCAGTGCAGGAACTTCACCTGGTCGTTGCCGGTGGCGCGCAGCACGTCCATGGTCACGGCGTACGGGCCGAGCAGCGCGATGCGCTCGTCCCAGACCTCCTTGGGCTCGCCCATCGACACCCAGACGTCGGTGGCGATGAAGTCGACGCCGCGCACGCCGTCCTTCACGTCGTCGGTGAGGGTGATCCGGGCGCCGGAAGCGGTGGCGAGCTGGCGGGCCACCTCGACGATCGTCTCGTCCGGCCACAGCAGCCGGGGTGCGACGATCCGGACGTCCATGCCGAGCAGGGCGCCGGTGACCAGGTAGGAGTTGCCCATGTTGTAACGGGCGTCGCCGAGGTAGGCGAAGGCGATCTCGGCCAGGGGCTTGTCGGTGTGCTCGGTCATGGTGAGCACGTCGGCGAGCATCTGGGTGGGGTGCCATTCGTCGGTGAGGCCGTTGTAGACGGGGACCCCGGCGTAGGTGGCCAGCTCCTCGATCACACCCTGGCCGTGCCCGCGGTACTCGATGCCGTCGAACATCCGGCCGAGGACCCGGGCGGTGTCCTTGACGGACTCCTTGTGCCCGATCTGCGAGCCGGACGGGTCGAGGTAGGTGGTGTGGGCGCCCTGGTCGGCGGCGGCGACCTCGAACGCGCAGCGGGTGCGCGTCGAGGTCTTCTCGAAGATCAGCGCGATGTTCTTGCCGCGCAGATGCTGCGTCTCGGTCCCGGCCTGCTTGGCGGCCTTCAGCTCGGCGGCCAGCTCGACCAGGCCGCGGAACTCCTCCTGCGTGAAGTCCAGCTCCTTGAGGAAGTGGCGGCCGGCGAGGGCGGTCGGGACTGTCGCCATGGGGGCGCTCCAGGGGTACGGGTGAACGGGCCTTGGAATTCTATACGACGGTTAACATTTCTATACAGTCCGTTCGGTCACACCGCCTCACGCTCGACGGGACAGCTCATACAGCGCGGGCCTCCCCTGCCCCGACCCAGCTCGCTGCCCGGGATCTCGATCACCTCGATGCCCTGCTTGCGCAGATGCGTGTTGGTGGTGGAGTTGCGCTCATAGGCGACCACGACACCGGGTTCGACGGCGAGCACGTTGCAGCCGTCGTCCCACTGCTCGCGCTCGGCCGCATGGACGTCCTGGGTGGCGGTCAGGACGCGGATCTCGCTGAGCCCGAGGGCGGCGGCGATCGCGCGGTGCATGTGCTCCGGCGGATGGTCGGTGACCTTGAGCTCCTTGTCGACGGCGCCCGGCTCGATGGTGTACGAGCGGAGCATGCCGAGGCCCGCGTACTGGGTGAACACATCACCGTCGACCATGGTCATCACGGTGTCGAGATGCATCAGGGCGCGCTTCTTCGGCATGTCCAGCGCGACGATCGTCTGCGCGGACCCGGCGGCGAACAGCTTGTGGGCGAGCATTTCGACGGCCTGCGGGGTGGTGCGCTCGCTCATGCCGATGAGGACGGCACCGTTTCCGATGACCAGGACATCGCCGCCCTCGATGGTCGACGGATAGTCGGCCTGCCCCTCGGACCAGATGTGGAACGGCTCGGCACGGAAGAGCGGGTGGTGCCGGTAGATCGCCTCGAAGTGCACGGTCTCGCGCTGCCGCGCCGGCCAGCGCATGGCATTGATGGAGACGCCGTCGTAGATCCACGCCGAGGTGTCGCGGGTGAAGAGGTGATTGGGCAGGGGTCTCAGCAGAAAGTCGTCGAGGTCCATGACGTGGAACCGCACGGAGGTCGGCTCCTCGTGCGCCTCCAGGAACTCCCGCTTGGTCATCCCGCCGACCAGGGCCTCGGTCAGTTCGCGCGCGGGCAGGGCCTCGAAGGCGCCCCGGAGGTGGTCGGTGGCCAGCGGACCGTACTCCTTCTCGTCGAAGACCCGGTCCAGGACGAGCGCCCGCGCGGCCGGCAGCTCCAGCACCTCCGCGAGCAGGTCGCCGAAGAGGTGGACGTCCACCCCGCGGTCGCGCAGGACGTCGGCGAACCCGTCGTGCTCGGCGCGGGCCCGGCGCACCCACAGCACGTCGTCGAAGAGCAGGGCGTCCTTGTTGCTGGGGGTGAGCCTTTTGAGCTCGAGGTCGGGCCGGTGCAGGATCACCCGGCGCAGCCGCCCGGCCTCGGAGTTGACGTGGTATGCCATGCCTCCATCCTGGCCATCGTTGCCCGCCTTCACGCTCTTCTTGGCTGTTTCTGCCCCTTCCTGTTTTCGTCCTATTGACGAAAAACGGAGTCACCGATTATCGTCGCGTTGACGAAAAGCGAGGGGTTTCCATGGCCGACATCACCCGGCGCCTGGGCTGGCGCCATCTGCGCGGCGCGCCGACGGCGCACATCCGGCACCACCGCTCCGGCACGCTGGTCCACGACGGTCCCGGCCTCAGCTTCTGGTTCCGCCCGCTGACCGCCGCCCTGTCGGAGGTGCCGGCGGACGACCGGGAGCTGGCGATGACCTTCCACGCCCGCACCTCCGACTTCCAGGACGTGGCGGTACAGGCGACGGTCACCTACCGGATCGCCGACCCGGCCGTGGCCGCCGCCCGCCTGGACTTCTCGATCGACCCGGACACGGGCGCCTGGCGCGGCACCCCGCTGGAGCAGCTGGGCACCCTGCTCACCGAGACGGCCCAGCAGCACGCCCTGGACGTCCTCGCCCGTACGCCGCTCTCGTCGGCGCTGGTCGACGGGGTGACCGCGGTGCGCGAGCGGGTCGCGGCCGGCCTGGGCACCGAGCCACGGCTGCCGGCCACCGGCATCGAGGTGGTGGCCGTACGCGTGATGGCACTGCGGCCGGAGCCGGAAGTGGAGCGGGCGCTGCGCACCCCGGCCCGGGAGCAGATCCAGCAGGAGGCCGACCGGGCCACCTACGAGCGGCGGGCCGTGGCGGTCGAGCGGGAGCGGACCATCGCCGAGAACGAACTGGCCAGCCGGATCGAACTCGCCCGCCGCGAGGAGCAGTTGGTCGAGCAGCGCGGCACCAACGCGCGCCGCGAGGCCGAGGAGCAGGCGGCCGCGGACGCGGTACGCGCCCAGGCGGAGGCGGCACGGTCGGTGAAGCTCACCGAGGCGGAAGCGGCGCGGATCCTGCGGCTCGCCGAGGCCGAGGCCACACGGGCGGAGCGGGCGGCCCGCGCGGAGGCCGAGGGCGCCCGCGAGGTCGGGGAGGCCCGGGCACAGGCCCAGGCGGCCTGGCTGCGGGTGCACGCGGAGGCCGGCGTCGACGGGACGACGACACTCCAGGCGCTCACCGCGACCCGGCTGGCCGAGAACCTGCCCCGCATCGACAGCGTCACCGTCTCGCCCGACGTGCTCACCGGGCTGCTCGCGAAGCTGGGCGGCGGCCCGGGCGAGGCGGCGCCGTGAGCCTCGCGCCGCGCGCCGTTCTGGTCCATCGCACCTCGGAATACGACGAGTTGGTGGCCCGGCACGGCACGCACGGCCAGGCCGCCTACTTCCTCGCCTCCCGGGGCCGGGACATCGAGGAGGTCGCCGAACGCCACCGCCGGGCCCGCACCGCCCTGGCCGAGGTGACCTCCGCCGTGCCGCCGGCCTGGCGTCAGGCCCAGGTGGAGCGGGCCGACCTGGACCGCTTCCTGTTCGCGCCGGAGGACGTGGTCGTGGTGGTCGGACAGGACGGGCTGGTGGCGAACGCCGCCAAGTACCTGACGGGCCAGCCGGTGATCGGCATCGACACCGACCCCGGCCGCAACCCGGGTGTGCTGGTGCGGCACCGCCCGCGGGACGCGGCGAAGCTCCTTGCGGCTGCGGGCGGCACGGTGGACGAACTCACCATGGTGGAGGCCGTCGCCGACGACACCCAGCGGCTGGTGGCGCTCAACGAGATCTACCTCGGCGCACCGGGCCACCAGACCGCCCGCTACCGCCTGGGCCTCGACGACGACGGGGGTGCCGTCGAGGCCCAGGCCTCCTCCGGGGTGCTGGTCGGGACCGGCACCGGTGCGACCGGCTGGCTGCGCTCGGTGTGGCAGGAGCGGGGCAGCCGGCTGCCGCTGCCCTCCCCCACCGAGGACCGCCTGGTCTGGTTCGTCCGGGAGGCCTGGCCGTCACCGGCCACGGGCACGACCCTGGTGGCGGGCGAACTCGCGATCTCGGCGTCCCTCCGGGTCACCGTGGAGTCCGACCGGCTCATCGCCTTCGGTGACGGCATCGAGAGCGACGCGCTCCAGCTCACCTGGGGGCAGACGGTCCGGGTCGGGGTGTGCGGGCAGCGGCTCCGGCTGGCGGGCTGAACCCCGCTCAGATCGCGGTGCAGGGGACCGGCCAGCGCCGGATGCGCGGGGGCAGGGCCACCGCCCAGCCGCCGCTGACCAGGGCCAGCCGCTCGGCGGCCAGCACAGCGGCGGCCCGGCGCCCGATGGGGTCCAGGGCTTCGAGCGGCGTGGGGTCCACGAGCAGCTCGAAGGCGGCCAGGAGACCGGGGTGGTCCAGGGTGAGCCGGGCCGCCGTGCCGGGTTCCCTGCGGTCCATGACGGTCACGAAGCCGGGACCGCGCCGGTGGTAGAGGGTCCCGTAGGCGTACCCGGCCCGCCAGGCCGACAACTCCCTCCGACAGCCCGGCAGTTCGGAGGGAGGCGGCAGGTGCCGCAACACGCTGATGTCGTACGACGGCCGCCCCGCCGCCCGCCAGCCCACCTCGAGACCGAGGCTCTGGCACTCGCGCAGGAAGCGCACGGCCTCCGCCGTGTCCCGCCCCTGCCCGCCGAGGTCCAGCGGCTCGGTCACCTCGGCCCGGCGGCCGGTGAGCCGGTGGGGCACCGCGGCGGGCAGCCCGCTCATCCGGCCACCCCCGCACGCTCGGACAGCCGGACCGGCTCGCCCCAGGTGGGGAGCGAGACACAGGTGCTGCCGTCCCGGAACAACAGGCCCAGGGAATGGGCGTGCCGGACCCAGTGGCCGAGGGCGTCGGCCGTCACCTCGTGGCCGCCCTCCGCCAGCAGCCGGTGCAGGGCGGGTACCGTGCGCCCGTCCTCCAGCCGGAGCAGGGCTTCTGCCTGCCAGCCGGTGAAGCGGTGGGTGACGGCCGGCCGGCCGTGCCGCCTGTCGTGCACCAGCAGGTCCTCGCCGTCCGCCTCGAACAGCAGCCGGGAGTGCGCGTGACCCGTGCGCCACTCGGCGACGGCGTCCTGGAGCCGCTGTTCGACAAGGCCCGCGATGCCCGCGCCCTCGGTGTCGAACAGATAGACCAGGTCGGCGAGTTCGTCCTCGGGCAGGTCGTACACGTGCTGGTACATCTCGGCCGGGCGGCGCTTGCCGAAGCCGAGGGCGGGATCGGTGAAGTGCGGGCTGAAGCGCTCCAGCTGGATGCGGTGTGCGCCGCTCGGCGGCTGCAGGTGGACGAGGGCGGGGAGCTGGTCGATGACGGACGTGTAGTCGTCCGCCCGCTCGCCGGGAAAGCCGTAGAGGAGGTTCCACGAGCAGGTCAGCGCGTGGTTCTCGCACTCGCGCAGGGTGCGCACGTTACGGGCGCCGGTGACGCCCTTGTCCATGAGGCCGAGGACCCGGCTGCCCAGGCTCTCGATGCCGGGCTGGATGTGCACCGTGCCGGATTCGCCGAGCAGCCGGAGCTGGCCGGGGGTCAGGTTGGACTTGACCTCGTAGTGCAGCCGCAGGTCCCAGCCGCTCTCGGCGACCCGGGGCAGGAAGTCGCGGAAGTAGGCCATGTCGATGATGTTGTCGACGGTGACCACGTCCAGGATGCGATGGCGCCGGACCAGCCGGTCGATCTCCTCCCACAGCCGCTCCCCCGGCTTGGCGCGGAAGGTCATGGCGGAGCCGTTGAGCCCGCAGAAGGTGCAGTGGTGCTTCTCGCCCCACCAGCAGCCGCGGGCGCCCTCGACCACCAGCTTCGGGTGGATGTACTCCTGCACGGGTGAGGCGTCCAGGGCGGCCTGCCACTGGTCGTAGTCGGGCGAGGGGATGTCGGCGGGCGCCACGGTCCGCCGGGTCTCGGTGTTGGCCCGCGACATGTGGCCGTCCCACCAGCACAGGCCGGGCACGTCGACGGGCGGGGTGCCCTCGTCCAGGTGCCGTAACAGGGCCGGGAAGGCGTACTCGGCCTCACCGCGCACCACATGGTCCACGAAGGGGTGGTTGCGGTGCAGGGCGTGGCCCATCGGGCCGTCGCAGTTGCTGCCCCCGAAGACCACGGTCAGCCCGGGTCTTCGGCGCTTGAGTTCGCGGGCCAGCGCGAGAGAAGGCACGTTCTGCATGAACGTGGTGGTGAACCCGACGACGTCCGGCTCGTCCGCCAGTATCTCCGTCGCGCAGGCGGCGACGAACTCGGCGGCGTACGGGCGCATGGCGACGGCGGTGTCGATGAAGACGTCCCGGGCGGCCGCGTAGTCCCGCAGCCGGGCCAGGCCCCAGCCGGGGTCGTCGTACAGGACGCCGGAGAAGACCCAGTCGCCGAGGCCGTGGAAGATCGCGTCGCTGCCGACCGCCACACAGTCCCCGGGCCGCAGCCGGCCCCCGGAGCGCTCCAGCAGGAACTCCGCCCAGCGCAGCGAGCCGTGGAACTCCCTCACCTCGGCACCGGGACGGGCCTGCCGCACCAGCCGGTTCAGCAGGCCCAGTTGCAGTGACGGGAGGTCGAGCGGATGCCAGGGCATCGTGACCAGGTGAACGCGCATGCTCAGCGGGTCGGCCGTTTCTCCAGGATCGCCGGCCGGCGGCTGGTGTTCCCGTCCTCGCGGACCACGATCTTCCTGATCTCCATGTCCGCCGCCCCCTCCGGTTTCTCGGTCTCCATCTCCCCCACCCCCTCCGCGCGTGCGAACACCCTTGCGCCGCACAGCTGTCCACCATATGGACAGGGGTTCGTGCGGCACAAGGGCCGAGTGGGGCGGCTCACAGCCGGGGGTCGACCGGCTCCGACTCCAGGGCCAGCACCCCGAACACCGCCTCGTGCACCCGCCACAGCGGCTCCCCGTCCGCGAGCCGGTCCAGGGCCTCCAGGCCCAGGGCGTACTCGCGGATCGCCAGCGACCGCTTGTGGTTCAGGAACCGCCGGCGCAGCTTGGCGAGGTTGTCCGGCCGGGTGTACTCGGGACCGTAGATGATCCGCAGGTACTCGCGGCCGCGGCACTTGATGCCGGGCTGCACCAGCCGGCCCTCCGGGCTGCGGACCACCGCGCCCATCGGCTTGACGACCATGCCCTCGCCGCCCCGGCCGGTCATCTCCAGCCACCAGTCGACACCGGCACGGACCGACTCGGGGTCACCGGTGTCGACGTACAGGCGCCGGGTGGTCTGCAGCAGTCCGGTGCCGTCGTGCTCCACCAGCCGGTCGAGCAGGGCCAGTTGCTCGTCGTGCGGCAGGGCGGCGAGGCTGCGGCCGCGGGCGGCCAGGATCTGGAAGGGGGCCAGGCGGACCCCCTCCAGACCGTCGGTCGTCCAGCAGTAGCGGCGGTAGGCGGTGGTGAACGCGGCCGCGTCGGAGGCGCGTCCACGCTGCCGGTCCAGCAGTTCGCCCACATCGGTGCCGCGGGCCGCGGCGGCCTCCAGTGCGGCGAGCGCACCGGGGAACACCGCGCCGGAGGCGGCGCCCACGGCCGCGTACTGGCTGCGCAGCAGACCCGAGGCCTTCAGCGACCACGGCATCAGCTCGGCGTCCAGCAGGAGCCAGTCGCCCGCGCCGGAGGCGCTGTCGGACGCGGCCGGTTCCTCCCACAGGCCGGCGTCCCCGATGGCCGTGCGCAGGCGGCCGAGGATCTCCTCGGTCACCGTCTCGTCGTCGAAGAACGGCCGCCCGGTACGGGTGTACAGCGCCCCGGTGGGCCCGTCCACTCCGAACCGCTCGCGTGCCGCCTCCGCGTCCCGGCACACCAGGACCACCGCCCGCGAGCCCATGTGCTTCTCCTCGCACACGACCCGCGCGACCCCGTCCGCCGCATACTGCGCGAAGGCCTCCACCGGGTGCTCCAAGTACCCGTCGATCTCCGAGGTCGCCGTCGGCGCCATGGTCGGCGGCAGATACGGCAGCAGGCGCGGGTCGACCGCGAAACGGCTCATGACCTCCAGGGCCGCGGCCGCGTTCTCCTCGCGGACCGCGATCCGGCCCGCGTACCGCGTCTCCACGGCCCTGCGGCCGTGCACGTCCGCCAGGTCCAGCGGCCGTCCGTCCTGTCCGCCGGGCGCCTCGCTGCGCAGCGGCTTCGTCGGCTCGTACCAGACCCGCTCGGCCGGTACCTCGACCAGCTCGCGCTCCGGCCAGCGCAGCGCGGTCAGCTTGCCGCCGAAGACGGCGCCGGTGTCCAGGCAGATGGTGTTGTTGAGCCAGGTCGCCTCCGGGACCGGGGTGTGTCCGTAGACGACCGCCGCGCGGCCCCGGTAGTCCTCGGCCCACGGGTAGCGCACCGGCAGCCCGAACTCGTCGGTCTCGCCGGTGGTGTCGCCGTACAGGGCGTGCGAACGCACCCGGCCTGAGGTCCGGCCGTGGTACTTCTCGGGCAGACCGGCGTGGCAGACGACCAGCTTGCCACCGTCGAGGACGTAATGGCTGACCAGCCCCTCCAGGAAGCCGCGCACCTCCGCCCTGAACTCCTCGCTCTCGCCCTCCATCTGCGCGATGGTCTCGGCGAGCCCGTGGGTGTGCTGGACCTTGCGGCCCTTGAGGTAGCGGCCGTACTTGTTCTCGTGGTTGCCGGGCACGCACAGGGCGTTGCCGGACTTCACCATCGACATCACGCGGCGCAGCACGCCCGGGCTGTCCGGGCCGCGGTCGACGAGGTCGCCCACGAAGACGGCCGTACGGCCCTGCGGGTGCACTCCGTCGGTGTAGCCCAACCGGCCGAGCAGCGACTCCAGTTCGGAGGCGCAGCCGTGGATGTCGCCGATGATGTCGAAGGGGCCGGTGAGGTGGGTCAGGTCGTTGAAGCGCTTCTCGGTGACGACGGTGGCGCCCTCGGCCTCCTCGACCCCGCGCAGGACGTGCACCTTGCGGAAGCCCTCGCGCTCCAGCTGCCTGAGGGAGCGGCGGAGTTCGCGGATGTGCCGCTGGATGACCCGGCGGGGCATGTCGGCGCGGTCGGTGCGGGCCGCGTTGCGCTCGGCGCACACCTCCTCGGGCACGTCCAGCACGATGGCGATGGGCAGCACGTCGTACTTCCTGGCCAGCTCGATGAGCAGGCGCCGGCTGTCCTGCTGCACGCTGGTGGCGTCGACGACGGTGCGGCGGCCGGCGGCCAACCGCTTGCCGGCGATGTAGTGCAGGACGTCGAAGGCGTCCCGGGTGGCGCTCTGGTCGTTCTCGTCGTCGGAGACGAGGCCTCGGCAGAAGTCGGAGGAGATCACCTCGGTCGGCTTGAAGTGCCGGCGGGCGAAGGTGGACTTGCCGGAGCCCGAGGCGCCGACGAGGACGACGAGGGAGAGGTCGGTGACGGGGAGTACCCGTCCCGTGCGTGTCTCGGTCATGCTGCCTTCGCCTCCTTCTCGGTCTTCTGGGTGTTCTCGGCGTTCGCGGTGTTCGCGGTGTTCTCGGTGTTCTGGGTCTTCATCGTGAACGCGGCCATCTGGGTGGGCGGCCCGACCTCCGGGTCGTCCGGCCCCACCGCGATGAACTCCACGTCGTAGCCGTGCCGTTCCCCGACCGTCGCCGCCCAGGTGCGGAACTCCTCGCGGGTCCACTCGAAGCGGTGGTCGCCGTGCCGGACGTGTCCGGCGGGCAGGGTCTCCCAGCGGACGTTGTACTCGACGTTCGGGGTGGTCACGAGGACCGTGCGCGGGCGTGCGTGTCCGAACACGGCGTACTCCAGGGCAGGCAGCCGGGGCAGGTCGAGGTGCTCGATCACCTCGCTGAGCACGGCCGCGTCGTAGCCCTTGAGCCGGTTGTCGGTGTAGGCGAGCGAGCCCTGGAAGAGCTGCACGCGGGCCGCCTGCCGCTCCCCCATGCGGTCCAGCTTCAGCCGGCGCGCGGCGATGGTGAGGGCCCGCACGGAGACGTCGACACCGACGACCTGCGTGAACCGCACGTCCTTGAGCAGCTCCTGCACCAGCTGGCCCTGACCGCAGCCCAGGTCGAGGACCCGCGCGGCTCCGGACCCGCGCAGGGCGGCGAGGATCGCCTCCCGGCGCAGCACGGCGAGCGGTGTCGGCTTCTTCTCCGTCTCCGTCTCCTCCTCGACGGCGTTGTCGATCGACTCGACCTCGCTGTCGTCGGCCTCGGCCAGGCGCACCAGCTCCAGCCGCTCCATCGCCTGCCGGGTCAGCGACCAGCGGCGGGAGAGATAGCGGCTGGTGATCAGCTTCTGCTCCGGGTGCGTGGACAGCCAGCCCTCACCGGCGCGCAGCAGCTTGTCGACCTCGTCGGAGGAGACCCAGTAGTGCTTGGCGTCGTCGAGGACGGGCAGCAGGACGTACAGGTGGCGCAGCGCCTCGGCGAGGGTCAGCTTCTCCGACTCCAGGACGAGGCGGACGTACCGCGAGTCGCCCCACTCGGGGAACTCGGTGTCGAGGGCGACCGGGTCGGCGGTCACGGCCCAGCCGAGCGGTTCGAAGAGCCGTCGTACGAGCTCCGGTCCGCCGCGGGCGGGCAGCGCGGGTACCTCGATGCGCAGCGGCAGCGGCGCGGCGGCCCGCTCCGGGCGGGCGTTGCACACACCGCGCAGGGCGCTGGAGAACACACCGCTCAGGGCGACCGCGAGCAGTGAGGAGGCCGCGTAGGGGCGGTCGTTCACATACTGGGCGAGTGCCGCGTCGGGTGCTCCTCCGCGGCCCTTGCCCTTGCCCCGCCGGACCAGCGCGACCGGATCGACCTCCAGCAACAGCGCGGCCGTGCAGCGCTCGTCGTCCGCCTCCGGGTAGAAGACGTGCGCGGTGCCGTAGGAGGTCGAGAACCTCTGCGCCTTGCCGGGGTGCTTGTGCAGCAGGAAACCGAGGTCGGTGGCGGGCAGGGCGGCGGTGCCGCTCGTGGATATCGTCAGGAACACACGTCCGAGTTTCCCGGGTGCGGGGTCCGGTGACCACCGCTTTTCGAGCAGCGCCCCGCCCGCCGGGTCCGCCGGCCCGATCTTTGGCGTCCTGCGTCGAACGGTGCATCGAACTTGATCACTCGGTTCGGTGGCCGACGTGGGTCCGGCCCGTTGCCCGGCGGCCGCGCCGGTCCTGGTGCTCACCGGTGGCCTCGGGTGCGCGGCGCTCACCGGACTCGCGGACCTGTTCAGCCTCCTGGCGTCAGCCGGTGGGCACCGCCGCCGCGTCGCCGCGGCCCCGAGCCACCACACGGAGGCGCGCAAGCACTACCGGCAGGCCGCCGAGGTCGCCGACACGGTCGGGCGCACGCCCCCGGAGGTGCTGTACATGCCGGGGCTGCCGGAGAAGGCCGTGGAGTCCGTCCTCGAGGCCGTGGCCGCGGACCGGTGAGCCGGGTCATTGCTCCGCGGTGAGCGAGCGAGCGCGGTGAGCGCACGGTGAGCCCGCGGTGAGCGCTCCCGTGGAAGGTCTGAGGCATGACGAACCGCAAGGTACTGATCTCCGGCGCCTCCGTCGCCGGCCCCGCGCTCGCCTACTGGCTCCATCGGCATGGCTTCCAGGCCACCATCGTCGAGCGCGCTCCCGCGCTCCGGAATCCGAGATCCCTGCACTGTTGAGCTGGATACCGCGACGGCGTCGCTCGCGGTGGATCAGGGCAGGGCGGGGCCGGTCGCGCCGGCGACCTCGTCCTGGACGGCGGCTCCCGGAACGCACGAGGCGGGGGCCCAGCCGGACGCCGCGCACCGGCGGCATCACGAACGGGGTGCCGCGGCCGTCACATCCGGCTCACCGTGTGCATCCCCGCCCTGTCGGACAGCCATCACTTTCGGACAGCCGTCACTTTCGGACAGTCATCACTTGATGGCGGTGTCGCCGAGGGTCTCCAGTACCTGGCGGAGGCCCTCGGCGGTCTTGTCGACCAGGTCGCGGTCCACGTCGGCGAGCAGCTGTGCGTAGTTCGCCAGATGGTCGGCGAAGGCGGCCCGGGTGACCTCGTGTCCGTGTTCGGTGAGGCGGATCTTGATGGTGCGCCGGTCGTCGCCATCACGTACTCGCTCGACCAGGCCCTTGGCCTCCATCTTGTCGATGCGGTTGGTGATCGCGCCGGAGGTCACCATGGAGGCCTTGAGGAAGGCCCCGGCGGTGAGCGTGTAGGGCGGCCCTGAGCGCTGCAGTGTGGTGAGCACGTCGAACTCCCCGTGCTCCACGCCGTGTGCGGCGGCCGCGGCCCTGGCGGACTTGTCGACCACCCGGGCCAGCCGCTGGATCCGCCCGAAGAGCTGCACCGGCCAGAGGTCCTCCACCACGTCGGGGCGCTCCTTGGCCCACTGACCGATGATCGCGTCCACGGCATCGCTCATCCCCGTCACTCCTCTCAACAGACATCTTCTCAACGTTAAGACACTTGACGTTGAGAGAGTCGAGCTGCTTTTATTTCAACGTTGAGATTATCAAGACTGAACGACAGGAGCACCCCCGATGTCCGAGCTCGCTCTCCACCCCACCGCCCAGGACCTCCTCTTCCGCCAGGCCCGCACCGCCAACACCTTCACCGCCGAGCCGGTGACCGAAGACCAGGTCCAGGCGATCTACGACCTGGTCAAGTACGCCCCGACCGCCTACAACCAGTCGCCGCTGCGGGTGGTCCTGGTCCGCTCCGACGAGGCCCGCGAGCGGCTCGTGGACCTCATGGACGAGGGAAACCGGCGCAAGACTGCGGCCGCGCCGCTGATCGCGGTCCTCGCCGCCGACAACGAGTTCCATGAGGAGCTCCCCGCGCTGCTCCCGCACTTCCCACAGGCCAAGGACCTCCTCTTCGCCGACCGCCCGGTCCGCGAGGAGTCCGCGCTGCTCAACGCGACGCTCCAGGCGGCGTACTTCATCCTCGGCGTGCGGGCGGCGGGGCTGGCCGCCGGGCCGATGACCGGCTTCGACTTCCCGGGTGTGCAGAAGGAGTTCCTGGACGACGACCACACGCCTCTGATGGTCGTGAACATCGGCCGCCCCGGAGCGGACGCCTGGTTCCCGCGCTCGCCGCGGCTCGCCTACCACGAGGTCGTCACCACGGTCTGAGCCGCCTGAGCTGCGTGAGCTGCCGGCCTGCCTGAACCTCCTTCCTGACTTCCCTGAGCCCTCCACGCCGACCCCTCACCTTCGGAGCCTGCCATGTCTCTGCTTGCCCGCCCCCGCCCCCGCCCCGCCGCGCAGGTGCCGGCCCCCGCGCCCGCCACTCCGGCTTCGCGCCATGTCCCTTCCGCATGGCTGGCGTTGCTGGCCGCCCCGGTCGCCGCGAGCGCCAACAGCCCGGTCCTGATCCTGCCCGACATGGCCGGCTCGCTCGGCATCCGTACGGCCACGGCGACCTGGCTCGTCACGGTCTTCGCCTGGGCCATGGCCGTCGGCACCCCGCTGATGGCGGGCCTGCTGCGCCGCCGCGGCCTGGGCAGCACGCTCCGGCTGAGCGCCGCTCTGATCGTGGCCGGCACCGCGGTCGTCGCCGTGGCGCCCTGGCTGCCGCTGGCCATGGCAGGCCGGGCGGCCCAGGCGGTGGGCGGCGCGGGCCTGGTCACCGCGGCGATGAGCCTGGCGGGCTCGGTCCGCCGGATGGGGGTGATCACGGCGGGCTTCGGGACGCTGGGCGCGGTCGGGCCACTCCTCGGCTCGGCGATCGCGAGCACGGCCTCATGGCGGGCGTCCCTCGCCGTCGGGGCGGTCGCACTCCTCGCCGTGCCGGCCGTCATGCGCCACGCCGACCTGTCCGCACCCAAGCAGAGCTCCCCCTTCGACGGCCGGGGCGCCGCCCTGCTGGTCCTGACGGCGACGGCCCTGGTACTCATCCCGCGCTACCCGCTCCCGGCGCTGGCCGCCTCGCTGATGACGGCCGCGCTGCTGGCCCTGCACATCCGGTCCAACCCCACGGGCTTCGTCCCCGCGACGCTGCTGCGTACCCGGGCCTTCGCCCTCTCCGCCCTGCTCGCCTGCACCTTCGCGACCTCGTACTTCACGCTGCTCTTCACCATCCCGCAGCTGCTGCGCGACCGTACCGACTGGTCGACCTCCACGATCGGCACCGGGCAACTGGTCGCCCTCCTCGCGGGCTCGGTGCTCTCCATGGTGCTGGCCGCGGCCTCGGCCCGGCTGCGCCGCCGGCGGGTCCTGACGATCCTGCTCACGGCCGGAGCGCTGGCCCCGCTCACCGCCGTGCTGACCCCCTGGGCGCCGCTGCTCCTGCTGGTCGCGACGCTGGCCGTCTTCACGACGAGCGCGGGCCAGGCCACGCTCGCGGTATACGCCACCCAGGCCGCGCCGACCACTCAGCGCCCCACGGCGATCGGCCTGTTCAACCTCTGCTACCAGCTGGGCGGCGCCTTCGGCCCGGCGATCGCAGCCCTGATCACGCTGGGCGGCTGACACGCCCAGCCCCAGTCCCCTCGCCCACTCTCACACTCAGGAGCACCATCATGAACGAAGAAGCACCCACCACGCCCGCGACCACGACCCCGCTCGGGGCGGTGCTGACCCGCCATGCAGATGCCGAGACCTGTGCCGACCCGAGCAGCGTGATGACCCTGCTGGCCGACTCGGACGGCACAGCAGGCGGCTGCACGAGCTACCGATCCACCTTCGCCAAGGGCGCGACAGGGGCGCCGGCCCACTTCCACACCCGGGCATCCGAACTCTTCTTCGTCATCAGCGGAGCCCTGCAGGTCCTGGTGGGCGACGAAGTCACCGTCCTCGAGGCAGGCGACTTCCTCGCCGTACCGCCCCACACCCCGCACGCCTTCGCGGCCGCCCCGGGCTGCGAAGCGGACGTCCTGTTCGTCTTCACTCCCGGCATGGGCAGGTTCGACTACCTGCGCCTGCTCGGCCGGGTGATGCGCGGCGAGGCGGACCCGAAGGAGATCGCCGCGTCCTCCGAACGCTTCGACAACCACTACGTCGACAGCCCTGTCTGGCGCGCCGCCCTGGAGCGTTCCGCGTGATCGACTCCACCACCCGGATCCGGGTGGCCCGGCCCTCACGGGACCTCGCCGCCGCGGAACGCTTCTACGTAGACGGTCTCGGGCTGGACGTCCTGTGGCGCTCCACCGAGCGTGTCGCGGGTGAGCACGACCTCCTGATGGTCGGCCCGCCGGGCGCCGCCTGGCACTTCGAACTCACGCTTGACCCCGAACGGCCGCTCGAGCCCACCCCGACCGTGGACGACCTGTTCGTCGTCTACCTCGGCGCCCCCGTCGACCAAGCCCTGGTCGACCGCCTGGAGGCCAATCGGGGCACCAGGGTTCCCGCGCACAACCCCTACTGGGACAGGTACGGCGTGACCGTCGCCGACCCCGACGGGTACCTGCTCGTCCTGTGCTCGCGCAACTGGACCGTCTGAACCCGCGGCCTAACAGCGGCACAGCGGACTCGCCCGCCTGGATCAGGACGCCGGACCGTAGCCGTCCGGTGCAGGCGGGCCGGCGCCGCGGAGCCGGCTGAAGTCGACGTACACGTGCGCGTCGTACGGCTCGGGCTCAAGACCCGGTTCATGGGTGGAGTACTCGCCGAAGCGCCGGTGATCCGCACACCGCCCCGGGCCGCCGGGGTGCCCGTGGGCAGCGGAAGCGGGACAGGGAGGGGGGAGGGGCGGTGCTCGCGGGTGACGGGCCCTCGGTCGGGGCGGCGCCCTCCCCGGGGACGCCTGACGGGCACGACGGGCCGGCGCTGACGGCCCTTCGGCCGCCGTCGGAGTGGGCGTCGTCCCCGCGCGAGCCGGTCCTCTCCGCGCCACAGCCGGTGAGGACGAGGACCGCCGCCGCGGCGGCGGCGGCGTTCACCGGGGCCCCGTAGGACGGACCGCCCTGGTCATGACTCTTTCGACTCTTTCGACTCTTTCGACTCCTTGTCGATGATCGTCCGGGCGTTCCTGACAGCCCGCTCGTCCGCTGCGCGCATCGCGCCCAGCTCCTTCGTGTGCTTGCCGATGACCGCCTTCTGAGCGCGGGCCTCGATGGCGTGCACGGTGCCGATGTAGTCGGTGTCCAGCTTGCACCGGGCATCGGCGGCGGCTGTCTTCTTCTCCTTGCCCGACGGCCTGTCGCTCCGGTACCAGGCGCTGTCCAGCGATGCCTTGTCCGGTTCGGGGTAGCGGAAGCCCTCTTCCTTCATGCAGGCCGACCACGCGCGGTCGGCCTTCTTCCAGGCCGGGTCCTTCCGCGCCTCCTTGTGGGACTCGTACCACAGCTCGACGGCCGGTGAGTAAGTGCCGCTGAGCTTCAGTCCGTTGACCTTCGTCGTTCTGGGCGAGGGGCCGTAGATCGTCCGCGTGGCCTGTCCCAGGCAACCACCCTCGGGGATGGGGTGACCGTGGGCCTGGTGGCTGTCGCCGGAGTCGAACCTGCCGGTGAGGGCGACGTACTGGTCGGCGGGCCACTCCTGGGGCTGGGAGGACTCCTCCTGACCGCGGTCGTGGTAGCCGTGTTCGGCGGCCCGGTCGGGATCGTCGACCCCGTAGGGGCTCTCGTCACCGATCGTGCCGCGGCTCACGAGGGTTCCCCGCCGGACCGGGTACGTCGACTCCACGGCCGCGCCGTTGAGCATCGCGAAACCGGAGAAGCCGAGCCGGACCATGCACTGCTTCGCGAGGATCCACTGCGCCTTGCCGATGGACTTCCCCCCGTCCGACGACGGGTCCGGTAGGTAGGCGTACAGCGGCAACGCCTCCATGGTGTTGAGGCGGCGGGCGTCGCCGGCGGCATCGTCATGGCCGGCCAACTGGCATGCCGACAGGGCCAACAGGCCGGTGAGAGCGAGAGGGAGCACTTTACGCACCCGATCATCCGATCAGACCTCGATCATGTGCGCTGTGATGGAGCCCATAGTTCCGCCACAAGGAGTTCACAGACGGAGCACATCACCCCCGCCTTTGTGATCTCCGCCATGGCCCTTCGGTCCCGGAGCTGGTGGAGTGGGCGACCGTCAACTGAACACTGTCAACTGACCACTGACAGAACGGGGATGAGGATGACCATCGGCACAGGCACACGCATGCGCAGACCGGCCGCGCTCGCGGCGACGGCCGGCATCGTGCTGTCCACAGGGTTTCTCGCGGCCGCACCCGCCCGGGCGACTGCGTCGGCACCGTCCGCGTCGGCACCGTCCGTGTCGGCCCAGGGCGCATACGCGATGAACGCGGCCACCGGCCGGACTCTGTTCGGGAAGGCCGCGGACACCGAGCTGCGGACCGGCTCCACGACGAAGATCATGACGGCGCTCGTGGTGCTGTCGCAGCGGAACGTGAACCTCGACCGCAAGGTGAAGATCAAGAAGGAGTACACCGACTACGTCATCGATCCGAACACCCATGAACTGCGGTACTCCAGCGCCAAACTGATCCTCGGCGACTCGATGAAGGTGCGGGACCTGCTGTACGGGCTTCTGCTGCCGTCCGGGTGCGATGCGGCGTACGCGCTGGCGGACACCTACGGCTCGGGGCCGACGACGGCCCAGCGGACGAAGTCGTTCATCGCGAAGATGAACAGCAAGGCGCGCGAACTGGGCCTGACGCACACTCACTTCGACTCGTTCGACGGGGTGTCCAACGGCAAGAACCACGCGTCCCCGCGTGATCTGGCCAAGCTGGCCGGGGTTGCGCTGAAGAACAAGACGTTCAAGACGGTCGTCGGCACCAAGAAGTACGACGACATGCAGTCGTACCGGCCCGGTGGCGGAACGCACGCGATGGCCGCGTGGGAGAACACGAACACGCTGCTGAACACCTATCGGGGCGCGATCGGCGTGAAGACCGGATCGGGGCCGGAGGCGAAGTTCTGCCTGGTCTTCGCGGCGACCCGCAACGGCAGGACCGTCGTGGGGACCGTACTCGCGGACACCTCGGTGGACGCGAGGCTCGAGGACGCGAAGAAGATCCTCGACCACGGTTTCGCGCAGCGCGGCTGACGGAGGGTGAGGGCCGGGCAGGCACCTGTCCGCCCGGCCCTCGCCGTGCCCCGCCGCGCTCCACTCGGGCAGTGCTCACTCGGGCAGTGCCCACGCGGGCATGCCGCCCGGGTGCCAGGACCCAGCACCTCACGGATCGCCGGCTCCTTCACCGGAACCGGCTCGCCGACGCGGAAGTCGACCGCCTACAGGGGTCGGCTCATCGTTCTCCCTCGCCTGCGCTCGCCCGGGCCCGGCGCTCGGCGGCGTACCCCTTCGCCACCACGAGTGCGATCGAGGCCAGGCCCAGCACGGCGACCAGCGTGTTGATCCAGGCGTAGGCGGGGCTGCTCGGGTAGGTGCCGCCGTCGTCCAGGACGCAGTCGAACCGCAGCGGCAGCCAGGAGGCCGTCTGACCGACGAGGTGGTCGGCCCGGTAGTCGTCGCGGCAGTCGTGGGACGGCGTGGAGTCCGCCCCGGACGAGGACTCGTGCACGGCGAGCGCGACGGCCCCGGCGCCGAGCACATAGAGGATCACAGCACCCGAACCCGTCATCCACGCGGACCAGCGCAGCAGATCCGACCGCCAGTCCGGACGCCGGCCGGGCAGGGCGGTGGAGACGAGTTTGAAGGCGAACGCGATCAGCCAGACCGGGACGGCGAAGACGGCCGGAATGCACAGCAGAACGAAGAAGGTGCCGAGCAGGGAGTCTTCCATCTCAGAAGATCACCAGGAGCCTGTGGGCATGGCTGTGATGGAGGCCATAGTTCCGGTCACAGGACCGTCACAGGTCACCCGGCCCCCTCCGCGCTCGGACCGGAGGGGGCCGGCGGACCGGGTGTACCGGGTGGGTGTTACGACAGCTGCGCCTGGACCTGGCTGGAGATCAGCTCCAGGTGGTCGAGGTCGTCCAGGTCGAGGACCTGGAGGTAGATCCGCCGGGAGCCGATCTCGGCGTACCGGCCGATCTTGTCGACGACCTCGGCGGGCGAACCGGCCAGACCGTTGGCCTTCAGCTCGTCCGCCCCACGGCCGATCGCGGCCGCGCGCCGGGCGACCTCCTGATCGTCCCTGCCTACGCACACCACGAGCGCGTTGGAGTACGTCAGGTCGTCGGCCTTGCGGCCCGCCTCCTCGGCGGCGGCGCGCACCCGGCCGAACTGCCGCTCGCTGTCCTCGACCGAGGCGAAGGGAATGTTGAACTCGTCCGCGTAACGGGCCGCGAGGCGCGGGGTGCGGGTCGCGCCGTGGCCGCCGATGAGCACCGGGATCTTCTCCTGGGCGGGCTTCGGCAGCGCGGGCGAGTCGGTGAGGTCGTAGTGCGTGCCGTGGAAGTCGAAGGTCTCGCCGGCCTTGGTCGCCCACAGCCCGGTGACGATCGCCAGCTGCTCCTCCAGGCGGGCGAACTTCTCCTTCGGGAACGGGATGCCGTACGCCTTGTGCTCCTCCTCGAACCAGCCTGCGCCCAGACCCAGTTCGACGCGGCCGCCGGACATCTGGTCGACCTGGGCCACCTGGATGGCGAGCACGCCGGGCAGTCGGAAGGTGGCGGCCGTCATCAGGGTGCCCAGGCGGATGCGCTTGGTCTCGCGGGCGAGGCCGGCCAGGGTGATCCAGGCGTCCGTGGGGCCGGGCAGACCGTCCACGTTGCCCATGCGCACATAGTGATCACTGCGGAAGAACGCGTCGAAGCCAAGATCCTCGGTGGCCTTCGCCACGGTGAGCAGGGTGTCGTACGTCGCCCCCTGCTGGGGCTCGGTGAAGATTCGAAGGTCCATACATCCATCCTGCACGGCTCCCACCCCGTCAACCTCACTGGTACCGCCCGGCAGGGCCGTCCCCGGTCGAGTGAAAATCGTCCACCCTGCGCGCGGGGTGCCGTGTGGGCCAGTGACCGCCCCCGACGGTGATCGTTGGCCCGTCGGAGCCGGGCCGTCCGGCACCCGCGCCGGACGGTCGTCGCCGTCGCGCGTCGTCGCATCGGCCCGCACGGGCCGGGCCGGGGGCCGAGGAGGCCGTCATGTCCGAAGAGTCCGTTCCCCGACAGGGTGGCTCCGTCGGTCGGCCCAAGGGGCTGCTGGAGCAGATGGAGGAGCTGATGGCGGCGCTGAACGCGGATCTTTCGGCCCTGGACGCGGATCTGCAGTCGGCCGGGGGCTCCGGGCGTGCGCCGGCCGAAGAGGGCGAGCGCGGCTGACGCGCCGTCGAACCGGGGGCCGCCGCCCCCGGACTCCTGGTCCCGGCCTCGAACGGGCCTCGCCACCGAACGCCTGACGGGCTGGTCCACGTGCCGCGCGTCTCACACACCCGTCGGGCTGTCCTTCGCGCCCTCCGGTAACACCTCCTCCCGCGCCGCCAGCTTGCGCAGCATCTCCATGACCCGGTCCCGGGACTCGTCCGCGGCGTCGATGGCCTCCATGCACTGCCAGTACGTCGTCTCGTCGGCCGCGGCACTGGCCATGCCGACCAGGGCTATCCCGACCTCGCCGAGCAGCCCGCCGAGGCAGAGGAGGGTCTGCCGGGCGTCGTCCAGCTGGGTGAGCTGGGCGGCGCGCAGGTCGCCCGGGTCGAGTTCCGGAGGGTCCAGGACTCCACAGCCCCGGCCCGCCAGCTCGGTCAGCCCCAGCGCCTCGCCCCGCAGCTCCGGCGGTCCTGACACCGCGAGGCGACTGCCGATCGCCTGGGCGAGGGCCTGTGCCTGCCACACCTCGGCCATGATCTCTGGTATGTCTGCGCCTCCCGCCAGCGCCCGCCTGCTCGTCCCAATGAGCCGTACCGCATCCATGCGCTGCCCCCGTCCCATCCGCCGTGCGTCGTCGCACGTCCACTTGAACTCACTTGTCCACTACCCAGCGTGAGAGCCCATGAGGCGAAAAGCCAGAGGTAGCCCGAATTCTGTGGACAACAATTCGGATCCAGGAAGGAGTTTGACTTCGGAGAGTAATAACGGAGCACGGCAGTCCGGGCGTTGGGGCACCCTCCGCGTCAGGGAGTGCCGTCCGCCCCCGGGGCCGGGAAGCGGTGTTCGTTGCGGTCGATCTTGGCCGACAGGGCCGCCAGCGGGTCGACACCGAGGACCTCGCAGAGCTGGAGGAGATAGGCGAGGACGTCCGCGACCTCGTCGGTGACGCGGTGCGCGGTGCCGGGGTCGTCCATGACGCGGGCCGACTCCTCCGGGGTCAACCACTGGAAGATCTCGACCAGTTCGGAGGCCTCCACACTGAGGGCGGCCACGAGGTTCTTGGGCGTGTGGTAGGGCTGCCAGTTGCGCGCGGCGGCGAACTCGGCCAGCCTGCGCTGGAGTCCGGGCAGGTCAGGGTGTTCCGTCACGGGTTCAGGTGTACCACTGCGACGCCCTCGGTCCCCGCTGCCCACGAGGCGTCGCTCACCGCGGCCACGCAGCGGATGTGCCCGCGCTCGCCCATCCGGGCCGCCGTCCGCAGCAGTGCGCGGCGCTGGCCCGGGTCGAGGCCGCGGTCGAAGCCGTCGGCGAGCACGGTGAGGGTCCGCAGCGCGTCGGGCACCTCCCCGGGCGGGTCCACGTCCAGGACGCCGGGCCCGGTCAGCAGCACCAGTGCCAGCGCGGCATAGCGCAACTCGCCGTCGCCGAGCCGGGCCAGTTCGGTGCGCAGGCCGTCGCCCCGGTCGAGCAGCGCCCGGACGGTGCCGTCGCCCAGCGGCTCGGCGACCAGGTCGGTCACCGGGCCGGCGCAGCCCGCGCGCAGCGCCTCGACCAGCTGGGCGTGCCGGCGGCCGCATTCGAACCGGGTGCGCCACAGCACGTCGGCGAGGTTGTCGCAGCCGGCCATGAGCCGTCCCGTGCCGGTCGGGACGGGGGTGCGCATGTACTCGGGGCGTGGATCGCAGGTGAAGACGGAGCGCAGGGCGACGACCATCTGCTCTGCCGCGGCCAACACCTGGCGCTGCCCGTCCGTCTTGCCTGCCACCCGCAGCGGCAGCAGGGCGGTGCCGAGCCGGTCGTCGGGCAGCGGGGCGCGGGTCACCGGGGAGGAGCCCGCGGTGTGCCAGGCGGCCTGCACGGTCCGGCGACCCGGATCGCGCAGGGCGGTCTCCAGCAGGACCACTCCGCCCGCCGTCAGCCGCTCGCCCACGATCCGCAGCTCCGGCTCGGCCTGCACGGCGACATCGAGCCGGACCGGCCCCTCGGCACCGTCGGCCGTGCACCCGATCCGGAACCCCCGCCGCCCCTCGGCATCGGGCCGCGCCCGCTCGGGCACACAGGCGACCGGATCCGGAAACACCTCGGCGAGCCACGCTCCTCCCCCGAGCCGCGCGAGCGCCTCGTAGGCCGCGAGGGCGGTCGACTTCCCCGCCCCGCTGGGCCCGGCGAACAGGGTGACGGGCCCCAGCGGAAACGCGGCCCGCCGGTGCCCGGCAAAGGCGGACAGCCGCAACTCGGTGATCCGGGCGCGCACGTCGACAGGAGCCGGGGGCCGGGCGGGGTCAGGGGCTGCCGGGGCCGGCGGGACGGATTCCGGGGATCGTTCGCACGCACCCCGGGCAAGCTGCGCCGGCACCACCGGCGCGCGGGGTGTCGACGAGTCGCGGTCCGCACGGGACCCGGACGGTAGGGAGGGCCCTGAAGACGCGCAGGACCCGGACGGTACGGAGGACCCCAAGGGCGCGGAGGAGCCGGAAGACGCGGAGGACTCGGCGGACGCGGCGGAGCCGGAGGACACGGAGGGCACGGAGGGCACGGCCATGTCCGGACCGTAGGCCTCCGTCTACCCGACGAACCGTTTTGCCCGCCGGACTTTCCTACGATCGGGGGACCGGCCGGCGGGAAACCGGCCGGAACGGCACACCGACCGGAGGGACAGCCCGGCGAGAACGGCACACCGACGGGACGGACAGCCCTACGGAACCGCACGCCGACCGGACCAACAGCCCGGCAGAACCGCACGCCGACCGGACGGACAGCCCGGCGAGAACGGCACGCCGACCGGACGGACAGCCCGGCGAGAACGGCACCCGCCGAGCCCCGGCCTCAGTCCCCGGACACCCCCGCCCCCTCCATCAGCCCGCTGACCTCCGTGCCGGGCGGGGTCAGGAGGAACACGTTGCGGTCGACCCGGTGCATGCCGCTGGCCAGGCCGAAGACGACACCGGTGCTGAAGTCGAGGACGCGCTTGGCGACCTCTCCCTCCGCCCCGGACAGGTCGAGCAGCACCGGCACCCCCGCCATCAGGGTCTCCGCGACATCCCGGGCGTCCGCGAAGACGTTGACCCGCAGGACGACGAACCGGCGCCGGGTCTCGGTCTCCGCGTCCGGCAGCGAGCGGTGGCTCACCGCGGACGGCCAGGCGTCCCTGCCCCGCAGCGGCACGACCTGGGCGAGCCCCTCCCACTGTTCATCGGTGACGTCGTAACGGCTCACCGGCTCCCCCCGACCTGACTCGCACTCAATGCCTGCACCAGCCAATTCTTACGCCAAGTCACCCGTTCGGCCCAACAGCGACACGATGCGCGACCGGTGGGGCAGCCCACGTTCCGCCCTGCCGCGAGGGAGATGTACGAAAAAGCCCGTTTCTTACCCGCCTCACACCGGACTCTTCACCTGCCGCCGCGCCTCCCTCACCGGCCGCCATTAGCGTCCGGTGCCGTGCACTTGGCAGAAACACAGCAGGTGACACCCGATCGGCGGACACAGTCGGCGGTGTCCGCCGCTCCGGGAGGTCGCGCGGAAGATCCCCGGAGCCCCGCGCAGTGGCATCGCGTCCTGACGCTGCTCGCCGATGTGAGTCTCTTCATCGGCACGCGCGCGGTGTGGACGCAGGCCGCCACGCACCGTCTCGCCCTCGCGGCCGTCATCTCCGTCTGCTACGCCTCGATCCTGGTCAGCGGCGTCCTCGCCCTGACGGTCCGCCGGGCGCGCTCACTGGCCCGGCTGGACCTGGTGGTGCTGCTGACCGCGGTCGCGCTCACCGTGTGCAGCTGGGCGCTGAACCACGCCGGCGGCGACGAGGCGGTCCTCACCACCCAGGCCGCCCGCGAAATGGCCGCCGGGCACCCGGTGTACGGTCAGCCCTGGCCCTGGCTGTTCCACGCCAAGGGCATCGCCCTGACGCCGACGACCAGCGGCGGTTACGACTTCACGTACGGCTATCCCCCGCTCGCCCCGCTGCTGACCGCGCCGCTGCTGTGGATGGGCCACGGCGGCGCACCGGCGACGGCGGCGGCGACGCTGGCGCTGATCGCCGCCGCGGTGGTGCTGTGGCGGATGCTGCCGGTGCCGTGGCGCTCGTCGGCCACGATGATCTGCCTGGGTTTCAGTTTCCTGCCGACGTACGCCCGCCAGGGCTACCCGGCGATCATCGCCCTGGCCCTGCTGGTGCCGGTGGTGGTGCGCTGGCCGCGGATCGGGTGCGGCGGCCGGCTCGGCGCGGCGGGGATCGCGCGGGCCGCATGTCTCGGGGCCGCGTGCGCGGCCCAGCAACTGCCGTGGTTCGTGACACCGTTCCTGCTGGCCGGCGTCTACGCCGTACGCCGCGGCGAGCTGGGCGGCCGCGCGGCCTCGCTGCTGGTGCTGCGGATCCTGGGGATCGCCGCGACGACATGGCTGCTGATCAGCACGTACTTCGTCGTGCACGAGCCGGGCCCCTGGCTCGACGGGATCGCCCTGCCGCTGACGCAGGGCGCGGTGCTGCACGGCCAGGGCCTGGTCGGCATCTCCCTGTACTTCACACACGGCAGCGACCGGCTCGACTGGTACGGCCGTGCGAGCATGCTGCTCGCGGCGGCCCTGCTCGCGCTGTTCGTGCTGTTCGTGCGGCGGCTGGGCCCGGCGGCGACCGCGCTGCCCTGGTGTGCCTTCTATCTGGCCACCCGGTCGCAGGACGGCTACTACCTGATGATGACCCCGCTGTGGCTGGCGGCGGCGATCACCGTGCCCCTGTCGGAGTTCGGACACGCCTGGCAGCCGCGGCCCCGGTGGCTGACGCGTCGGCGCCGCCGCCCGGCACTGGTCGGCGCGGTGGTCCTGCTGCTGGCGCCCGCGCTGGTGAGCGCGGCCCTGGCGGTGTCGGGCCGGCCGCCGCTGCGGATGGACATCACGGCGGCGCGGCACGCCACGGCGCGCTCGCTGGCCGGGCTGACCCTGCGGGTGACCAACACCGGGAGCGCCCCGCTCACCCCGCACTACATGCTCACGACGGGTCAGGGCATGAGCAGGTTCTGGTCCCTGCGTCGCGGGCCGGCCACGATCCCCGCGCACACCACGGCGACCGTCGAACTACGGGCGCCCTCCGGCCGGTTCCCGCTGCCCGTGAAGAAGAGCGCCCGCCTGCGGCTGCGCGCCTTCACGGCGACCCCGCAGACGCTCTCCACGCAGGACGTACGGCCGGCCGAGCCGCCCGGAAAGGGCTGACGTCAGGCCGCGGCGCGGGTGAAGCGGAGCCCGGCCGTCACCGTGGTCAGGCCGCGCATCATGCCCAGCTGGTTCCAGGTCACGCCGAACTGGTCGCGGTCCACCGCGAACTCGGCCTCCAGGGTGAGCGCCTCGGCCGTCGCCGAGGCCAGGCGCGCGGTGAGGTTCAGCGGCCTGCTGATGCCCCGCACGGTCAGCTGACCGGTGACCCGGACGCTCTCACCGTCGAGGCGGTCGGCGCCGTGAACGGCGAAGGTGATCTCCGGGTGGTGGTCGGCGTCGAGGAGGTCGGCCGAGCGAATGTGCGTGTCCCGCTTGGCGTTCTTGGTGTCCAGAGAGGCCACGTCCAGGGTCACGGTCCCGGTGGCCGAGCCGTCGGGCCGGACCTCGCCCTGACCCGTGACGGCGGCGAACGTGCCCTTGACGGTGACGAGGCCCCAGAAGGTCTTGTGCCGCAGGCCCACGGTGGACGCGGTCGGGTCGAGCTGCCAGAGGCCTGTTTCCACGGCGACGGTCATGGCCGCCCTCCTGTCTTATTGGTTCAAATTTGGATGACCTCACGCTAGCTCAATATCCAAATTTGAACAACGGGTAGAATCGAAGCCATGGCCGCCCGCGACGAACACCCCGCCGACCAGCCCCCTTGCCCCTCCGCCGGGGGCGGCGGACTGCTCCCGGGCGAGCTGCGCGCCTGGATGCTCCTGCTGGCCGCCACGGGCGCGGTGGAGCAGCGGCTGCGGTCGGTCGTCAAGAAGTCCCTCGACGTCTCGCACGACGAGTTCCTGATCCTGTGCCTGCTGGCCGAGCAGCCCCGCGGCGGCCTGCGCATGACCCGGATCGCCGAACTCCTCGGCCGCCCCAAGACCCGGCTCACCTACCAGATCGCCTGCCTCCAGCGGGCCGGCCTGGTCACCCGCGAGTCGGTCTGCGGCGACAAACGGGGCATCGAGGTCGCACTCACCGACAAGGCCCGGCGACTGCTGCGGGAGGCCTCCGGCATCCTCGCGGAGACGGTCAGGGAGGCGCTCGCCCGCTTCGTCGGCCCCGAGCAGCGCGAGGCACTGAGCGCACTGGTGCCCGACCTCGCCGACGAGCCGTACCAAACGTGGGAAAACGGTCCCCCGAACGCCTGAGGGGCGCAGGTCACAGCCACAAGGAGGGAAACGTCACAGCCCTGCGCTCTGCTGTCACTTGAACGCTCTGCCCTAGCATCCGAGCATGACGGTCCTGCCTGACGACGGGCTCCCACTGGCCGCCGAGTTCCCTGACGCGACACACGAGCAGTGGCAACGCCTGGTCGAAGGTGTACTGCGCAAGTCGGGCAAGGAAGTCTCGGGCGCGGCAGCTGAGGACGCTCTGTCCACCATGCTCGAGGACGGGCTGCGCACCCGGCCCCTGTACACCGCACGCGACGACGCGCCCGATCCCGGTCTGCCCGGCTTCGCCCCGTTCGTACGCGGCGGCCGCCCCGAGGGCAACACCGCGGGCGGCTGGGACGTACGGCAGCGGCACGCGGCACTCGCCGACGGGTCGGTCCTGGCGGACCTGGAGAACGGCGTCACCTCGCTCTGGCTGCTCGTGGGCCAGGGCGGTATCCCGGTGTCCGGCCTCCCGCGCGCCCTCGACGGCGTCTACCTCGACCTGGCCCCGGTGGTCCTGGACGCCGGCCTCGACATCGAGGCCGCCGCGGCCGAACTGCTTCGGCTGTACGAGGAGCGGGGCGTCGACCCGAAGACCGTGCGCGGCAACCTCGGCGGCGACCCGCTCGGGTACGAGGCCCGCACCGGCACCTCCCAGGGCTTCGCCCCGGTCGCCGCGCTCGCGCGTCGCTGCGCCGAGCAGTACCCGGGTCTGCGCGCACTGACCGTGGACGCGCTTCCGTACCACGAGGCGGGCGGCTCGGCCGCACAGGAGCTGGGCGCCTCCCTCGCCACCGGCGTGGCCTACCTTCGCGAGCTGACCGAGGCGGGGCTCTCGGTCGAGCAGGCGGCCGGGCAGCTGGAGTTCCGGTACGCGGCCACCGCCGACCAGTTCCTGACCATCGCCAAGCTGCGCGCGGCGCGCCGGCTGTGGGCGCGGGTCGCCGAGGTGTCGGGGGCGCCCGGTGCGGGCGCACAGGTGCAGCACGTGGTGACCTCGCCGGTGATGATGACCCGCCGCGACCCGTGGGTGAACATGCTCCGCACGACGGTCGCGACGCTGGCCGCCGGGGTGGGCGGCGCCGACTCCGTCACGGTGCTGCCGTTCGACCACCCGTTCGGCCTGCCGGACGCGTTCGCCCGCCGTATCGCGCGCAACACCTCCACGATTCTCATCGAGGAGTCCCACCTGGCCCGGGTCATCGACCCGGCGGGCGGCTCCTGGTACGTCGAGCGGCTCACCGACGAACTCGCCCGGGCCGCCTGGGAGTTCTTCCGGTCGATCGAGCGGGACGGCGGTCAGGCGGCCGTACTGCGCTCCGGCCGGCTCCGCGCGGACCTCGCGAAGACCTGGGAGGAGCGCGGCAAGAAGCTCGCCAAGCGGCGCGAACCCATCACCGGCGTCAGCGAGTTCCCGCTCCTGTCCGAGAAGCCGGTGCAGCGCGAGCCCGCACCCGAGCCGCCGTCCGGTGGACTGCCCCGGGTGCGTCGCGACGAGGCGTACGAGGCCCTGCGCGCCCGCTCCGACGCCCACCTGGCGACGACCGGCTCCCGCCCCAGGATCTTCCTGGCCGCTCTCGGCTCGCCCGCCGCGTACACCGCGCGCGCGACCTTCGCCGCAAACCTCTTCCAGGCGGGCGGCATCGAGCCGGTCACCGAGGGCGGCTTCGAGGACAGCGGGGCCACCGAGGCCGTGCTGTGCTCCAGCGACGCCCTGTACGCCGAACAGGCGGAGCAGGTCGCCGAGTCGCTCCGGGCGGCCGGTGCCCGGCACGTGGTCCTCGCGGGCCGCCCCGCCGAGTACGCGGGCGTCGACTCGTACGTCTTCGCGGGCTGCGACGCCGTGGCCGTGCTCTCCGCGACCCTCGACCGCATGGGAGTGTCCTGATGGGAATCCCCGACTTCTCCGGCATCGAGCTGGGGACGCCGGTCGCCGACGCCGGTGCCGAGGAGTGGCGCACGGCTCTCAAGCGGGCGACCGGGAGTGCGGAGCCACTGTGGGAGACCCCGGAGGGCATCGGGGTCAAGCCGCTGTACACCGGCCGTGACCTGGAGGGCCTGGACTTCCTCGGCACCTTCCCTGGCATGGCGCCGTACCTGCGCGGCCCGTACCCGACGATGTACGTCAACCAGCCGTGGACGATCCGCCAGTACGCGGGCTTCTCCACCGCCGAGGAGTCCAACGCGTTCTACCGGCGCAACCTGGCGGCCGGTCAGAAGGGCCTGTCGGTCGCCTTCGACCTGCCCACGCACCGGGGGTACGACAGCGACCACCCGCGCGTGACCGGCGACGTCGGCATGGCGGGCGTGGCGATCGACTCGATCTACGACATGCGCCAGCTGTTCGACGGGATTCCGCTGGACAGGATGACCGTGTCGATGACGATGAACGGCGCCGTGCTGCCGGTGCTGGCGCTCTACATCGTGGCGGCGGAGGAGCAGGGCGTACCGCCCGAGAAGCTGGCCGGAACCATTCAGAACGACATTCTGAAGGAGTTCATGGTCCGCAACACCTACATCTATCCGCCGAAGCCGTCGATGCGGATCATCTCCGACATCTTCGCGTACACCTCGCAGCGGATGCCCCGCTACAACTCCATCTCCATCTCCGGCTACCACATCCAGGAGGCGGGTGCGACGGCCGACCTGGAGCTGGCGTACACCCTCGCGGACGGAGTCGAGTACATCCGCGCCGGGCGGGAAGCCGGCCTGGACGTGGACGCGTTCGCGCCCCGGCTCTCCTTCTTCTGGGCGATCGGCATGAACTTCTTCATGGAGATCGCCAAGCTGCGGGCGGCCCGGCTGCTGTGGGCCAAGCTGGTCTCCCAGTTCGACCCGCAGAACTCCAAGTCCCTGTCCCTGCGCACGCATTCGCAGACCTCGGGCTGGTCGCTGACCGCGCAGGACGTGTTCAACAACGTCACGCGTACGGCCGTGGAGGCGATGGCGGCGACCCAGGGCCACACCCAGTCGCTGCACACCAACGCCCTGGACGAGGCGCTCGCCCTGCCGACCGACTTCTCGGCCCGCATCGCCCGCAACACCCAGCTGCTCATCCAGCAGGAGTCCGGCACCACCCGGGTCATCGACCCGTGGGGCGGCAGCGCGTACGTCGAGAAGCTGACGTACGACCTCGCCCGCAAGGCCTGGGCGCACATCCAGGAGGTCGAGCAGGCGGGCGGCATGGCGCAGGCCATCGACGCCGGCATTCCCAAGCTGCGCGTGGAGGAGGCGGCGGCCCGCACCCAGGCCCGTATCGACTCCGGCCGTCAGCCGGTGATCGGCGTCAACAAGTACCGGGTGGAGAACGACGAGGCCATCGAGGTCCTCAAGGTCGACAACTCCTCCGTGCGCGCCCAGCAGATCGAGAAGCTGCGGCGGCTGCGCGAGGAGCGGGACGAGACCGCCTGCCGGGACGCGCTGGACGCGCTCACCCTGGCCGCCGACGGCAACGGCAACCTGCTGGAGCTGGCCGTGCACGCGGCCCGCGCCAAGGCCACGGTCGGCGAGATCTCGGACGCCCTGGAGAAGGTGTACGGCCGCCACGCGAGCCAGATCCGTACGATCTCCGGCGTGTACCGCAACGAAGCAGGGGAGTCCCCGTCCGTGGACCGCACGCGCGCTCTGGTGGACTCCTTCGAGGAGGCCGAGGGCCGGCGCCCGCGCATCCTGGTCGCCAAGATGGGCCAGGACGGCCACGACCGCGGCCAGAAGGTGATCGCGACCGGCTTCGCCGACCTCGGTTTCGACGTCGACGTCGGCCCGCTGTTCCAGACGCCGGAGGAGGTCGCCCGCCAGGCGGTCGAGGCCGACGTCCACGTGGTCGGCGTGTCCTCGCTGGCCGCCGGTCACCTCACCCTCGTACCGGCGCTGCGCGAGAAGCTCGCCGAGGAGGGCCGGGAGGACATCATGGTCGTGGTCGGCGGGGTGATTCCGCCGCAGGACGTGCCGACGCTGCTGGAGATGGGCGCCGTGGCCGTGTTCGGGCCCGGGACGGTGATCCCGGACGCGGCGTACGACCTGGTGCAGCGGCTGTCGGCCGACCTCGGCCACGACCTCTGATCCGCATGGCAGCGATCGATCTCGACACGTATGTGAAGGGTGTGCTCGACGGCAGGCGGGCCCTGGTGGCCCGCGCCATCACGCTCGTCGAGTCCACCCGCCCCCAGCACCGGGCGCTGGCGCAGGAGTTGCTCACCGAGCTGCTCCCGCACAGCGGCCGGGCGCGGCGGATCGGCATCAGCGGGGTGCCGGGCGTGGGCAAGTCGACGTTCATCGACGCGTTCGGCACGCTGCTGACCTCGCTGGGTCACCGGGTGGCCGTTCTCGCCGTCGACCCGTCCTCCACGCGCACCGGCGGCTCGATCCTCGGCGACAAGACCCGGATGGAACGCCTGGCGGTCGATTCCAACGCCTTCGTCCGGCCCTCCCCCAGCGCGGGCACGCTCGGCGGGGTCGCGAAGGCGACGCGCGAGTCGATGGTGGTGATGGAGGCCGCCGGCTACGACGTGATCCTCGTCGAGACCGTCGGCGTCGGGCAGTCGGAGACGGCGGTCGCCGACATGGTCGACTCCTTCCTGCTGCTCACGCTGGCCCGCACGGGCGATCAGCTGCAGGGCATCAAGAAGGGCGTCCTGGAGCTGGCCGACGTCATCGCCGTCAACAAGGCCGACGGTCCCCACGAGCGCGACGCCCGTGCCGCCGCCCGTGAGCTGGCGGGCGCGCTGCGCCTGATGCATGGCAAGGACACGTTCTGGACGCCGCCGGTGCTCAGTTGCAGCGCCCGGGAGTCGGCGGGTCTGGACGTGGTGTGGGACCGGCTGGAACAGCACCGCACCCTCCTCGACTCCACCGGACGGCTCACCGCCAAGCGGCGGGACCAGCAGGTCGGCTGGACCTGGTCGATGGTCCGCGACGAACTCCTGGGCCGCCTGCACGCGAACCCCGCGGTACGCGAGGCCGCCCCCGACCTCGAACAGCAGGTCAGGGACGGCACGTTGACGGCCACCTTGGCTGCGGAACACCTTCTGCGCGCCTTCGAGGGCACCGACCGGCCCGCGGAGGGCCGGGCTCCGGCGAGCGGTTGATCCCGGTGTCCGGGCGGGGCGAGAGCCGGCACACGGACTCCTGGCCGCTGGGGCACGGATGACGTACGGTGCGGCCGCGGTGGTCAGTCGGGAGTGCCGGCGCCCGCGTCCTGGCGCGGCGCGATGTGGAAGTCGAAGGCGAGCGTCCCCGGGTCAAGCGCCGTGGCCCCGCCGTCGACGGTCAGCACGGCACCGTTGACGTACGACGCGGCCGGGGACAGCAGCCAGCCGATGGCCTCCGCGACCTCACGCGGCTCACCCGGCCGCCCCACGGGAAGCAGCCTGGTCGCCTCCTCATAGGCGGCCTCCACGCCCCCGCCTCCCGGATCCGTCTCCTCGGCGAAGCGCGCCATGCGCCGGTCGGCCATCTCGCTCCGCACCCAGCTGGGGCACACGACGTTGGCGCGTACGCCCTGGCGCCCGTAGTCGACGGCGACGGAACGGCAGAGCTGGAGCAGGGCCGCCTTGGACGTGGCGTACGGGGCGTTGCTCGTGCCGTTGCGCAGTGCGGAGACCGAGGCGACGCCGACCACCGCCCCGGCGCTCTCCAGCAGGTGCGGGATCGCGGCGCGCAGGAGCAGCAGCGGACCGGTGACATTGGTGCGCATCACCTCGTCCCAGTCCGCCAGCGACAGGTCACCCACGGCTCCGCCCCGTCCGATGCCCGCGTTCAGCACCAGTCCGTCGAGCCGTCCGTACGCGGCCAGAGCCGCCCGGACGAGCCCCTCGGCCGCATCGGGATCCCCGACGTCCGACGGATGCGCGAGCGCACCGGTCTCCCGCTCGACGCGCCGCAGGGGCTCGGCCCGCCGACCGGAGACGACCACCTGGTGGCCCGCCTGGCGCAGCAGCCGGGCAGTGGCCTCCCCGATGCCCGTACCTCCGCCGGTCACGATGACAACGCGCTTGTCCGCCACTGAAGTTCAGCCTTCCGCCGGGATCACACAGAGCCTCCGAGCCTACGTCGCTTCCTCGGCATTCTCGTCGGCGTCCCCGTCGACGTCCTCGTCCCGCCGCTGGAGCAGTCCCTCCGCGGGGGATCCGAGCGAGGGGGCGGCAGGAAGTCGACCAGCGCCAGGATGAGGGCGGCTCCGGTGGCCACGGCGACGAGGTTGACGCCGTTCTCGGCCGTCACAGGGTCCCCATATCCATCGGAAAACAGGGTTGGAACACCTCGGGGCGAGGGCCGGGCCAGGGCTCGCCCCGAGGTGGCTCGAAGGGCGCGACCGGGGCTAAAGGCCCACGTCGCGGCTGCGGATGTCCTCCAGGGACTCGCGGCGGACGAGCAGCCGGGCGCCGCCGTCGTGCACGGCGGTCACCGGCGGACGGCCGACGAGGTTGTAGCCGGAGGCCATGGACAGGTGGTAGGCGCCGGCGACGGGGACGGCCAGCAGGTCACCGGGGTGTACGTCGTCGGGGAGGCGGACGCCGTCGGCGACGATGTCACCGGCCTCGCAGTGCCGGCCCACTACGGTCACCGGGGCCAGGGTGGCGCTGCCGCGCCGGCCCACCAGGCGTGGCGCGTACCGCACTCCGTACAGGGCGGGCCGCGGGTTGTCGCTCATGCCGCCGTCCACGGCCACGAAGACATGGTCGCCGGTGTGTTTGACGGCGAGGACGCGGTAGAGGGCGACGCCGGCGGGTCCGGCGATGGCACGGCCCGGTTCGATGATGAGCCGGGGCACGGGGAGTCCGGCCGACGCGCATGCCTCGGTCAGCTCGGTGCGGACCTTGCGGGCCAGCGCGGTCACGTCCAGGGCCTCTTCGCCGGGGCGGTAGGCGATGCCGTGGCCGCCGCCGAGGTCGAGTTCGGGAAGGACGAGTCCGTGCTGCTGGTGCAGCCGGGCCATGAGGCCCACCAGGCGTCGTACAGCGATCAGATACGGCTTGACGCTGGTGATCTGCGAGCCCAGGTGGCAGTGCAGGCCGGTCAGTTCGAGCTGCGGCTGGTCGAGTATCCGGGCGATGGCGTGCTGGGCGTATCCGTCGCTGATGGACAGGCCGAACTTCTGGTCGTCCGTGCCGGTGCGGATCTTCTCGTGACCGCCCGCGCTGATGCCCGGCACCACGCGGACCATCACCTTCTGGTGCCCGTCGGGGCCGACGGCGGCGGCCAGCCGGGCGATCTCCGACGGGCTGTCGATGACGATGCGGCCGACGCCGAGCCGCAGGGCGGCCTCCAGGTCGCGCGGCGACTTGGCGTTGCCGTGCAGGACGATCCGCTCGGGCGGGAAGCCGGTGGTGACGGCGAGTTCCAGTTCACCGGCGGAGCAGACGTCGAGCCCGAGGCCCTCCTCCTCCATCCAGTGCACCATCGCGCGGCACAGGAACGCCTTGGCGGCGTACAGGACTTCGGCGTCGGGGAAGGCGTGCCGGTAGGTGCGGCAGCGTTCGCGGACCTCGTCCTCGTCGACGACGTACACGGGCGTGCCGAAGCGGTCGGCGATCTCGGCGAGGGGTACGCCGCCCACGGCGAGGTCGCCCGGGTGGGGTTCGGCGGTGGAGGCGGGCCAGACGGACAGCTCGCCGGCGGTCGCGGCGAGTGCGGGTTCGTGGACGGTGGTCATCGTGTGTTCCCTCTCAGCCGAGCCACAGCGACAGCGCGGAGACGAGTGCGGCGGCGCCGGTCAGCCGGAGCACGCCGACCGCCTGCGGATCCCAGGTGCTCGGGCGCGAGCCGTGCTCTACGTGTGTCCGCGGACCGTGGGAGATGTCCTCGATGCGCGTCGGAGCCGGAGCGGTGAACTGGGGGTCGACCGTGACGGTGGTGACGCCGAGGGGTTCGGTCAGCGCGCGCAGCGCGGGTTCGGCGAGCCTGATCCAGGTCTGATCGGGGCCGAGGGTGGCGGTGAGGGCGCGCTCCGAGGTGAAGGCGACGGCCGTGCGGTCGCCGAGCGGTGTGCGGAACAGACGGGTCGCACACCCGGCAGCACCCGACCGGACCGGGACGTACAGGGGTCCGGCCGGGAACCGATCAGAGGGCTCCGGGTCGTCGCACAAGGGTTCTGCCATGGGATGCCTCCTGGAGGATCCGAGGTCGTTGACAGGCCGAACTGGAGGCCCCGGCCGGGAAGCGGACCGGGGCCAGGCGACGACGGTATGCCCGCGCACTCCGGTTCCCGGACGTCTCCTGACGGGATGCTGACGGTGATCGGGGCGACGCTGACGGGATGCTGACACCCCTGGCGCGAGCCTGGACACGGGCCGTCAGAAGGTCGCCAAGAACTGGCGCACGGGGCTGTTCGCGGGCCCGGGAAGGGAGTGGGATGGACGCGGCTTCAACAAGGACCGCCGGCCCGAAACCCCGGCGGCGAGTGAAGAACGGTGACGTGATGCACGAGTCCGACGCGCTCCCGGCCCCTCGTGTCGTGGTCGGGGTCAGCGGTTCACTGGGGAGTCTCACCGCCCTGTGCCGGGCCGCCGACGACGCCCGGCGCCGCGGGGCCGAGCTGTGGCCGGTACTTGCCTGGGAGCCGCCCGGCGGAGACCTGGCCGCCCGGCGCTCCCCGGCCGCTTCCTTCATGGTCCCGGAGTGGGAACGCCTCGCCCGGGAGAGGCTGCTCACCGCGCTCGGCGACGTGTTCGGCGCCGCCGGCCCGGCTGTCCCCATGCGCGCCCTGGTCGCCCGGGGTGTTCCGGGCCCGGCGCTGGTGCGGATCGCCGACCGCGAGACCGACGTCCTGGTCATCGGCGCCGGACGCCGCAGCCGACTGCACCGCGCCCTCTGCCCCTCGGCAGGCCGCTACTGCCTGGCTCACGCGACCTGCCCGGTCCTGGCGGTGCCACCGTCGCCCCTGGAGACGGAACTGGCCGCCGTGCACCGCCGCAACGCGCTCGGACTGCGCCTGGACACCGGGGACTTGGGGCGGACGGCGTAGGTCGTCCTGTCGTCGGACTCCCGCCGTCCGCCCGTGCGGCGGGAGTCCGACGTCAGGACCTGGCCTGCGCCCGCCTCCTCCTGGCCCTGCTCGCCCGCCCCGGGCTGTCGCCGGTCCGCGACCAGGACGTGCTCGGTGCCGTCCGGTCCGTTCTCAGCGAGGGCCGTCGACTCGGCGCCGCTCCCGGGAGGCCGTGGCGAGCCGAGGCGGTGTGAAGGCGTAGAGGTCGAGGATCTCCGGCAGCGGCGCGATGCCCGGGCCGCCCGCGCGCACCCAGGCGGTGATGTCCTCGGCCGCGTCGGGGTCGTTGACCAGGCCCAGCCACACCGGCCGGCCACCGGCTGCCCGGCCGGCGGCGGAGGGCTGTACGACGATGACGTTGGCCTGCTCACACACGTCGAGGCAAGCGGAGATGCGCACGGGCACCTCCGCACGCAGACGTGCGGTCTGCGCCGCGTGATCGACGCCTATCACCTTGGGACTGCCGCAGCAGCAGTCCCGGCACACGACGACACGGCACGGCACCGGGTCGGCTCTCTCCGGAGCCACCTCGTCCTTCTCCGGAGCCACCTCGTCGCCGAACGTCTCTTCGGCCGGCCTCTCGGGCATGCCGCACCACCCCTCCCCCGGGGAGATCCGCCCCGGTGTCCGTCGAGGAGGCGACCGCGTGAGTCTCCTGGCTCTCGGGTCGTCGCTCGTCCCGGCCTCCCCGCCCCTCTCGGGCAGTGGCCTGTCGGAACTCGCTCACCGATCACAGTGGCGGGACCGCGCCGGATTCACACCGGCTTCCTCGGATCGCCGTCGCCTTGTCAGCGATCATCATCCCATCGGCGGCCGCGCCTCCCGTCACCCGGTCGCCCGCCGATCGTGCTCGCGGCCACGGCGCCCCCGCCCCGTGTGCCTGAGCGCCGGAGGACCCGGAGGTGCGGGCGAACCCGGCGGGCGTTCGGCCGGCCCGTGCTCAGCGTTCGGCGTCCGCGCCCCCTCCGGTACGTGCCCGGTGCTCGGCGCCCGCGCCGTCTTCTGCACGGGTGCCGAGGAGTGCGGTGGTGAATCCGGCCAGCTGATCCCGGATCTCCTCGCGGGGCACGCCCTTCTCTCCGGCCAGGTGCTCGACGAGGTCGGCCCGGGTGGCGGCGAGCAGCGCGTGGGCGGTGAAGTCGCTGTCGGTCAGGCCAGGAATCCGCTCCAGCGCCTCCCGGAGCAGCGCGTGCCAGCGCTCGTAGTGTTCGGTCCGGTAGGGGCTGTCCGCGCCGGTTCCCTCCAGGGCCAGCGCGAGGCGGCGGTTGTCGAGCTTGAAGCACACGATGGCGTCGAGCAGGGCCGGTACGCGCTGATGCGGCGGGCCGGCGGGTCCGAGCGGCGGCGGACCCTCCTCGACGGCCCGTCTGATCGGTTCGAGCCGCGCCTCGTACAGCGCGCGGAGCAGTCCGGCGCGGTCGCCGAAGGCACGGAAGAGCGTTCCCTTGCCGACGCCGGCCGCGCTTGCGATGTCGGCCATGGTCAGGTCCTCGGGGCTCTGACACCGAGCGAAGAGCCCGTCGGCGGCCGCGAGGGCGGCTGCCCTGTTGCGGGCCGCGTCCTTGCGCGGCTTGCGCTCGGTCATGCGATTCCTCCAGTTGCGATCCGGACCGGCGGTCCGTATCTTTCGAAGCATAAGCGGACCGCTGGTCCGTATCGTACGGGACGGAGATACTCATGCCCGCAGACACCAGCACCTCGCCGGCGGAGCTGTACCGCCGGAGCCTGCAACTGCTCCTGGACAAGGACATTCCCGCCTGGGTCGGCCTGTGGGCCGAGGACGGCGTCATGGAGTTCCCCTTCGCGCCCCCGGGGTGGCCGGAGCGGCTGGAAGGCAGGGAGGCCGTCGCCGACTACATGCGCGACTATCCCGACCACATCGACCTGCACGGCTTTCCCGAGGTGCGGATCCACGAGACCACCGAGCCCGGGACCGTCGTGGTCGAGATGCGCGGCGTGGGCCGCCTCGTCGAGACAGGGAACCCCTTCGACATGACCTACATCGCCGTCGTGACCGTCGAGGACGGACGCTTCACCTCCTACCGCGACTACTGGAACCCGCTCGCCGTCCAGCAGCCCGGCCTGGACTTCGTCACGGAAGGCGCCCGATGACCCCCACCGGCACCATCCTGGTCATCGGCGCCACCGGAACGACCGGCAGCCGTACCACCGCGCAGCTGATCGCCGCCGGCCACCGCGTCAGGGCCGCCGGCCGTCGGGCCACCCCGCTCCCGGGCGCGCAACCCGTCCGCTTCGACTGGTACGACCCCGCGACCTTCGGCGCCGCGCTCGACGGAGCCGACCGCGTCTACCTCGTCCCGCCCGTGGGCGACCCGGACCCGGCCGCGGTCATGCTGCCCTTCCTCCGCCCGGCCCGCGCCGCCGGCGTGCACCGCGCGGTGCTGCTCAGCTCCTCGGCCGTCCCCGAAGGGGGCCCGGCGGTGGGAGCGGTGCACGAGGCCCTGCCCGGTGTGTTCGACCAGTGGGCGGTGTTGCGGCCCTCCTGGTTCATGCAGAACTTCACCGGCACGCACGCCCACGCCCGCAGCATCCGTGAGGACGGCGTCATCCTGACCGCGGCCGGGACCGGCCGGGTCGGATTCGTCGACGCCGACGACATCGCCGCCGTCGCCGTACATGCCCTGACCGGCGACCGCGCGCCCGACACCGATCTGGTCCTGACCGGACCGGAGGCGCTCAGCCACGACGACATCGCCGTGATCGTCACAGAGGTCACCGGCCGCCCCGTGACCCATCGCAATCTGACCTACGAACAGATGCGTGACCGACTGGCCGCGTCCATACCGCCGGAGTTCGCCGCCATGCTGGCGGGCATGGACCGCGCCATCGCCGAGGGAGCCGAGGACCGCACCACCGACACCGTCCAGCGTCTCACCGGCCGGCCGCCACACAGCTTCCGGGCGGTCGCCGAACGGGAGCTGACGCGTCAGGCGTCGAAGCGGTGACGGGAGGCCTCGATGTGGCCGAGGTAGCGGTGGGTCCAGCCGCACAGTGCGTCGATCGTCACTCGCAGGGCGAGACCCGGCTCCGTGAGGTGGTACTCGACCCGCGGGGGAACGGTGGGGTGCACCGTCCGCTCGACCAGGCCGTTGCGCTCCAGCATGCGCAGGTTCTGAGTGAGCATCTTGTGACTGACGCCCTCGACCCCGTCCCGCAGCTCGGTGAAGCGAAGGGTGCTCTCACCGAGACACTCGATGATCAGAAGCGCCCACTTGTTGGCCACGTCGGAGAAAATCTCCCGCCCCAGCGAGTCCGCTCGCCTCAGGTCCGCGTCCTCGGGCAAGCCCTTGAGCTGCTTGGTCACCATCAGGTTCCCCAGTCACCGAAAAGTGCGTTCTTCCATGTCAGCGACCACTCTCCTACGGTTCCCGAGTAACCACAAGTGACTACGAGGGCTCCGTCCGCCGCGAGCGGACCCACAAGCCCTCGCGCGGAGGAGGAAGTCAGCATGGCCATCACCCTGGTGAACCCCACCGGACTGCCGAAGGTCGACGCCTACCGGCAGGTGTCGGTCGCGACGGGGTCGAAACTGGTCTTCATCGCCGGGCAGGTCGCCGGCGATGCCGACGGGGTCACGGTCGGCGAGGGCGACCTCGCCGCCCAGGTCGAGCAGTGCTACCTCAACACCGCCACCGCTCTGGCCGAGGTCGGCGCCTCCTTCGACGACGTGGCGAAACTGACCGTCTACGTCGTCGACTGGACCCCCGACAAGATGCCGCTGCTCATGGACGGGGTGTCCCGGGCGGCCGCGAAACTGGGAGTCACCCCGGTACCGCCGGCCACACTGCTGGGCGTTGCGGCACTCGACGTACCCGACCACCTCGTCGAGATCGAGGCCACGGCGGTCATCGACTGAACCGACAGCGCGTCGCCCGCCCGGAAACCCGCACCTGCCGGACTTCGGCCGGCCGTGCCGATCACCGGGCTGGGGAACTCGACACGGTGGCCGCGCCGAACGGCAGGGTCCGCGGCCGAAGACGGGTACGACGGCCGGTTCGCCCTCCGCCGTGTGCCAGGCGGCTCCCTGCGGAGGGCTGTCGAGGAGGACTTCACCGACGAAGCCGTACGCGGTGGCGTTCGTCCCCGGGAAGCAATGCCCGCGGCTTTGCGGACGGTGCTCCCGGCACCGTCGCAGCCGACGACGAAGGAGGCGTGACGGATCGAGACGCTGCCCTGGCCGACGGACTGGACGGTGACCGACGACTCGTTCCGCGTCGGACAAGGCGGCGCGGTGGCTCGCCGCCCAGGCCTCCCGAAGCCTCCGGCCCCGACCGCCACGGCCGGGCGAATCTCACCACCGGCTCCCTGGCTGCCGGCTGCCGGGGTCGACGCCGAGGACGCCCAAGACCTGGACGAGAGCCCGCCGCCATGCCCCGGAGAGCCCGCCCGAGGGGGTCACGACCCTGGCGGGTTCCAGGACTTGATCCGCAGCTGACGTGACCTCACCGGTGGCACGGCCGGACCAAGTGGGCGGCATGCCGCACCGGCGAAGGCCGATGCGGCGGGTGACCGCCTGCAGCTGCGGCGCTGCCGCACACGGCCCGTCCCCCTCACCACGCAGTACACGGTCTAAGAACCGCTGCCGAGTGCGTCCTGCCAGACCGCGGCCGGCGTCTTGTTCGTCCTCGTGATGCGGCGCAACCGGTCGACCATACGGGCGGAGATCGCCTCGGGGTGCTGGCTGTCGACGGTGCCGAGCCGCACGTTGCTCCCCGTCAGCAGGCTCCGGACGGCTTCCGGGGCGGCCGTCCCGGTGTATTCGACGGTCATCGAACGCGCCGCGTCGGCCATGTCGGTGTCGCGGACGAGCACGAGCTGGGCATCCAGGACGCCCGGGCACTGCCGCGCGGACTCGACGATGTCCGCGATGTTGACATAGTTGCCGAGAAGGCTGAAGCCGTCGTCGGCACGTCCCAAGACCCGAAAGGCGTCGCCGCGTCCGCAGCGGCACTCCGCTGCCTCGATGCGGTCACCGAGGCGATAACGGACGACGGGCACGGTCCATCCGTCGCCGGCCCGGGTCAGCAAGGCACCCGCCTCTTCCAGCTCGAAGATCTCGTCCGCGAGCAGATGGAGCGTCGCCTCGTCGCACTCGGGCCGGTTGGACCCCATCGCCCAGGTCTCGACCGAGCCGTAGATGCCCCACAGCTGGACATCGGGAAAGGCCCGTCGAACCAGCTCCCGCTTGGACTCCGTCCATGCCTCGCCCATCCAGATGATGGTCTTGACCGGTGGCTTCACTCCGGTCTTGAGCACGGTCTCGGCGAAATCGGCGAGAACGGACGGAACACTGGCCAGAGCGCTGACGCCGACCTCGCGGAGCATCGGAAGCCGGAGTTCGAGCTCCTCGGCCGTCATCGGTCCCGAGGGGATCACCGTGGATTCGGTGCGCTCGGCGAGCTTCTGCACGAAATAGTGGGTGCCCCACATGCGGCCGGCGTCATAGAGGTTGAGCACGACGTCGCCGACGCCCACCGGGCGCCAGACGGGCAGGAGTCGGTCGAAGGCCATGTCGTGGGGCAGGTAGGTCAGCTTCGGGGTGCCCGTGGTGCCGCCGCTGGAGACGAGCACGCTGCCGTCACGTCCGGCCGCCGCCCTGGTCATCGCCGTTATCTCGGCAGGACCACAGATCTCCAGGTCGGAAAGCTCTTGCGCCCCCTCGGGGACTGCCTTCCCGCCGGACGAGGCGATCATCCGGGCGTGAGCGAGCAGGATCTCCCGGTCGATGGTTCCGATCATGATTCTCCTGGCAGATCGATGAAGGGACACAGGCGTGCACGAAATACACTGTCTATTCATTCGAATAATTCGCACGCCGTGTGGCACTAGGTCAAATAAACCCTATGCAAGCTGCGGCGGAGCGGTCCAATAATGATTTTTGATCGACCGATAACAATTCCTGCAACTATCCGGCATTGTCGACGCACTGTCTGTGTGTGGAAAATAGCGGGATGAATACTAAGACCGTCGTGCTGGTCGGAGTCCCGTGGAGCGTCCACGAACTGGACGACGCCGTCCGTGACGCGGCCACACTCGGCGCCTCGCTCCTCGTCGTCGACACACCCGAGTCCCTCGCGCAGATCGGCGAACAGACCGCCGTGCAGACCCGGACCGTCAAGGCGCTCGACCCGTTGCTCGTCGCCGACTGCGTGCGCGACGCCGAGCCGGCCACCGTCCTTGCCATCACCGAGTTCTCCATGGAGCTGGCGGCGGCCGTACGCGAGCAACTCGGCATCCCCGGCACGCCGTCCGCCGTCGAGGCCCGCGTCCTGGACAAGGCGGGGACCCGCGAAGTGCTGCGCGAGCACGGGCTCACCCAGGTCGGTTTCCACCGGAGTTCGCTGCTTTCGCCCGAGGACCTGCTCGGCGGCCTGGAGCCGCCGGTGGTGGTCAAGCCGCGATCGTTCAGCGGCAGCCACGGCGTGACCTTCGTCGCCGACCGTTCCGAGCTGGCGCGCGTCTTCGAGCCCTACGACCTGGCCGAGACCAATCGCCCCGACCGTGACGTCCGGGTGGCTCATCTGTCCGGGGACCACCGTACGCACGAGGTCATCGTCGAGGAGTACGTGCCGGGCCCCGAGATCAGCGCCGAGGGTCTCGTCGTCGACGGCCGGCTCACGCTGTTCACCCTGACCGACAAGGTCAACACCGGTATGCCGCACTTCGAGGAAGTCGGCCATGTGGTGCCCAGCAAGTACACCGAGGAGCGGACCGCGCAGGTCGAGGAGTACCTGCAGGCCGTCGTGTCGGCGCTGGGCTTCGTCACCTCGCCGATGCACGCCGAGATCAAGCTGCTCGACGACCGGATCGAGCTTGTCGAGATCCACACCCGCTACCCCGGCGACCGCGTCGTCGAGCTGCTCGAATCGGCGTACGAGATACGTCCGTACGAGGCGTACTTCGACGCGATGCTCAACGGCCGCGCCCCGAGCCGGCCCCGGCCGACCGGCGACCACTACGGCGTGGGCTTCTTCAATGGTCCGACCGACGCTCCCTTCACCTGGCCGTCCTATGCCTTCCCGCACCCCGAGGCCGTCGCCTCGATCGACGTCGACCGCCGCCGGGCCCCGAAGGTCTTCGAGTACGAAGGCCTGCGCATCCGGTACTGGCGAGCAGGCCATGCCCTGTTCGTGTCCGGCGATCACGCTTCCGTCCACGAGAACATCAGCTTCCTCCTCCAGCACACGCCCGGACAGAGCGGTTCCGGAAGCTAGTGCCGCGGCGGGCGACGTTCGCCCCGTCGCGACGCCCGGCACGCTCCCCCAGCGGGGGTACCCCCACTCGCCGCACAGTGCCGAAAGCCCGAGTACGTCCCGTACGAGGGCTTCCGGCCGGCACTCCCCCGGCCTCCGGCCCGGGCCCCAGAGCACGCACCGGACGCCGCTCCTCGACGGGCAAACGCCGCCTGCAGCGGCACCAGCCCGACCACAGGCGAGAGGAGTGCCGCTGACCCGGGACGACAGGACTTGTCCGGAGTCCTGTTCACCGCCGGGAAAGCCGCACTCCTCAGGTCGGTCGCCGTCAGTCGGACGGTACCGGTCGGGCATGCACGGCGGGCTCAGCCGCCTCGCGCGGCAGCGCCAGGCAGGCGACGGCGCCGAGAGCCAGCGCCGCGATCGGCAGGACCGTGGCGGCGCGCATCGCCGCGCCGCTGCCGCCCGTCACCGACTGCAGACCCTGCACCAGCGCCACGACGCCGGCGGTGAAGACCATCGCGCCCAGCTGCCGCATCGTCTCCAGGATCCCGGAGGCCGCACCCGTCATTTCCTGGGGGACGTCGCGCATGGCGACCGTCGTCCTGGGCGCGATCGAGCAGCCGTTGCCCATGCCGATGACCGCCATCGGGGCCAGGAAGGCCGTCCAGTGCACCGATCCCGTCATCAGCAGCGCGGTCCACAGGATGCCGGCACCCTGAACGACCATGCCGGTCAGCAGGATGTACCGGCCCTCGATCCGGTCGGCCAGCCGGCCGGCGACGAGGGCGATCAGCATGGACATCGCCGAGGCCGGCGCCAGGATCAGCCCTGCCCGGAAGGCGCTCAGGCCGAGCACCGACTGGAAGTACAGCGCGGCCACCACCGTGATGGCGAAGGTGGCACCGGTGATCGCGGCGGCGATCCCGAGCGTCACGGTGTAGCTGCGGATCCGTAAGAGGGCGAAGGGCACCAGCGGATCACTGTCCTGGCGATGCCGCTGGCGGACGGTGAAGCCGGTGCCGAACAGCGCGGCTGCCACCAGCAGTGCCCAGACAAGGGGGCCCCAGTGGTGATCCGCGCCGTTGGTCACGGCGTAGGCGAAGCAGGCGAGGGCCACCGAGGCGACACCGACGCCGAGCAGGTCCAAGGAGTGCTGCCGGCCCGTGCGCAGGTCCGGGACGATCGTCAGGCCCGCCACCACGACGAGCACGCCGATCGGCAGGTTGATGAGGAAGATCCACCGCCAGCCGGCCACGTTGATCAGCAGGCCGCCGAGAGACGGGCCGAGCACCGAGGCCACCCCGCCGATCGCGCCCCACACCCCCAGTGCGGTGCCGCGCCGTTCGCGCGGGAAAGAGGCCACGATCAGGGTCAGGCTCTGCGGCATGAGCAGCGCGGCACCGGCACCCTGCAGCACGCGGGCACCCACCAGAATGCCGGGCACCGTCGCGAGCCCGCACAGCAGGCTCGCGACGGTGAAGAGCAGGACGCCCACGACGAATATCTGCCGCGGGCCGTACCGGTCGCCGAGGCGGCCCGCGGTGATCAACAGTACGGTGATGGCGATGATGTAGCTGTTCAACGCCCACAGCACCTGGGGCAGCGTGGCGTGCAACGAGTCGATGATGCTGGGGATCGCGATGGTGACGATCGTGGAGTCCAGCAAGGTCATGAAGTAGCCCAGGGACAACACCACCAGCGTCGCCCAAGGGTTGCCGCGCAGCCGACTCACACGCCCGCCGTCCCGTCCATGAAGTCGCGGAGCACGCGGACGAACCGGTCCGGTTCCTCCAGGAAGGGAGCGTGGCCACTCTCGGAGAACATCTCAAGCCGGGCGTCGGGGAGCGCATCAAGCAGCCACTTGCCGACCTCGGTGGGAAAGATCCGGCTCTTCGCCCCGTGCAGCAGCAACGTCGGCAGCGTCAGCGCACCGATCCGCTCGCGCCAGTCCTGGGTGAGGACCCCGCTCCACAGGGCCAGCAGCGCCAGCCGCGACGTCTTCAGCGATTCGGCCAACAGCGGCTGCAGCGCGCCGGGTTCGGGTTCACTCCCGGACGCGAAACAGTTCTCGATCAGGGCTGTGAGGTACGCGTCCGGGTCGGTCCACTGCTGCTGGGTCGCCTGCAGCGCGCCGACCGCGTCCAGACCACCGAACGCCGCGTGCTCCCAGCCCTCCTCCCGCAGCAGGTGCGGCGACATCTCCACGGAGACCAGCCGGGAGACCCGGTCGGTCCCGTACCGGTCGACATAGTTGTAGGTGACGGTCGCGCCGAGCGACCACCCGACGAGCGTGACATCGTGCAGGTCCAACTGCTCGACGACCTGCGCCAGATCGGCCGCCGCGTCCTCGAGGGTCCAGCCGAGCGGGGGTTCCGGGCTGGCCCCGTGCCCGCGCAGGTCCACGGTGACGACGTCATGGTCCGGGCCCAGGCCGGCCGCCATGTGCGCGAAACAGTGCGAGGTCATTCCCAGACCGGGAACGAACAGCACGGTCGGCCCGGCACCGGGGCGCCGGACATGATGAATCACTTCGAGCATGGTCAAAGCTCCAATCGATACCCCGGATGCGGTGATCAAAATATACGGCCGGCCCACGAAACTACGCTCCGGGCGGTGATCAAACTTTCTTATGTTCGGCCGCCGCGCAATCGCGCATTCCGAAGCGTCGATAAATGAATTTTATAGACGCAGGTCATCGCCGGAAGACCTCGACCAAGATGACAAGAATCGAAAGGCCTGCCCCGAGTGTTATTAACGGGGGATTACTGGAGCCTGGATTTGCCGGGGGGATTCCGGGTGGCCGGCCAGGTGGTGACGGCGAGGATGCCGAGCGGGCGAGTGAGGTGGTGGGCGAGGGCGGCGAGGGCGTCACCCGCCGCGGGCAGCCCCGGCCGGAGATGTCACTCCTACGTAATCTGTCTGCCGGCCGCGCCGTGGCCGGCCGCCACCGCGCTTCCCCGGGCGTCGACGCTCCGAAGACGACGGATCGCGTCAGCAAATAAGCGTCAGCTCAACTCCTTTACGAGGCACGGGAGTTGGGAGTACGGCGCAGTAGAGCCGCGTCGGCGGAGGAGTTTCCGGGCCCTGCTCGCAACCTCAAGGTCCGGGGTCACGTCACACCGGTCGGGACCGGCCGCCGGCACCAACACGCCCTTGCGGCACAAAGATCGAGCGTCCAAGATCACGGAGAACGTCGGCTCTGTCCACTGGCTGCGCAGCCCGCGAGCCCCCTCCGGATCTCCGCACGCATGGCTCTAGGCTCGGTCTCCCCTACCGCAAAGGAGTGAATGTGGCCGTCACGCCCCACCGCCAAGCCCTTGGCATCGAAGCCTTCCGAGGCTTAGAAGTCGTCCTCGAGGCGATGATCACCAACGCATTACCAGGGCGGGTGTCTTGTGGCCTGTGCGGGACGGTGTAGCCGATGCCGGAGAACACCGAGTCGACCACGCGGGAGGCGCTGGCCGATTTCCTGCGCCGGCGACGTGACGCGTTGTCACCGGAGATGGTCGGGCTGCAGACCGGTCAACGGCGCCGGACACCGGGGCTGCGCCGGGACGAGGTGGCGCGCCTGGCGAACATGTCGACGACCTACTACGAACGGCTGGAGCAGAGCCGTGGCCCGCAGCCGTCGGCCGCCATACTCGCCGGGCTGGCCCGCGCGTTGCGGCTGGGCCCGGACGAGCGTGCCTACCTGTACCTGCTGGCCGGTCGCACCGAGCCCACGGTGGCGAAACCGGACGGCGTCGTCGATCCCGAACTGCTGTCGGTCATGCGGGCGGTGGCGGCGACGTCCCCGGCGTTCGTCGTGGACGACCTCGCCACCGTCACGGCACAGAACGAGCTGCACACGACGCTGTTCGGCCTCGTCGCCGGCCTGCCCGGCTGGGAGGGAAACATGTTCTGGTGCTGGTTCTGCTCGGGCCGCTGGCGCCGGCCGGTGCTGAACTCGGCGGAGCACCAGGAGGCCATCGGCCGCAATTACGTCGCGTACCTGCGCGTCATCGTGGCCGAGCGCGGATACGACACGGCCGCGGCCGCACTGGTGGCCGATCTGCGCATGGCGAGCACGGAATTCACGCGGATGTGGGACGAGCACCAGGTCTCCAGGGCCCCCGCTCCGATGGTGAGCGTGCTGGACGACCGGGTCGGCCGCCTGGACTTCGACTACGCGCTGATGATGAGTTCGCGGTCGCGGCAGCGTCTGTTCTCGCTCCACGCGGTTCCGGGCACACCCACCCAACTGCGGTTGACCAGGCTTTCATACGTGCTGGGGGATGCCGTATCCACGCATCGATAGTGCGTGGCTCAGTCCGCCGATCGACCGTAGCGTTTCGAGTGGCACCTGGACGGGGCGGCGGGATCGGAGGGGAACGGTGGAATTTGTTCTCCCGATCGTGCTTGTGCAGGGTTCCGGCCGAGGCAGTTGGTGTTGGAGAACTGGAAGGACAGCACAATAAACCCTGACAGGGCCGGCTGGCTCACTCCGAACAGATCGCCTACAGCAGCCTGGTTCAGATTCTGCCGCATGCAAAGACCCCACTTGACATCGTTGTCCTGTTTCGAGGAGATCGAGAAAGTGGTCGTCATGGAGGCGGGCGAGGCCATCACCCCCGGATTTCTCCCTCGCTGAGGCATTTCGTTTCCAACGGCGTCTTCAGCAGTGCCGGCACCCGCACGGACCGGCATCAGTCCCGCCCAAGCATGCGTGATCGTCCCGATGTCCTGCCCCAATGGGTAGGGCCGGGGGTTCTTCATCATTCGACCAGGATGACAATCTCAGATTGGTTCGAGTAATGTGCGACAATTGTGACCGAATACATCAACGCGCCATCACCGCACCTCCGTTCAGTCCGAGTGAGACGATCGAGAACCGCCACGAAAAGTTGATCGCCTTGCTGGCCACCGGTCATACCGATGCCAGCGCGGCCCGGCAGCTCGGTGTCAGCCGTCGCACCGTGACCTACATGCTCCGTTCCATGATGGACGAGTTGGGCATCAACAACCGCTTCCAGCTCGGCATCGCCGTCGGCGCCCGCAGCCGTAACTGCGCCGCCTGCCCGGCGCCACGCCGACCTGCCATGACGAACGTCGCACATGACCACGGTCGTTACTGAGGGCCCGCTCGATGAGCGTCCCGCCCGTGGATGTGCGCGAACCCGTTCTTCGTGAAGATTAGTTCGAGTATCTCGGGGGATGTTCGAGGCGGTTTGCCGAATGCGAAAGTGAAGACCTATGAGTCCAGAACGAACAATCACGTCTCGCAATCTCGACGTGAATCAGCTGCGAACGCTGAGCACGATAGTGGAAACGGGGAGTTTCCGGCGGGCGGCGGACGCGCTCGCACTGACCCAGCCCGCAGTAAGTTACCACATTCGTCGGCTCGAGGCTGTCCTGCACGGCCCGGTCTTCGTCAGGACCAGGGGCCGGCTCGAACTCAGCGATGCCGGTGAAGAATTGCTTTTCTACGCTCGCAAAATCCTCACCGTAAATGACGAGGCAATGGCCCGGCTGACTGCACCGAGAGAAGGCCTTCGGCTCACCATAGGCGTCTCGGAGCAGTTGGAAGACGTCCTCCAGGATCTGCTCGTCGGCCTCACCCGCGCCCTGCCTCGGGTCACGCTGACCGCGCGGATCGGGGCGAGTGAGCACATTGCCGCGCGGACGGCCGAGCAGGAGACCGACATCGCCGTCATCATCGGCCGTACCCGAGGTGAACGGAGCCGCCCGCTCGGCTCGCTGCAGCTGGCCTGGTACGCACACGACGCCGCGAGCCTGGCCGCCGGCCGTTCCATTCCGATGGTGCTGCCCACCGAGCCGTGCAATACACGCACCCACATCGTCAGCGCCCTCGACGGCCAGGGAGTTCCCTGGCACGTGGCCTACGAAGGCCCCGACCTGGCCGGGCTGCGAGCGGCCACCCGGGCAGGGCTCGGCGTCATCGGCCTGCTCGCCAACAGCGGCGAGAAGTGGAACCTGACGCCCGTCCCCGCAGGCACGTTGCCGTTTCGTCCCGGGCCCGTGCCGGTCTCCTTCGTCCACGCGCCGGGTACGCCGGCCGACGTGGTCGAGGCCGCGTTCTCCGTCGCCCGAGCGGCGCTCCGCCAGTTCCCGTTGGTCGACGAGCCCGGACGGGCCGCCTGAAGCGCAGCCCGACCAGCTCACCGTAACGCTCGAATCATCGGCCGCCGCGGACGTCGCGGCGGCCGTACGGGGTCACCGGGCACTTCGTTGTCTCTGTCCCCGCCCACGTTCGACGGGCGTCATCGGCCGAGATCGAGCAACTGCTCGTAGAAGCCGCCGAACCCCCGGGACCGGTCGACGAGGTGGATCTCCAGAATCCAGTGACAGAGCCGCCCGGCACGGTCGGGGCGGCGCATCGGATCGTCGCTGCCGGTGGTGATGTAGTACTCGATGTCGTCGCCGTTGATGCGCTCGTGCGGGAACTCCCCGACCAGGTGTCCGGCGTGGGTGGCGCCGATCTCCCAGCCCGCCTCGCCCGCCAGCCGTTGGATCTCGGCGAACAGCTGCGCGCCGGTGATGTCCGGACGGTCGCAAAAGTAGCGGCGGCCGGCGTCGAAGACGACCGACAGATCGTCGCGGAGACGATGCTTCACCGGGTCGTCACCGAGCACGTACGTGCGGCCGAAGTCGGCCTCCCACTGTTCGAGGAGCGGCCCGAAGTCGCAGAACACCACGTCGTCCTCGGCGATCAGCCGGTCCGGGGGGTTCACGCGGTACGGGTGCAGGGTGTTCGGGCCAGCGCGCACGATGCGCTTGTGCCAGAAGCGTTCGATGCCGAACATCTCGTGTGCCAAGTCCCGGATCTGATCGCTGAGTTCCCGCTCGCTCTTCCCGGCGGCGATCAGCTGCCGGCGCCCGATCTCCTCGAACAGCTCCTCCGCCTTGTCCTGTGCCTCCAGGAGGAGCGCCGCGCGCTTTTCCTCGTTGTCGTCCATCCCTCACCTTCCCTGCTCGGTCGCGGACACCTCGACGCGGTTGTCGTGGTAGACCGCACCGCCGCCCATGTCCGAGTCCCGCTCGGCCACCGTGGCGTTGACCCCTGCCCGATTCCCTGTGAGCTTCGACCACCAGCCCTTGGCGGTGCGGGCCACCCCCGGCCGCACCGAGTCGCTCACCTGCAGCTGCGCGGTGAAGGCGCCCCGGTCGTTGAAGATTTGGACCTGTTGTCCCTCGACCAGCCCCCGGGCCGCCGCGTCGTCGGGATGCAACTCCACGAAGGGTGCGCCGGCCCGGCGCACCAGTGATTCCTTGTTCGCGAACGTCGTGTTGAGGAAGAAGTGCGAGGCCGACGAGATGAGCACCAGCGGCAGCCGGCGTGCCAGCTCGGGATCCGCGGCCTCCTTGGGAGGCGTGTATCCGGTCAGCGGGTCGTACCCGTCGGCGGCCGCCGCCGCGGACACGAACTCCAGCTTCCCCGACGGCGTGGGAAAGCCGTCCGCGAACGGGACGAAGGGGCTGGGATAGTTGAGCCGGGCGTAGCCCTCCCGGCGTAGCCGGTCCAGGTCGATGCCGTCCAGCGAGGGGTGGCCGCTGGACAGCAGCTCGCGGGCGAGGTCCTCGTCGGAGCCGAAGAGGCTCGGATCCGTCAGGCCGAGCCGCGCCGCGAGCCGGCGGAACGTCTCCGTGGTCGACAGGCACTCGCCGGGCGGGGCGACCGCGGGCTCGTTCCAGGTGATGTACATGTGCCCGTACCCGTCGAGCAGATCGGTGTGCTCGGTCTGCATCGTGGCGGGCAGCACGATGTCGGCGTAGTCCACGGTGTCGGTGCGGAAATGCTCCATGACCACGGTGAACAGGTCTTCGCGCAGCAGGCCCGCGCGCACCTGGCCCTGGCCGCCCACCGCCGTGGCCGGGTTGGCCCCGTAGACGAACAACGCCTTGACCGGCGGATCGTCGACCGTGGTGAGCGCCTCGCCGAGGCGGGTCATCGAGAGGCTTCGTACCGGAGCGGGCAGCAGGTCGTCGCGGAAGAGGGCTTCGCGGTCGCCGCCGAAGTAGCCGTCCGTCGAGTAGGCCAGACCGCCGCCGGGGAGCTTCCAGTCACCCGTCACCCCGGGCAGCGCCGCCAGCGTGCGCAGTGCCATGCCGCCCCCGGCGTGCCGCTGGATCCCCTGCGCCGCCTTCATCCCGGTGGGCCGGGTGACGGCCAGGCGCCGCCCGAGTCGCTCGACCGTCTCCACCGGCAGCCCGCAGATCTCCGCGGTGCGCTCCGGCGTGAACTGCTCGATGCGTGCGCGGAACTCGGGCCAGCCCACGGTGTGCTCGGCCAAGTACGCACGATCCTCGGCCCCGAGCGACAGCACCACGTTGAGCAGCCCGAGGGCGAACGCGGCATCCGTGCCGGGGTTGAGCGGCACATGCTCGTCGGCGAGCCGAGCCGTCTTGGTCAGGACCGGATCGATGGCCACGACGTACGCCCCGGACCGCTGCGCCTGCGACAGCACCTTCCACAGGTGATGGCTCGTGGTGAGCGTGTTGCAGCCCCACAGCAGGATCAGCCGCGAGTGTCGCAGATCCTCCGGGTCGATGCCCCGGCTGGTGCCCAGCGTGTAACCGGTGCCCACCAGGCCCGCGATCGAGCAGATCGTCATGTCGTGGCGGGAGGCGCCCAGGGTGTTCCACAGCCGGCCGCCGGCGCGCCCCTGCAAGCCCTGCAGAAAGCCCAGGTTCCCGGTTCCCTGGTAGGGCCAGATGGCCTCCCCGCCGTACCGGTCGACGACCTCGGTGAGGCGGTCGGCGATCTCGCCGAGCGCCTCGTCCCAGCCGATTCGCTCGAACCGTCCCTCGCCCTTGGGCCCGATCCGGCGCAGGGGATGCATCAGGCGGTCGGGGGCCCGCGTGTGCTCCAGGTACTGGTTCACCTTCACGCACAGGGTTCCGCGGGTGTACGGATGGTCCGGGTTTCCACGCAGCCGCACCGCGACGCCGTCCTCGACCTCGACCTGCCAGGAGCACGCGTCCGGGCAGTCCAGCGGGCAGCCTCCGGGAAGGATCTTCAGGGCACGCCCGGCCGGCGCGGGAGCGAGCGGCGCCGCCTTCGCCGGGTCTCGGGTGTCCCGGTTCACTGTGGCCGCTCCGCGCGCAGGTGCGGCACGAACTCGTCGGCCAGGGTCACCCGGCCGACGCAGGAGCTGGGTCCGGAGAGCAGCACCCGCTCGTCCTTCGTGATCTCCACGGCCACGGTGCCGCCGGGCATGACCACGGTCACCGAGGGATCGGTGAGCCCCAGCCGGTAGGCGGCGCAGGCGGCGGCGCAGGCACCGCTGCCGGAAGCCGGAGCGTATCCGACACCCCGCTCCCAGATCTGGATCCGCACGGTGCGCCGGTCCTCGACGGTGAGCAGCTCGGCGTTGGGCCGCTCCGCGAAGCCGGCGTACCCGACGATCCGCGGGCCGATCCGGGCGGCGAGCTCGGCGGTCGCACCGTCGACCAGCGCGACCACGTGCGGCACGCCGTTGTGGACCGCCGTCGCGTTCACCACGGTGCCCTGCTCGATCTCGAGGGGTACGCCGATCATCTCCGCACCGGCGGCCGGTGCGGGACTGTGGTGGGTCCACGGGCCCAGGTCGATGGTGCCCGCGGCGGTGACCGGGCTGCCGAGCCGCACTCTCACGTCGCCGCCGGGTGTCCGCAGCGTGATGTCGTCGCTGAGCGTGCGGCCGTGCTCGCGCAGGTATCGGGCGAAGATGCGCAGGCCGTTCGCGTTGCGCGCGCACTCGGAACCGTCGGAGTTGAAGACCCGTACATCGAACGTGTCCTGCGGGCCGGCCACCGGATTCGCGGCCGGGAGGGGGCCGTAGAGCACCCCGTCCGCTCCGACGCCCGTGCGCCGGTCGCACAGGACCCGGGTGGCCGTGGCGCCCGGCGCGGGCGCGCCGAGCTCCGGGTCGGCAACGAGGTAGTCGTTGCCGAGGGTGTGGTACTTCAGGAGGGTGGTCATCCGCGGCCCTCACCGATGGCTTCTTCCTCGAAGGCATCGCCGTACCAGCGCTCGCTCCAGCGCGAGAACGACACCACCGTGATGTCGCGGTGGCCCTCCTCCTCGACCGGCACGATGTCGGTCACGTAGTGCCACAGCGCACGGTCGTCGAACGCGATGGCCTGCCCCGCCGGCAGGGTCGCGGTGAAGACGGGCTTTTCCTTGTCGTCCGCGCCGCGCAGGGTCAGTTCGGCGCCGGTGATGCCGACCCGGTTGTAGACGGAGATCACCACGAACTCGTGGCCGTCCTGGTGCACGCCCTCCGGGACGACGACGCCCTGCAGCTCCTTGGTGGCGATGACCCGGTACTGGTGGACGTTGATCTGCCAGACGTCGTCCTCGGGCAACGGGATCTGGGCGCAGGCCTCCCGGATGTGCTCGACCAGGTCGACCTGGATCGGCTGGTAGTGCCGCCGGATGCCGCCCGCGATCGGGTTGAACTTGGAATAGGTGACGTACGGGCGGTGCGGGAGCCGCTCGAAGTCCCAGGCCCCGTCGCGGTGTTCGAGCCGGTACTGGGAGAAGCGGCGCCAGCGGTTGCCGTTGCCGATGTACTCGTCGAAGGCGAGGTCCTCGAAGCTCTTCAGAATGTCCTCACCCGTCTCGGGGAGGTCGAAGACCTGAAAGTGCTGCGCGTTGAGAGTCACGGTCGATGCCTTTCGGGGAGGCGGGGCAACGGTGGTTCAGGCGGGCAGGGGCTGCTTCAGGCACGCCTCGAGGACCTGGTCGAGGTACTGCGCCGAGGTGTTGAGCCGCACGAAGGTGCCGAGGGCTATCTCGCGGCCGGCGGCGGCGTCGCGCGCGACGACCGGCCCGATGACGTTCTTGTACCAGCCGGCCGCGTGGTGGGCGTCGATGTTGATGTGGATGTCGTGGTAGACCTTGCCCTCCGGCGGGAGCCCGAGGCGGTCCCATGCGGTGACCAACTGGCGGAAGCGCCGGGGGGCGAGGAACTCGGTGACGCCGTAGTAGCCGATGGCGCGCAGGTAGTGCCGGCGGCTGAGCGCGAGGCCGGCCGAGATGTTGCCGCATTCCCTGGCGACCGGCAGCAGATTCGACTCGACGTAGTCCTGGTCGACGCCGATCGAGGTGAGGCACTGGGAGAAGAGCGTCGTATGGACGTCGGCGAACTCGCCGTTGCCCATCTCGTCCCAGTAGTTGGCCGCGATCTCCATCTTCTCGGCGCCGGTCGCACCGAACTGCATGACGGCGAGGATGTCGTCGAAGCGCGGATCCAGGGAGGTCTCCTGGGCCAGCAGGAAGCGTATGTCCTCGACGGTCGCCGAGTTCGTCAGGTGCTCGGAGTACATCGGGTGGGCGCTCGCCGGGTGGTCCTGGATGAGGGCCTTGAGCCAGCGCACGTACTCCTTCTCGCCGCTGGGAAAGCCGCTCAGCAGCTCCTCGGGCACCTGCCGGAACTCATGGTCCAGCATGGCGTTCTCGAGGATGCTCGTGACGTCCCGCAGGACCGGCTGGGGGTCCTGGTCGGGGTTGCGGGCCGAGGACTGGCTGAACTCGTAGGCGTAGATGACCGCGAGTACGTCGTGCAGGTGTGCGCGCGCCGCGGCGTCGCGGCCGCGGAAGGCCAGGTCCGCGAGCCGCCGGCACTCCCCGGCCAGTTCGGCGCGGTGGACGTAGTCGTCGACGAGCTCGTGCCATTTCCCGAAGGTCGCCGAGGTGAGCGCCGCCGTGAAATCGGCCAGGAGCGGGAAGTCGTTCTGCTGCCGATCAGACATGTCGGGGTTCCTCTCGGTCGTCATTTTTTCGGTCCGCCGACAGGGCTCCGGCTATTCCCTTTAGCGAAACGCCGAATACGTTTTCAGCTTCGATTGATGCCAGCCTAGCCAGAGGTGGTACGCGCGGTCCAAGTTCAGTTGTTTATCGCGCTCATAAATAGATTTGTTCACCGTGCGAACACGCGGCCAAGGGCGTTTAGCAAAAGGATTGCACCAACGCCGGCAGGGCCGTCTTTGCCCCGTGGCCGGCCGGCGCTGACGCTCGCTTCGCCCTTGTCAGTGGTGCGTCTGATTGATGATGCCGACGGCGGCGGTGAGTTCGGCTGTGGTGGTGTCTTCGCCGGTCCCGATGACCCAGGTCCCACCACTGTTCAGGTAGGCGATTGCCCGGCCGTCGGGCAGTTTGTGCGCTGTGGCCGCGGTGATGGTGAGTTTCAGGTCGAGCTGGGTGAGTGCGTCGGCGAATGCGGGCAGCGGCGCGGTCCCGGTCAGGGGTATTTCTTTGTCGTTGCCGTCGAGGCTGACCGTCACGGAGGTCGGCGTGTGGTCGAGGAGTCGCAGCCGGCCGGGGACGGGTGTGTACGCCGTGTCGAGAAGCTCACGCAGTTGTCGGGGGCTCAGTTCGCCGCCTTGGCGGTCCGTGACCTGCTGGACCAGGACGGCGAAGTCCGCGCGGAGCTGCTGGGGCAGGTGCAGTCCGTAGGAGTCGTTGAGCACGAACGCCACACCGCCCTTGCCGGACTGCGAGTTGACCCGGACGACCGGTTCGTACTCGCGGCCGACATCGCTGGGGTCGATCGGCAGGTAAGGCACCTGCCAGTGCTCGTCGCGCAGGTCGTAGCCGCTTGAGCCGGCCCCGTCGGCGAGTGCCGAGATCCCCTTGCTGATGGCGTCCTGGTGGCCGCCGGAGAAGGCGGTGAAGACGAGCTCGCCGCCCCAGGGGTGGCGTTCGTGCACCGGCAGTGCCGTGCATTCCTCCACGACCCGGCGGACCTCGCCCAGGTCGGAGAAGTCGATCTCGGGGTCGACGCCGCGGCTGAACAGGTTCATGCCCAGCGTGACGAGGCAGACGTTGCCGGTGCGTTCACCGTTGCCGAACAGACAGCCCTCGATGCGGTCCGCGCCGGCGGCGAGGCCGAGTTCGGCGGCGGCGACGGCGGTGCCGCGGTCGTTGTGCGGGTGCAGCGAGAGGATGACCGAGTCGCGCCGCTCCAGATTGCGGCTCATCCACTCGATCGAGTCGGCGTACGTGTTCGGGGTGGTCATCTCCACCGTGGCCGGCAGGCATATCGTGGCCGGGCGCTGCGGGGTGGGCTGCCAGACGTCGAGGACCGCGTTGCAGACCTCGGCCGCGAAGCCCGGCTCGGTGCCGGTGAACGACTCCGGCGAATACTGCAGGCGCACGTCGGCACCGGTCAGCGACTCGGCGGCCGCGGCGAGACGGCGGGCCGACGCGACGGCGAGTTCGCGGATCTGCGCCCGCTCCTGACGGAAGACCACCCGGCGCTGCAGCTCGGAGGTCGGGTTGTAGATGTGCAAGGTCACCTTGCGCGCCCCGGCCACGGCCTCGACCGTGCGGTCGATGAGCTCGGGCCGGCACGGCGAGAGGACCTGGAGGCGGACGTCGTCCGGGACGGCGTCGCTCTCGATGATCTCCCGGATGAACGTGAGATCGGTCGCGCTGGCCGCGGGGAAGCCGGCCTCGATCTCCTTGTAGCCCATCCGCACGAGCAGGTGGAAGAAGCGGTGCTTGCGGGCCGGGTCCATCGGCACGGCGAGGGCCTGGTTTCCGTCGCGCAGATCGACCGAGCACCACAGCGGGGCACGGGTGATCGTCCGGTCCGGCCAGGTCCGGTCCGGCAGCAGAACTGGTTCGACCTCCTCGGCGTACGAGCGGTAGCGGTGAGCCGGCATGGGGCTCGGGCGCTGCTCGTTCCAGACCGGACGGGCCGCGAATTCGTTCGTCATGGACACTCCTCGCGCATAAATTGCAAAGCATGCTAGCCATCGATGCAGTGGCCATCCAGGAAACTGCGCAGAAGCGAAGTAGGGGAATAGGAGGGGCCATTGCGCTTTATGGCAACGGCGTTGACACCACTTCTTTTGCGCCGCAATACTCACCACCGTTCCGCATCTGCGGCATGATGACGAACGGAGAGAAGACGTGGCGCAAACGTTTGAGATCAAGGGAAACGACCTCTGGGACCCGACCACGTTCGACGCGCTGCGTCGTCAGCTGATCCCGTCGTTCGACCTGATCTACGAGGCCGCGGTGCGCACCGTCGCGGCGACCGTGCCGGCCGCGCCACGGGTACTCGACCTCGGCGCCGGCACCGGCCTGCTGAGCGCGGCGATCCTGCGTGAACTCCCCGAGGCGAACGTGGTGCTTGTCGACCGCTCGGAACTGATGCTTACGCAGGCCCGCAGCCGTTTCGCCAGCCAGGAAGGGGTCACGGTGCAGACCGGCGACCTGACCGACCAGCTGCCGGAAGGACAGTTCGACGCGGTCGTCTCCGGTCTCGCGATCCACCACCTGAGCCACACCGACAAGCGCCGGCTGTTCCAGCGCATTCGCGACGCGCTGCGCCCCGGTGGCGTCTTTGTCAACGTCGAACAGGTGCAGGGCCCGCTGCCGCACCTGGAATCCCTCTACGACAGCCAGCACGAACTGCACGTGGTCCGTGAGCAGGCGCCCGCGCACGAATGGGCGGCCGGCCGCGAGCGGATGAAATTCGACGTCTGCATCGACCTGGAAACCCAATTGCAGTGGCTGCGCGACGCCGGATTCCGCAGCGTCGACTGCCTCGCCAAGGACTTCCGCTTCGCCACCTATGCGGGCTGGGTCTCTTAATGACAGCGCTCTACAAAGCAATTCGTGAGATCGCGCGACGCCGACCGGACGCGATCGCGGTCGAGACCACGGCCGGCGAGCGCACCTCGTACACCGAACTGCTCGCGCAGGCCGACCGGATCACGGTCGGCCTGCGCGCCCGCGGAGTCACCGAGGGCCGTGTGGTCGTCTGCTCGGGCCTGGCCAACGACGCCTCCTACATCGCCTTCCTGCTCGGACTCTGCGCGGCCGGTGCCGCCTATGTCCCGCTGCTCGCCGACTTCGACGCCACCGCCGTGGCCCGTGCCTTGCGGATGACGGAACCCGCGCTGTGGGTCGGCCCCGGGAATCACCACCGCGCCGGCGTCACTCTGCCCCGCGTGGAGCTCGCCGAGCTGCAGACCGCCGTCGCCCCGGCCGGCGCGGCGCCGGAGGGACGGGCGTTCGCGCCGGGGACCTTCCGCATGCTGTGGACCTCCGGCTCGACGAAGGCGCCCAAGCTCGTCACCTGGCGCCAGGAGCCCTTCGTTCGCGAGCGCCGGCGCTGGATCGCCCACATCGAAGCGACCGAGCGCGACGCGTTCTTCTGCAGACACACCCTTGACGTGGCGCACGCGACCGACCTGCACGCCTTCGCGGCGCTGCTCGCCGGCGCCCGCCTGATCCTCGCCGACCCGGGCGCGGAACCCGCGACGCTGCTGTCGCAGCTGGCCGCGACCGGTGCCACGTACACCAGCATGCTGCCCAATCACTACGAGGACCTGATCGCGGCCGCCGCGCAGCAGCCCGGCGCCGATCTCTCCCGGCTGCGCCGCCCGATGTGCGGCGGCGCGTACGCGAGCCCGGCCCTCATCGCCACTGCTGCCGATGTCCTCGGCATCCACATCCGCCACATCTACGGCTCGACCGAGTTCGGCCTCGCCCTGGGCAACATGGCGGACGAGGTGCAGACCGTCGGCGGTATGCACGAGGTCGCGGGCGTTCGCGCCCGTCTGGAGGCGCTCGACGGGTACGACCGGGACGACCTCGGCCATCTGGTGCTCACCTCCGACTGCACCAGCAACGGCTACCTGGACGACGACGAGGCCAATGCGGCCACCTTCCGTGGCCCCGACTTCTGGACCGGCGACGTCGCCCAGCGCCTGGACGACGGCAGCCTCCGCCTGCTCGGGCGCGTCACCGACCTGCTGCTGGCCACGGACGGTCCGATGGCCGCTCCCTTCCTCGACGAACTCATCGCCGGGCAATGCCCGGTTGCCGAGTCCGTCAGCCTCGCCGCCGACACGGACACCCTGAGCAACCGCGTGCTCGTGGTGCTGCGCGCGGCACCGGGGACCTCCGACGACGACGCCGTCACCGCTGTCGACAAGCTCCTCGCCTCGCACGGGCTGACCGGTGCGGTCCTGGCGTTCGACCGGATCCCCCGCACCGTCGTCGGCAAGGCCGACCGCGCGCTGCTGCGCCGTCGCTACATCCCGGCCTCGAGTTCCTCCTGACGCACTCGCCGTCGGCGACATGCTCTGAAAGGGCGAGTCATGACCCGGAAAACCCTGGTGGACAAGATCTGGGACCTGCACGTCGTGGAGCCCGGGGCGTCCGACCTCATCTACATCGATCTGCACCTGCTGCACGAGGTCAGTTCGCCGCAGGCGTTCGCCGGGTTGCGCGAGGCCGGTCGCACGGTACGCCGCCCCGCCCTCGCGGTCGCCACCTCCGACCACGACGTCCCGACCGACGGACGCGAGCTGCCGTCGGACGCGGGAGCCGCCAAGCAGTTGCAGGTGCTCGCCGACAACTGCCGCGACAACGACATCGAGCTGCACCCGGTGGGCAGCCCGGGGCAGGGCATCGTGCATGTGATCGGCCCGCAGATGGGGCTCACCCGGCCCGGCACGACCATCGTCTGCGGTGACAGCCACACCGCCACCCACGGCGCGTTCGGCGCCATCGCGTTCGGCATCGGCACCAGCGAGATCGAGCACGTCCTCGCCACGCAGACCCTGCGGGCCCGACGACCGGAATCCATGGCCGTCACGGTCACCGGCGAACTCCCGCCCGGTGCCACCGCCAAAGACCTCGCACTCGGCATCCTCGCTGCAGGCGGCACGGACGCGGGCACGGGAACGCTCATCGAGTTCCGGGGCCCCGCCGTACGCGCGCTGTCCATGGAAGGGCGGATGACGCTGTGCAACATGGCTGTCGAGATGGGCGCGCGCAGTGGTCTGATCGCTCCCGACGAGACCACGTTCGCGTACCTGAAGGGCCGCCCCCGTGCCCCGCGTGGTGATCTGTGGGACGAAGCCGTCGCCGCATGGCGGACGTTGCGCAGCGACACGGACGCGGTCTTCGGCCGGGAACTGGTCGTCGACGCGGGTGCCACGGTGCCGCGGGTGACCTGGGGCACGAACCCCGGGCAGAGCGTACCGGTCGACGGCGTGGTCCCCGACCCCGCCGCCAGCGCAGATCCCGGAGAGCGGGCCGCCGCCGAGCGCGCCCTCACCTACATGGACCTGCGTCCCGGCACCCCGATGCGCGACGTCGGCATCGATGTGGTCTTCATCGGTTCCTGCACCAACAGCCGGATCGAGGACCTGCGCGCCGCGGCCGACGTGCTGCACGGGCGGCGCGTGGCCGACGGCGTACGCGGCCTGGTCGTCCCCGGCTCGATGCTCGTGCGTCACCAGGCCGAACAGGAAGGGCTGGACCGGGTCTTCACCGCGGCCGGCTTCGAATGGCGCATGCCGGGCTGCTCGATGTGCGTCGGCATCAACGGCGACACCGTCGCGCCGGGTCAGCGCTGCGCGTCGACCTCCAACCGCAACTTCGAGGGCCGGCAGGGCGCCGGGGCCCGGACGCATCTCGTGTCCCCCGCCACGGCCGCCGCCACCGCCGTTGCCGGACGTTTCGCCACGCCGGCCGATCTGTAGGGAGCAGCCGTATGGAACCGCTCATCCGCGTCACCGGCCGTGGGGTGCCCCTGGACCGGCCCAACGTCGACACCGACCAGATCATCCCGGCCGCGTGGCTGAAGAACACCACCCGCACCGGTTACGCCGAGGGCCTCTTCGAACAGTGGCGCCGCGACCCGGACTTCATCCTCAACCGGCCCGAGCGTGCCGGAGCGGCGATCTTGGTCAGCGGCCCGAACTTCGGCTGCGGTTCGTCGCGTGAGCACGCGCCGTGGGCGCTGCACGAGTGGGGTTTCCGGGCGGTGATCGCGCCGGGCTTCGCGGACATCTTCCGCAACAACATGCCCAACGCCGGGCTGGTCCCCGTCTGGTGCGAGCCGGCGGCAGCCGCCGCCCTGATGACCGCCACCACTGCCGACGCCGCCGCTGAGATCAGCGTCGACGTGGCTGAGCGAACGGTCACCTGCGAGGCTGCGGGGGTCCGGGCGGCGCCGTTCCGACTCGACGACGACGCCCGCGACAGGCTCGTCGCGGGGCTGACCCAGCTGGAGGTGACGCTGCGCGCCACCGACCGGATCACGGCGTACGAGCGGACTCGCGCCGCCTGGTCGGACGTCTCCGCGTGAGGGGGCGGCGGGTCTGACTCGCCGCGACCACCGCCGTCCTGGTCGGCGCGGAGGGCGGCGGTCGCGGATGGACGGGGACGGATGGCTTCCTTCTCCTTCTTCTTCCGCAGAGAGTCCGCCGTCAGCTGGAGCTGCATGACGTGAGCGCTCCCGGTGTCCGTCACTGCGCGGCAGACGCTGGCCCACATAAGCCATTCCAACCCGGCCGCCGAATCAGCTGTTCGGGCGCGGGCGGACTGCTGGCTGGGCGGCTGGCTCACGGGAGCCGAGGCGCAGAATCGGGGTCGGAACCGGCTCGCTCACCGTGGCCGAGCCCGCGCGGACGCGGGAGGCATGATTGCGGAGATCAAGGTAGGAGACCTGCTCCGCGTAGACCGCACGGTGCCGTACTGGCCTGGTCGGAAGCAACGACCAGGGCGAGCGTCACCGTCGCCGAGCTGGTCCGACGCACCGGCGAGCTGGCGCTGGCCATCGGCGGTTCCTTGGAGCGGAGGCGGGAAGTGGCTGGCACACCGTCTTGACACGACCGCCCCGGGACTCAGCACGCGCCTGCACCACGGTCTACACGAGGTGCCGAGCGGGCGGGTGGAGCCCCTCGTGACCGTTGTGGAAGAGGTGCTCGAACAGGCCGGCGGCCGGTTGTGGGTCGGCTACCGGCGTGCCGGCACTCCTTGAACGATCGTGCACGGCGGACGCGGCCAGCGCCCAATCGGCTTCACCGACTTGACCACTTGACCACTTGACCCGCAACTGTGAGCGAGAAGCTCGGTGGCCCAAGCCACCAGTCGCGGGCACCGGATCTCAGGAGGGCAGGGCTCCGTCGAGGTAGTCCTGCACGGGCTCGAACAGCCCGGCGGGCACATACTGAGGGATCTCTCCACGGGTCACCCAGGCAAGTTCGGCCAGTTCGTCGGGGGCGGCGATGTGGGCCGTGCCACTCACTACATCGCAGGCGACGTACGACATCAGCCGGCCCGTCTCCGGATGAACTCGCTCGCCGAGCGACGTCACAGCCGCTACAGCCAGGCCGGTCTCCTCCTGCGTTTCACGCACGGCCGCGTCTTCTCGAGTCTCACCAGGTTCGACCTTGCCGGCCGGAAACTGCCAGGAGAGCGAGCCTTCGCTGACACGGCGACGCACCATCAGTACGCGTCCCCTGTGAACGATGACGGCTGCGGCTACGCCCGGCTGTTCCGCCACAACGCCTGTTCCTCCAAGGCTTCGGATCACTTGGTGGCGAGCAACATCCGAGTCTCCTCGGCGCACCCCCATGACAGTGTGGCGCCGACGCCCCCCGTGCCCATAGTTGTGTACGACCACGGTGCCGTCCTCCCACCAGTCGCTCTCCACACGGATCGTGGCGCGGGTCGGCCGAGCGCCGATCCGGTGCTCCAGGACGCGGGCCTCGGCGAGGCGGGGTTCGACCTCGGCACAGCGGGCGAGGATGCCGGCGGCCGCCTTGTCGTCGGGGGCCAGGTCGCCCTCGCCGTCGATCGCTGTGAGTTGACGATCACCGAAGCCGCACCGGCATCCGCGAGCGAGGCCGGCCGTCGCCGCTCGCCCGCTCCCCCGGCATCGTGCAGCCGCCGGCGCATGAGGTGGTCCAGGTAAATGGGCATGTCGATCAGAGGCACCGTGAATCGGTAGCCCCCGATCTCCGCGAGCGCGCGGCTCAGACGGCTCGCGACAGCCGGCGAGTGGCCGCCTTCGCGAATCAGCAGCCCGATTGCCCGGAACTGGGCACCCCCCATAGGGGAGATGACGCGCCCCTCCGTGCTCGTCGCCGAGCAGTTGCAGCATGAACAGCTGTTGCTGCACCTGGTCCACGAGCGGATCGGCGCCCAGCGTGCCCCTTCCGTGCCCGACAGACCGGGAAACCACGCGACCCCGGAGCAGCAGACCCGCCCCGCCGGGCGGGACGCGGCCAAACCTCCCCGCCCAATGTGGTCACGGAGTGGGTCCGAGGCCTGTCTGCAGCCGTCGGCGGTCGGGCCGGCCGACGGCGTCCGCGTCGGTCAGCGGGTGCGGAAACTGCTGGTGTACACGTCCGTACGGTTCTGTGGAGCGCCGGAGTGGGTCTCGGTGAGCACCGCCCGTACTCCCTTGCCGTCTGCCACCAGGCCTTGGTAGTCGCCGAGGAAATAGCCCCCGGAGAACGGCGCCTGCAGCCAGTCGAAGACCCGCGAGATCCGTCGTTCGGTCCGGAGCTTCGGGTTTCCGTGCCGCAGCTTGGCCAGTTGGTAGGCGGTGGGCAGGGTGGTGGTGTTGCCGGGCTTGAGGAAGCGCAGGTCGTAGTAGGTGAGCGCGACCGTGCCCCGCTCGGCGACCGCGATCGACGGTGAGAAGGCCGGAACGCCCTTGGGGCTGATCAGGTCCGGGGTCCCCCAGGTGCGTCCGCCGTCGGTGGACCGCACGAGCTGGACGGAGTCGAACTTTCCACCGGAGAAGTCCGAGCCCTCGTAGGCCATGTACAGCGTGCCTGTCCTGGGGTCGACGGCGGGGCTCGGCAGGGTGGCCCCGGCGCGCAGCAGTTTGGTGGGGTCGTTCGGGTCGACCTCCGGTACGGAGGTGTCCCGGGCCACGGTGACCGGGGCGCTCCAGGTCTCTCCGGCGTCGGTCGAGGTGACCATCGCGTAGTGGGCTTCGACGACGGTGCTCAGGTCGTCGGAGAAGGTGATCGTGTCGAAGAAGTCGTACAGGGTGCCGGTGCGCCGGTCGACGACGATCAGATGGCCGATGGTGTGGGTGTTGGGCACGGTGCTGGTGTCGACGAACGGCCGGGCCTTGCTCCAGGTGCGGCCGCCGTCGCGGGTGAGGGAGATGTAGCCCGGACCGTCGAGGGAGCTGGGGCCGGGAGGGTCATTGTCGAGACGGTCCCAGACCTGGTACGCGGTGCCCTTGCGGATCGGGTCGGCGGTGAGGGAGGGCTTGTCGTTGAAGAACGGCTGCTCGTCGACGTGCGTGGTGGTGAGGTTCCGCCAGGTGCGGCCGCCGTCGCGGGACGTGGCGGCCAGGAGGGCGCTGCGTGTGCTCCTCGTGAAGTCGATGCCCTCTCCGCCGGCGTAGACGGTACCGTCCGGTCCGGTGCTCACCCAGGGGTCGGAGGCCCGTTCGTAGTCCGCGCCGCCGGGGGCGCACAGGCTGAACGGCAGTGTGCTCCGATGGAAGGTGTGGCCGTCCCTGGTCCAGCCGGCCGCCAGGCCGCGGGCGCCGCCGTCGTTCCAGCGGTCCTGCTGGAACACGGTGACCACGCGCTTGGGGTCGCGCGGATCGACGGACAGGTACGGCTCGACCTCGGTGCCCGGGTAGACGATGCTGTCGGGGGACCTCGCTCCGATGGTGCACTTCGCGTACGGGTCGCCGTGGGACACCTTGACCAGTGGTGTGCCGTAGGGGTTCCGGTCTGCTGCGGCCGGAGTCGTGCCGGTGACCGTGACGAGCAGGAGCGCGGCGGTGGTGATGGCGGTCAGGGGCAGGAAGGCGCGCATGCGGGATCTCCTCCGGGCCTGTCGGCCGGGGTACGGGACCGCCGTCATCAGGGCGGCCTGGGGCGCGGAGGGGTACCGGAACGCGAGGGTGGGGCGACTCCGCTTGGTCCTTTTCGGCGTTGCAGCCGGTGCCCTTGATGGGCCGAACGACGGAGTCGTCCCCGGGGTCGTCGACGAGCACGGCGGAGCCGACCGGCGGGTGCACCGTGCCGGTCGGCTCCTTGGTCGTGCTGTTACGGCGCCGTCTCGTAGGTCCCCGGAGAGGGCCGTGGGCCGCGTGACGGTCGGCGATGCCTGCGGGGTGGGCCTTGGCTCAGACGGGTTGGTGGAGCGCGATGACCTGCTGGACCTCTTCCACGGTGGGGATGAGTCAGGGCATCGGCAAAGGGCCACCTCAATACGGGCAACGGCGCGATCATCGCCCACGCCAGAAGGAAGGCTCCGTCACCGTCGGCACATCCAGGCTCGAGGCCGGCGGGACTGCTCGTTCTTCTGCGCCTGTTCAGGACCTGCCGAGTGTCAACAACGCTCGTGGTCAGTACAGCTGGGAAATCCGAAATCAATGCGGCCAGGAAATGCGAACGACCTCGTCGGTCGCTGTATGAGGACATGGCCGAGGCCGTTCAGGACGGCGGCGAGCGCGGTGTTCAGGACGGCGCGGACCGTCTCGAAGCGGTGACGGCCTTGGCTTCGAGACGGTCGGCGTCCACCCTCGCGAGTGCCGCGGTGTCGAGACGGGGGCGGGCGATCCACCCGACGGTGGACCGGGTGCCGTCACCCCACACCCACCGCGCCGGGTGCACCGGCCGGACTGGTTGCCCAGCCGTGCGCCGACCGGTCAAGTGATCGCCTGCCTGGTCCCGTCAGGCAGCGTGCAGGTGGAGCCGGCGTAGGGGTTTGAAACGATCTGTCCGCCGGCGGCCGTGCAGTCGTCTCTGGAGATGTTCGGAGACGAGGCGGCCCCGGCGCCGGGCCCGGCCCGACTGGCGGGCCAGCCGGGCGGCCCGCAGCGCCGACGGCGCTCACGCCGGCAAGGGTTGCCGCGGCCAGGGCGAGGCCCAGGATTCTTCGCATACGCATGACTTCCTCCTCCTCTCAGGCGCCTTCGTTCGGCCTTCGGGAAGGACAAGTCTCAAGACGACGGCGCCCTCTTACTCAGCATGGGCGCTCCGCATGAGGCCCGCGAGGCGAGGCTGGGCGCCGCGCCCGGGCGGTGACTGCCCGGCCCCGGAGAGGCATGACGTCAGCGACCTCGACCGGCCGCATCGGTACGCCGCGTGCGCATCGGTACGAGCGGGACGACGTCGATGTCCTTGGCGTCGAGACTGCCCACCGGGGCCGCGTTGTGTCCGGGCAGCCCGGGGGTTGAGGAGGAGACGGGCCGTACCTGCCTACGACCGGTGCCGGCGGGCGGCTGCCCCGCGCGGTCCTCTAACGCGGTTCGTGGGCCGCCGCCCGGCAGGCACCGGTCGCGGCGCCGCCCGCCACTCCGGCCCCGGTCAGCCCGGTCACACAACTCTGCAGGTCTCCGACCACGCCACGGCCGCAGGCCGCTGTGACGGAGTCGGCAGCGGTGGCACCGGCCAGTTCGGCCATCCGTGTGCAGGCGGGGATGTCCGCCCGGACCGCGGGAGCGGCGAGGACCGCACCACCGAGGGTGAGGGTCAGGCCGGTGAGGGCACCGGCGATACGGGTCGACGTGCGCATGGGACGCACCTGCCTTCCGGGTTGGTCGCGCGGTCCTGCTCCCGGCGGGCCGGATCCACGCGGCAAGGCCGCCTGGCGACGCTCGGTGAGTGGTGCCCCGGCCGGCGGGCTCACAGACTGACCGCACGATTCCGCGTCGCATCCAGTGAGCCGCACCGGGACATGGTCGCCAGGCCGAAAGAGAGGGCCCCGGACCGGATGAGACACACTCGGACCTCCACTCGCGGGCCCCTCACTCCAGCGTCGCATCCTCTCCCCCGCCCGTCCTGGGCATCCGGGGGCGGCCGCGCTGAGTAACTGCTATTGCGCGAAGCGCGGTAGCCGGCCCGCCCGGCCGACCAGGTGGAGCGGACGGCCCAGCGTCCCGCCCGGCCCGTCCTCTGCACACCGCCGGGCCGGCTCGGCCGGGGAGGCGGCCGGCCTTCGCTTCCCCGCGAGGTGCTGGGCCGCCACTGCGGTGGCACTTCACGGCGAGCGCCGATGGGAGGCCAAGGTGTCGCCGGGGAGAGCGAAGCCCGGCAGGGCCGTGAGGGCGGCGCGGCCCATGCCGGTCTCCGGCATGTCGCCACACCGGACCGGGACACTGTGGGCGCGGGCGCTGTCGCGGGTACGGCGGACCCGCGTCGACGTGGGGCGCGCCTTCGCAGACCCCCTGCCCCCGCCGGTCGACGAGGGGCTGTACATCTTGGGCACGGTGAACAGATCCTGCCTCGCAACCGCCGTCGGGCTCCTCCGCGCTGGCAGAGCCCAACTGGCCGACAACTTGGCCGTGATGAGTATCGAACCCATCATCGACGAGCATCTACCCGAGAACTGGTTGCCGGCTCGGCCTGGCCGCTGCCCTTTCCTCTTGGGCCCACAAGGTCAGCCGACGGACGAGGACATCTGTCCCAGGTGGCTCGTGCGCGAGATAAAGCGACACAACGTCCGAAGCACGGATCCGCAACGGCGGCGAATCCGTTGGCCGACGACACCTGTCTGTCAGCACTGCAACAACACGTGGATGTCGGCCCTGGAGAACGACGCAAAGGACATCCTCATCCCGATGCTCGATGAGGTGCGATCACTCGATGAGCACGCCCACGGCCGACTCGCCCTGTGGGCCGCCAAGATGGCTGTCCTCATGGACGCGGTGGGCGGCAACACCGTTCCGTACAAAGTCGGCCAGGGTTTGGAGAATCATCGCCGGCCACATCACGGCATGCGGGTGTGGATCGCCGCCTACCACGACCCCGATCCCCTGGCTCTGGTGTCACGTCCGATCTACATCCCTCAGCCTGGCGGAACGGGTGAGGCCAGAGCCTTCACAAGACCCCAGGGCTAGACCGTGCGGAGATCGTCGACCACTGTCAAGGGGCACCCACGCGGCCGGACAAGCATGGGTGCGTGGCGGACTACGTGAGTGGACACGGCGGCGATGTGTGCAGTCGTGATGACGCCACCGAGTCGACCCACGAGTCAGACATCATGAACCTGAAGGCGGCTCTCCGGCCGCCGTCGGCCGGCCATCGCGGCGCCGTGCCCATAGCGCGCCCTCAAGAGCGGTCAACCACGGTCGACAAAAACAGCAGGTCAGGAGCTCTTAGTGACCGGTTCAAGGATCGCCACGCACTCCACGTGATGCGTCAAGGGAAACACGTCACCAGGGGCGGGAGCCAACATAACCGCAGGCCACCCTAGGCTCTCGGCTGCCCTGAACAGCCCGGCGGCCTCCCAGAGCGTCAAACGAGCGTCATGAACAGCCACAGCAGCGGTCCTGCCGAGCCGAACCAGCGAGGTCTTCCAGCAGCACATCAGCCACCAGCTCCTCGACCGCAGCGGTACCGTGCTCGGTCATGGCCTGAACCAAATCCGGATCCCATGGTGCTTCGGTGACGCGGCCGGGCTCGGGGCCGTGTGAGGTGCGGGCGACCGCCGCACGGTAGTCCGCCGCCGCCATACGCCAGGAACGTGCCGGTGTCTTGTCCAGGACGTACGCGGCAATGCGGATTCCTTCCCCGTCGAAGTCGCCGTGATAGCGGAGACCAGCGCCGTTGTCCGCGAGCATGCGCAAGAGCTGGATCGCCGCGCTGTTGGGCCAGCCGGACCTGCAGGCGAGAGGCGGGCAGCCAGTGCCGAAGCGGCGTAGAGCCAGGGCCAGGATGCTGGGGTTCTCCACGGCGTGGACGACGGGTGCCGGTTCCATGGGCAGGTCAACATCATGCACCAGAAGATCGCGGTGATCGACGAACGCACGGTGAAGATCGGCAGCCTCAACACCCTGTCTCAATCGTGGACCCGAGAGGTCATGGTGACGATGCGGGGCGGCCACTTCGCCCGCATGCTGCTGGAGCACGAGCACGCCGATCTCCTCACCAGCCCGCCGAAGTGCGCCCGCTGCGGCGGCACGAGTATCGAGCTACGCCGCCGCATGAACGGCACCTGGTTCTGGCGCTGCTATGACGCCATCTGCAAGACGGGGCCGAAGGGCCGGAGCATGGCTGGAACGCGGACATACTGATCGACAGGGCAAGGCGCTGAAGAACCCGGCGGTCCATCCCCCGGAGCCTTGGGCGCCGACACCGTGAGGTGGGGTATCGGCCACGTCGACCACATCACCTTGAGCGTGTCGTGGGACAGCAGGGTGCGGAGTGTGCCGCAGGCACACTCCGCTGGACCTTTGAGTATGCCGTCCTGGGACGTTGGTGATATGCGTGCCGGGTGCTGAAGAGGCGAGGCCCGACCTCGTTGTGGTCGTGCGTTGGCGGCGCGGAAGACGGCTCTGGGCAGCACCACCCTGAACCTCTGTAACGGCTATGCTACTTCGCCAACACTCGAACCTGTGTTGGATCATTACTGGAACCGAGGCCGAGCTCGCGGCCTCGTGTGTGGAGGATGAATTTCACCATGGGAGCGACTGAGCACGGATCGACGCAGATGCAGCTCAATCACGTGCCTACCGACCCGAGCAGCACGGCCAATCCTCCCGGCTTGCCCGGTGGACAGAAGGACTTGGCGTCGTCGCCCGCGGAGAAGAAGGCCGCAGCCAAGGCCATCGAGGACCACATCGAGCCGGAGACGAAGAAGGCCGGTGACTGGGCGGATGAGCAGACCGACGCTGTGGTGAAGGAGTTCGGGGCCCGGGACGGCGGCGGCTGGGTGGCGTCCGGTGCTATCAAGAAGGCTCACAAGACGTGGGGCGATCAGGTGCAAGCCCTGATGAACAGGCTCGGGTCGGAGAAGTCCGCGTTGCACAGCACCAACAGCCTGTTCCAGACCACTGACTTCGGGGTGCGTACGCAAGTCCGTGCCTCGTCGTCACTCGACAAGTTCTGAGCACTGGAAGTCCGGCGCCCTTTCTTGTTGCTGACCGATCACATGGAAGAGAACCATGCCCACGTATCACGAGATCATGAGTACGGATCTGTCGAAGCTGACCACCGCGGCCGAGCGGTGGGACGGCATGGCAAAGGAGTTCTCAGACCGCGAGGGCGACTACAGAAGAGACGTCCACGGAATCACCCTTGGGCCCGCTTGGGCCGGACAGAGCGCCGACGCCGCAAACAAACGGTTCGACATCACGCTCAAGGAGTTCCAGTCAGCACAGACGGAAGCAAAGGCGATAGCCGGCTTGTTCCGCGACGCGCACACCAACCTGACCGACTTGGTGGGCAAGTTGAAGACCGCCCGCACAGAGGCCGTCGAAGCCAAGATGAAGGTGTCGGACCAGGGAGTGGTGACCTACGACTACGCCCAGGTTCCGGAGGGCGAACGCAATGCGTTGCACCACGACCCCGACTACCAGGCGAGCGTACACAAGGCGGTCAGCTCCTGGCAGAACCGTATCGACGGCGCGGTGAGGGCCATATCGGATGCCGACGAAGGCATCGAGATCGCCTTCAAGGCGGTCGTGCAGGACTCGGACATCATGGACGGCACCGCCGGGACCGGCTTCAACGGTCACGCACAGGGTGACATCGAGAAGTACGAGGCGGCGAAGGCGGTGGACATCGCCACCCGTCTCAACAACGGTGACAAGGTCTCGGCGGCCGACCTGGCCGAGCTACGCCGCTCCTTCCGGGACAACTCCGACGACAAGGCGTTCAGTCAGACCCTGCTGAAGGACCTCGGCCCCGACGGGACCATCAAGCTCACCAACTCCCTGAACGACCGGGCGTACGACTCGGACAAGAAGCACAAGGCCCAGTACCTGGAGTTGCAGGGCGGGCTCGCCGACACTCTCGCGACGGCCACCGACGTCCCCGCGTCGGTCAAGAACATGCCGCCCGGCTCCAAGGCGCTCGACCAGTGGCTCGCCAGTGACGACGGTCGCTTCTACAAACAGTGGACCGACGGGCTCGACACGTACGGAGCCAAGAACTACGGCTCGAAGACCAATCCACTGTACGGGTATCAGTCACTGGCCAGCATGATGGAGCACAGCGACAAGAAGTACGACGACCAATTCCTGTACCAGGTTACCGACGACATGATTTCGGCGGAGAAGAAGCATCCGGGAATCTTCACCGAGTGGGGGCCCGGGCACGACGGGATCCGGGCCGACGCCATCGACACCACGCTCGGCGTCATGAGCAGGAATCCCGCCGCTGCCACCGAGTTCTTCGACCCGGCGGGCAACGGGTCAGGGTCCGACCACGTGGGAAACAACCACCTTCAGTACCTCGCCGGCAGCGGAGACGACACCCGGGACTGGCCCAAGCACGTGATCACAGGCGTTTCGGTGACGGAGATGGACGATCCGCTGAGCCGCACGGGGTTGGCCGACGCCCTGCAGGCGGGAGCCACCGGCCACGTCCCGTACACCGACAAGCAGGAGCCGTTGCCGTCTTACACGCACACGCCTGAGCAGACCCGCGTGATGGACGGGATCCTCAAAACACTGGACCAGGGCACATCGACCGAGGTCCACAAGAACCTTCAGGTGCCCATCGCGCAGGCCATCGCCGAGTACACCCCGGACACCCACGAAATTCTGGGCGGGCTCGACGGTGACTACGCAACGCACATGAAGGACGGCTACTTCATGGATTCCAAGCACTCCGACAGGGCCCACCTGTCCACGCCGATCGACTCGCTGCTGCATGTCATGCGCGGTGTATCCGAGGACCCTGACGCCTACGCGACGATGGACAAGGCCGAATCGCGGTACATCAACGCCGAGTTGGACAAGCTGCCGCCGGGGGCCTCCGGCTATTCCGAGAGCAATCCGCTGGCGAAGTCGGGGGCTGCCCTCGGCGCCTACGACGCGATCCGGGAAGACGTGCTGAACGACGAACGCACGGGTGCTTACAGCGAGGCCGACTGGAAATCGAAGATCGCTTACCACATCATCGGCGGAGCGGTCACACCCATGGTGATCCCCACGGCCGGCGGGTCCATCGCCGTGGGCGACGGTCTGCAGCGAGGTGTCGACACCGTGGCATGGGTCTGGGGCAACGACATGAAGGCTGACGCCGACGCCACAGCGAACGAGGGCATCAATGACCGGTACCTGGACACCAACACACGTATGCAGATCATGGTCGACGGCTGGGGCAGGGAGCGTTACGACATGGACACCCAGGAAGGAAAGGATCACGTCCAAGGGCTGACCAAGGAGATGCGCCAGGGGCACACCACCGGGGTGACCGACGCTCGGGCGTATCTCACCGACACGACCAACTGACCACTCGAATGGAAAAGACAGATCCCATGGTTCCCCCCGCATCTCCTGAGACGCCGGCTGCGCCGGCACGCCCCAAGGGGCGAGGCCGAAGCGTCCTGCCTTGGCTGGCCGTCGGGGCGCTGGTCGTGGCCGCCGTCGGCGCGGGGGCGTGGTGGTGGACGCAGTCCGATGAAGCCGACGGACAAGTCAGCTGCTCGACGCTGCTGGCCGATGCCCGGATCGAAGACGCCCTCGGGTCCTCCTTCCGGGAGGACATGTCCTGTTCCGAGCTCGGCGGGGCCATGAAGAAGGCCGCCGCCGGAAACGAGGCCGGGGTCCATACCGAGACGCAGGCCCAGGCCATGCGAGACATCCTGCAGTCCGCCGACGACGCCCTGACCACATCCGGGCAGAAGTCGATCGAGCCCCCTCTCCGCCTTCCCCTCGCGCAACTGATCGCGGACTACACGCCCGACACGTACGAGATCTTCAAAGCCCTGGATGCCGACTATGTGAAACACGCCTCGGACGACGAACCCTGGTCCGACGCCTCCGGCGTGCACATGGCGGTCTGGGACGACACCCTCATCCGGGTCACCCGAGCCGTGGCCGACAGCCCGGATGCGTATGCGTACGTCAGAGATGCGCAGACACGGCACGCGGCTCGCGTTCTGGCCGGCATCCCGCGCTCGGCGGACGGCGTGACCCTCACGACGCCCGCCGCAGGAAACGCCGCGGCACTCGGCGTACTCGACGCGGTTGCCCAGGATGTCGCCCAGGGCACTTCCTCGCAGGCCGCGACGGAGTGGAACAAGGACGTCATCGCGGCGTTGAAGCGGTCGGCACCGAATCCCGCAGCGAGCTACAGCTCCGACCCGGCTGGCTACATCCGCGGCACCTGGGTGGCTCAACTGAGTCCCGCCACGACGGCGGTCGCGCCCAAGGAATTCACCGAACAGGGCGTGCAGTTGCTGGACATCTGGGCCAAGGGCCGCGCAGACGGCTTCAAGCCTTCGGGGAGTCTCCGGAAGGACTGCCGCAACAGCCAGTCCGAGAGGTACGGGGACACGTTGGACGTGCTGAAGAAGCAAGCGCGGGAGGGCTGACTCCCGGCCCGTCGACCGGGACCAGGTCCCTTCGGCGGGCACGACGACGCCCGATCCGAAACTCCACGCCTTCCCCCCGACAACAAAGATCCCGTCACGCGTGTCGATGCCATCGCCCCGTCAACGCCGGTGCCCGCGGCAGCACTTGGCCGGTTCTTCAGGACCGTCCGCGCCCCAGTGAAGCTTCCCCTTGATGTGGGACACCTGGAGACTGGGACGTGAGAGGCGTTCAACGAGCAGCTACTCTTGCTCCAACAAGCCGGTGTTGCAACGACCGGTTGAGTCCAAGGAGTACACCTCTGACGAACTCCGCTGGGAAATAGCCAGGTTGGGGCTGCGGCAGAGCATGGGGCGAACCGGCTCGTGCTTCGACAGTGCCGCCACAGAGAGCTTCTTCGCACTGCTCAAAGAGGAGATCGGCATCCGCCGCTGGCCCGACCGGACCACTGCCCGCGCGGAGATCTTCGCCTTCATCGAGACTTTCTACGACCGCGGGACGACTGCGGAAGCATCCGGCCTGGGGGTACCTCACCCCGCGGGAGACCCGACAACGACACGAGCAAGAACACGCCCTCGCAGCGTAAGCAACGAGCGTCCAGCACCACGGGGACAGTTCACCGAGACCCTCGCCCACGAGACCGGAACGCGCCGGGCTCAGCCCGCGAGCCGCGCGCACAGGTCCGGCCTCGCTACCAGTGCGCCGGCCACTCCGGTGGTCGCGGCCGACAGAGCCGCCAGCCGTTCACGCTGATCACGTGTCCCGGCTGTGTGCAGGGGCGAGGTTCATCCGTGCGGGTGAACCGTTTGGAATCTCAGCCTCTACGCGCTGCCGGGCACGGCCGTCCCTATTATGGGCCGCCCGCGAATGATCTCAGGGCGTGCTGGTCTGGGGGTTCGGCGGGCTGGTGGTTGAGCAAGCGCCGGTCGGCCTGCTACTCGTACCGGTACTTCAGTTCGGCCAAGGGCTCGCCGGTCACGACATACACATGCCACGGCTGGAGGTTCCCACTCGACGGAGCCCGCATCACTGCCGCGAGCACTCGCTCGAGTACCTCTTTGGGTACCGGCTCATCGCTGAACGCCCACACGGCCCGACGACGGTCCACGACTTCATACACATTCACGTGGTTCTCGTCCTCTCACTCAACGAGAACCACATCTCTATTGTCTTGAGCACGCGCCAGAGAGTTCACCGGCGGGGCAGAGGGACGACGCGTGCAGGATCGGTGGGGCTGATCGTGTTCCGATGCCGGCTATCTGTGAGGGAGGTCTATCCAGGAGCCAATGGGCACCTGCGCCGCCTGCACCGTACGGCTCGAGGCGGCAGAGTGTTTGTTGCCTGGACGTTCCCGCCCACCGCCGTAGCAGCGCACTGTCGACCAGACCCAAGCCGCCAAACCCGCCCCGCAGAGTGGCCATCAGGGTGCCTGAGCAGCGACACAACAGGCCTGACACTCCATCAGAACGAGCGTCGAATGAGCGCCCCGAGCGTCGGGATATCGCCCGTAACACCCACACCGCACACAATGCGCGTCAACAAAACCGCAGGTCAAGAGCCCTTAGCCGCAGGTTCAAGGATCGCCACGCATTCCACATGATGCGTCATCGGAAACAGATCGAACGCCCGAAGCATCCGCACCCGGTACCCCCCGTCGCGGAAGTACCCCAGATCCCGCGCCAGCGCCGCCGGGTCGCAGGCGACGTAGGCGATACGCCGTGCGCCCAGGGACGCGAGGTGTTCGACCGTCTTCTTGCCGGCTCCCGCACGCGGCGGGTCGAGGACGATCAGGTCGACCTCGGTGATGCCGGTGCGCGGGAGGACCGACTCGACCTTGCCCTGTTCGATACGGACCCGTGGGAAGTCGGCCAGGTTGTGCCGCGCATCCTCCACCGCCCGCTTGCCGGACTCGATGCCGAGGACCGCGCCCTTCTCGCCGAGGCGGTCGGCGAGGGCGCCGGCGAAGAGGCCCACGCCGCAGTAGAGGTCCAGGGCCATCTCGCCCTTGCGGGGCAGCAGGCCCTGCATGACCGCCGTCACCAGGGTGTCCGCGGCCTTCGGGTGGACCTGCCAGAAGCCGCCGCTGCCGACCCGGTGGGTACGGCCGTCGGCGCGCTCACGCACGAACGCGCGGCCGTGGACGCGGTGGATGCCGCCGTCCTTCTCGTCGACACGCATGACGGACACGGGCCGGTCGAGTTCGACGAGCGGCAGACGGGCGCCGGGGCGGGGCTCCAGGATCACCATGCGGTCCTGGGACCCGGTGGCGGCGATCGCCTCGACGGACGCCATGCCGGCCCAGTCCCGGTCCTCGATGCCGAGTTCGGTGACACCGGGCGCGGCGATCATGCAGTGGTCGATCGGCTCCACCTCGTGCGAGCGGTGGCGGCGCAGTCCGGCGTTGCCGTCGGCGTCGACGGCGTACTGCATGCGCGTCCGCCACTGCGGGACCTGGCCCGCCGGAAGCTTGTCGCCCTCGGCCGGCATCACGGTGCCGTCCCAGCCGGCCTCCTCCGGGGTGAGGCCCGCGAGCCGCTGGAGCTGCTCGGCGATCACCTCGCCCTTCAGGCGGCGCTGCGCGCCCGGCTTGGCGTGCTGCCAGTCGCAGCCGCCGCAGCGGCCGGGGCCGGCGAAGGGACACGGGGCCTCGACGCGGTCCTTGGAGGCCTCCAGGATCTCGACGGCGTCCGCGCGCAGGAAGCGGGCGCCTTCCTCGCCCTCCGTCACCCGGGCCACGACCCGCTCGCCGGGCAGCGCGTGCCGGACGAACAGGACCTGGCCCTCGGAGGTACGGGCGATGCAGTGGCCGCCGTGGGCGACGGGGCCGATCTCGACCTCGTACTCCTCGCCCACCAGCGACTCGGTCGGTTCTGCCTGCATGGTGGGGTGACTCCAGATCGGGAGAGGGAAGCGGCCGCAACCGGTGGGCCTGGCAACAGCCCACCAGTCTACGGCCTCTCCCCGCGCCCCGGTCCCAGGCACCTCAGCGCCAGGACACCTCAGCCCTCAACCCCCCGAGCGCCTCAGCCCCAGGGCACCCCGGCCTTCGGCGCCTCAGTCCTTGGCGGCCGGCTCCTTCGGCCGCTCCACCGCCGGACCGCGCCGGACCGCACCGGGCGCGTTCCACTCCTGCCGCTTGCGGGCGCGGTCGCGGGCCGCCTCGGAGGAGACCAGCTGGTAGGGGACGGAGGTCACCATCACGCCGGGCGTGAAGAGCAGGCGGCCCTTCAGGCGCAGGGCGCTCTGGTTGTGCAGCAGATGCTCGTACCAGTGGCCGACGACGTACTCGGGGATGATCACGGAGACCGCGTCGCGCGGGGACTCCCTGCGCAGACTCTTGACGTACTCGATCACCGGGCGGGTGACCTCGCGGTACGGCGAGTCGAGGACCTTCAGCGGTACGTCGATGCCGCGCCGCTCCCACTCCTCGCGCAGCACCTTGGTCTCCACCGGGTCGACGTTGACGGTGAGCGCCTCCAGGGTGTCCGAGCGCATCAGCTTGGCGTAGGCCAGGGCGCGCAGGGTGGGGCGGTGGATCTTGGAGATGAGGACGACCGAGTGGACGCGGGAGGGGCGGACACTGTCGTCGCTCGGGCCTTCGGGGGCCGCGATCTCCTCGGCGACGCGGTCGTAGTGCTTCCGGATCGCGGTCATCGTCGCGTAGAAGATGCACATGCCCAGCAGGGCGACCCAGGCGCCGTGCGTGAACTTGGTGACCAGCACGACGACCAGCACCAGGCCGGTGAAGAAGGCACCGAAGGCGTTGATCGCGCGGGAGCGGACCATGTGGCGGCGCTTGGCGGGGTCCTTCTCGACGGCCAGGTGGCGGTTCCAGTGCCGGACCATGCCGGTCTGGCTGAGCGTGAAGGACACGAACACGCCGACGATGTAGAGCTGGATCAGGCGCGTCGAGTCGGCGCCGTAGATGACCACGAGCAGCATCGCGGTGCCCGCGAGCAGCACGATGCCGTTGGAGAAGGCGAGGCGGTCGCCGCGGGTGTGCAGCTGGCGCGGCAGATAGCGGTCCTGGGCGAGGATCGAGCCGAGCAGCGGGAAGCCGTTGTACGCCGTGTTCGCCGCGAGGAACAGGACCAGGGCGGTGGCGGCCGCGAGCACGATGAACAGGATGCTGCCCTTGCCGAACACCGCCTCGGCGACCTGGGAGATCACCGGGTTCTGGACGTAGCCGGAGCCGACCGGGGTGCCGTTGTGGATCAGGTCGGTGGCCGGGTTCTCGGCCATGCGGACCTTGGTGGACATCGCGAGGGCGATGATGCCGCAGAACATGGTGACGGCCAGCAGGCCCATCATGGCGAGCGTGGTCGCCGCGTTCTTCGACTTGGGCTTGCGGAAGGCCGGGACGCCGTTGGAGATGGCCTCGACACCGGTGAGCGCGGCACAGCCGGAGGAGAAGGCCCGCAGCAGCAGGAAGACCAGGGCGAAGCCGGCGAGGCCCTGGTGTTCGGCCTTGATGTGGTAGTCGGCGGTCGGTGCCTTCATGGTGTCGCCGAGGGCCAGGCCCCGGAACGCACCCCACGCGATCATGATGAAGACGCCGCCGACGAAGACGTACGTCGGGATCGCGAAGAGCTTGCCCGACTCCTTCACGCCGCGCAGGTTCATCAGCGTCAGCAGGACGATCACGGCGACCGCGCACAGCACCTTGTGCTCCACCACGAAGGGGATCGCGGAGCCGAGGTTCTCGATGCCGGAGGCGATGGAGACCGCGACGGTCAGGACGTAGTCGACGAGCAGGGCGCTGGCCACGGTCAGGCCGGCCTTGGGGCCGAGGTTGGTGGTGGCCACCTCGTAGTCGCCGCCGCCGCTCGGGTACGCGTGCACGTTCTGCCGGTAGGAGGCGACCACGGTGAACATCAGCACGACGACCGCGACGGCGATCCAGGGACTGAAGTGGTAGGCCGACACGCCCGCGATGGACAGGACCAGCAGGACCTCTCCCGGCGCGTAGGCGACGGAGGACAGCGGGTCGGAGGCGAAGACGGGGAGTGCGATGCGCTTCGGCAGGAGCGTTTCGCCCAGCCGGTCACTGCGCAGTGCGCGCCCGATCAGGATCCGTTTGGGCACGTCGGTCAGTTTGGACACGAAAGAGGATCGTAGGCCTTCGAACTGGCTGTCGCCCACCCGGCATCCCGGATCTGCCTCATGAGTGAAATCACGGGCGCGCGGAACTGCGGATTCCGTGGTCCGCGCGCCCTGCGTGTCTAGATGGCAGACCCCGCCCGTCCTCGCACCTCGGAGGTCCCATGCCCGCGACCGCAGAGCTGATCGGGGCCGTCCTCGCCCTCGCCGGCCTCGGAATCCTGACCCTGTGCAGCGTGCGCAGCATCACTCGCCGGTCGGCGGCCGTCGGCCCCGCTCCGGTGGTCGCCGAGGACGCTCACCGCCGGTGATCGCGGGAATCCCGCGCACAAGGGTGCCCGCCCCGAACCACTCGTGTGTAGCTTTGGGCGTCGGTCTGAGACCCTGATGCTGAGCAGTAACTTTTGGACACCGGAAGGACGGTCGTGCACATCGTCATCATGGGCTGCGGAAGAGTGGGTTCCGCTCTTGCCCAGACCCTGGAGCAACAGGGACACACGGTCGCTGTGATCGACCAGGACCCCACCGCCTTCCGCCGGCTGGGCCCGGGATTCGGCGGTCGCCGGGTCACCGGCGTCGGCTTCGACCAGGACACCCTGCGCGAGGCGGGCATCGAGGAGGCCGGCGCCTTCGCCGCCGTCTCCAGCGGTGACAACTCGAACATCATCTCCGCGCGTGTGGCCCGCGAGATGTTCGGCGTGGAGAACGTGGCCGCCCGCATCTACGACCCCCGCCGCGCCGAGGTCTACCAGCGCCTGGGCATCCCCACCGTGGCCACGGTCCGCTGGACCGCCGACCAGATGCTGCGCCGTCTGCTGCCCTCGGGCGCCGAGCCGCTGTGGCGCGATCCCACCGGCGGCGTCCAGCTCGCCGAGGTGCACACCTCGCCGAAGTGGGTCGGCCACAAGATCAGCAAGCTGCAGGAGGAGACGGGCGTCCGCGTGGCGTTCCTGACCCGCCTGGGCGAGGCCATCCTGCCCACCTCGCAGACGGTGCTGCAGGAGGGCGACCTCGTGCATGTGATGATGCGGCCGGACGACGTGGAGAAGGTCGAGGCGGCGTTCGCCGCGGGCCCGGAAGAAGAGGGCGGTCACTGATGAGGGTCGCCATTGCCGGAGCCGGCGCCGTCGGCCGCTCGATCGCGGGCGAGCTGCTGGAGAACGGCCACGAGGTCCTGCTCATCGACAAGGCCCCGACCGCCATCTCGGTGGAGCGGGTGCCGCAGGCGGAGTGGCTGCTGGCCGACGCCTGTGAGATCACGTCCCTGGACGAGGCGGCGCTGCAGCGCTGCAACGTGGTGATCGCCGCGACGGGCGACGACAAGGTCAACCTGGTCGTCTCGCTGCTCGCCAAGACGGAGTACGGCGTTCCGCGCGTCGTCGCCCGGGTGAACAACCCGAAGAACGAGTGGCTGTTCAACGAGGCCTGGGGCGTCGACGTGGCGGTGTCCACGCCGCGTCTGATGTCCGCCCTGGTCGAGGAGGCGGTGAGCGTCGGCGACCTGGTCCGTCTGCTCCGCTTCAGCCACGGCGACGCCAACCTCGTCGAGCTGACCCTGCCCGAGGAGTCGGCCCTGGCCGGCACCCAGGTCGGCGACGTGGAGTGGCCCGAGGACACCTCCCTGGTCACGATCATCCGCGGCACCCGCGTGCTGACCCCGTCCAAGGAGGACTCCCTGGAGGCGGGCGACGAACTCCTCTTCGTGGCCGCGCAGGCCCGGGAGGAGCAGCTGGAGGAACTGCTGTCGGTGCGGCGCGAAAGCTGAACCCACGAGGAAGGGCGCCCTTGATTCCAAGGGCGCCCTTCGTCGTCGTACGGCTGCCTCGTCGTACGGCTGGTGTCTACGCGTCGCGGCGGTGCCGTCCGCCCATCGGCTCGCCGCCCTCGGCGGCCAGTGCGGCCTTGCGCTCCTTCTCGGCCTTCTCGGCCTGCTCCTCCGCCTCCATCTCGGCGAAGACGTCGATCGGGGCCGGCGCCTTCGCGAGGAAGACCCAGGTGAGCCAGACCGCCAGCAGGAACGGCGGGATCTTCAGCGCGACCAGCACCCAGCCGAGCTGGGCCGTGTCCGCCCACCAGTACAGCGGGAAGAGGATCGCGCACTTGGCGAGCAGGATCAGGCCCCAGGCCCAACTGGCCTTCGCGTAGGCCTTCTTCCGGCCCGGGTTACGGGTGCGCCAGGAGAGGTTCTCCTTGAAGACCGGGCCGAGGATGAGGCCGATCAGAGGGACACCGGCGAGGGTCGTGACGATGTAGGCCAGTGCCAGGCCCAGCGTGTAGAGCATGCCGGGGAGATAGAAGTCCTTGGCATTGCCCGTGAACATCGCGAACACGACGCCGAAGGCCACGCCGAAGACGCCGCTGAAGGCGTGCTTGACGGTGTCCTTCCGCACCAGCCGGACCACCACCAGCACCAGCGACACGGCCAGCGCGGCGATCGCCGAGATGTGCAGGTCCTTGTTGACCGTGAAGATCGCGACGAAGAGGAGCCCGGGCAGGACCGTCTCGACCATGCCGCGGACACCGCCGAACGCCTCGAACAGCGCGGCCTCGGTGACCGCGCGGGCATCGCGGGCCTCGTCCGGCTGGGCCTGTTCGGTGTCTTCGGTCGGCTTGTCGAGGGACGTCACCGGCTACTCCCGTCCAAGGGGTCGCAGTTCGTATTTCGGGTTGAACAGCACCCGGCGGCCGCGGCTCATCGAGATCCGGCCCGATGCGATCAGCTTGCGCCCCGGTTCTATGCCCACGATGGAGCGCCTGCCGAGCCACACCACGTCCAGCGCGGCGGAGCCGTCGAACAGCTCGGCCTCCAGGGCCGGGACTCCGGCGCGCGGGCGCAGGGTGACCGTGCGCAAGGTACCAGTTACGGTGACGATCTGCCGGTCACGGCAGTCACCGATCCGGGTGCACCCCGCGGTCTCGGCGTCTTCCCGCAGTTCCTCGGACTCCAGGTCCTCCTGTGACGAGGAGAGCCGGTCGAGCATGCGCCGGAACCGGCCGGCCGGCTTTTCGGAGCGAGGAACAGCAGTCATATCTGAAGCGTACCGGGGTGTGCCGACAGGGCCGTACTCCAGCTCACTTCTCGAACCGGTAGCCCATCCCGGGCTCGGTGATCCCGCATCTCCCGGGGGCAACACCCGGACCCCCGGCCCCCCGCAGCTCACCTCTCGAACCGGTAGCCCATCCCGGGCTCGGTGATGAAGTGCTTAGGGTGCGACGGGTCCGCCTCCAGCTTCCGCCGCAGCTGGGCCATGTAGACGCGCAGGTAGTTGGTCTCCGTCCCGTACGACGGCCCCCACACCTCCTGCAGGAGCTGCTTCTGGCTGACCAGGCGGCCCGTGTTGCGGACCAGCACCTCCAGCAGGTGCCACTCGGTCGGGGTGAGCCGGACGTCCTTGCCGGAGCGGTTGACCTTCTTCGCGGCCAGGTCGACGGTGAAACCCTCGGTCTCGACGGTCGTCACGTCGTCCTCGCCGGCTCCGACCGGCTCGGCACGGCGTACGGCGGCCCGCAGCCGGGCCAGCAGCTCGTCCATGCCGAAGGGCTTGGTGACGTAGTCGTCGGCGCCCGCGTCCAGTGCCTCGACCTTCTCGTCCGAGGAGTGGCGGGCGGACAGGACCAGGATCGGCACCCGGGTCCAGCCGCGCAGCCCCTTGATCACCTCGACGCCGTCCATGTCCGGCAGGCCCAGGTCGAGGACGACCGCGTCGGGGTGGCGGGAGGCGGCGAGTTCGAGGGCGGTCCTGCCGTCGGGGGCCGCGTCGACCTCGTACTTGCGAGCCTTCAGGTTGATCACGAGGGCGCGCACGATCTGCGGCTCGTCGTCGACCACGAGCACCCGGGTCATAGGGCCTGCCTTTCTGGTTCTGCGATGTCCTCCCCCACGGGAAGGGACTCGGGACGCGATCCTGCCGCGTGCAGGCTCAGCACCATGGTGAGCCCGCCGCCCGGCGTGTCCTCGGCGTTCAGGGTGCCGCCCATGGCCTCGGTGAAGCCGCGGGCGACCGCGAGGCCGAGGCCGACCCCGGCCCCGCGCGGGGCGTCGCCGTAGCGCTGGAAGGGCTCGAAGATACGGTCCTTCGCCTCGTCCGGCACTCCTGGTCCGCGGTCCACCACACGGACCTCGACCCGCTCCCCCATCGCGCTGGCGGAGACCAGGACGCGACATCGGGGCGGGCTGTACTTGACGGCGTTCTCCACCAGGTTGGCCACCGATCGCTCCAGCAGCCCGGGGTCGACGGCGACCATGGGCAGCGACTCGGGGATGTCCAGGTCGACGCTGTCCTCGGGTACGCCGCCCAGGGCCATCGGGACCACCTCGTCCACGTCGATCTCCCGGATGAGCGGGGTGACCGTGCCGGTCTGCAGGCGGGACATGTCGAGCAGGTTGCCCACGAGGTGGTCGAGCCGGTCGGCGCCCTCCTCGATGCCCTTGAGAAGCTCCGCCTGGTCCTCCTCGGACCAGGCCACGTCGGCGGAGCGCAGCGAGGTGACCGACGCCTTGATGCCGGCGAGCGGGGTGCGCAGATCGTGGCTGACGGCGGCCAGCAGGGCGGTGCGGATGCGGTTGCCCTCGGCGAGCGCCCGAGCCTGGTCGGCCTCCTCCTGGAGGCGCCGGCGGTCCAGGGCGACGGCCGCCTGCGCGGCGAAGGCGGCGAGCACCCGGCGGTCCTCGGCGGGCAGCACCCGGCCGGTCAGCGCGAGCGCCAGGTGGTCGCCGACCGGCACATCGACGTCGGCGTCCTCGGGCCGCTCCAGCGGGGGCCCGAATCCGGCCCGGCCCGCACAGGTCCACGGCTCGACGTCGCCGGCCCGTTCCAGCAGGGCCGCCGACTCCATGGCGAAGGTCTCCCGCACCCGCTCCAGCAGCTCCTCCAGACCGGTCTCGCCGCGCAGCACGTTGCCGGCGAGGAAGGAGAGGATCTCCGACTCCGCGCGCAGCCGGGCTGCCTGATGGGTGCGCCGGGCCGCGAGGTCGACCACCGAGGCCACGGCCACGGCCACCCCGACGAAGATGGCGATGGCCACGATGTTCTTCGGGTCGGCGATGGTCAGCCGGTGCAGGGGCGGGGTGTAGTAGTAGTTCAGCAGCAGGGAGCCGAAGGCCGCCGAGGCCAGGGCCGGCAGCAGGCCGCCGAGCAGGGCGGCGGCGACCGTGACGGCCAGGAACAGCAGCATGTCGTTGGCGAGGCCGAGGTCGACGGTGTTCAGCAGCACGGCGAGGATCGCCGGGCCGGCCAGACCCACCACCCAGCCCCCGATGATCCGGGCCCGGCCGAGCCGTGCGCCGCGGGCGACGGGCAGGCCGCGGCCCTTGGCGACCTCGTCGTGGGTGACGATGTGGACGTCGAGGTCGGGGCCGGACTCCCGAGCCACCGTGGCACCGACGCCGGGGCCGAAGACGTACTGCCAGGCCTTGCGGCGCGAGGAGCCGAGGACGATCTGGGTGGCGTTCACACCGCGCGCGAAGGCCAGCAGCGCGGCCGGTATGTCGTCGCCGACCACATGGTGGAAGGTGCCGCCCAGGTCCTCCACCAGGGTGCGCTGGACGGCCAGCTCCTTCGGGGAGGCCGCGGTCAGGCCGTCGGCGCGGGCTATGTAGACCGCGAGCACCTCGCCGCCGGCGCCCTTCTCCGCGAGCCGGGCGGCGCGTCGGATCAGGGTGCGGCCCTCGGGGCCGCCGGTCAGGCCGACCACGATCCGCTCGCGCGAGCCCCAGATCTTGGAGACCCGGTGCTCGCTGCGGTACTCGTTCAGGTACTCGTCGACCCGGTCGGCCACCCACAGCAGCGCCAGCTCGCGCAGGGCGGTGAGGTTGCCGGGCCGGAAGTAGTTGGACAGGGCCGCGTCGACCTTGTCCGGCTGGTAGATGTTGCCGTGCGCCATACGGCGGCGCAGGGCCTGCGGTGACATGTCGACCAGCTCGATCTGGTCGGCCCGGCGCACGACCTCGTCGGGCACGGTCTCCCGCTGCCGTACCCCGGTGATCGACTCCACGACGTCGCCGAGGGACTCCAGGTGCTGGATGTTGACGGTCGAGACGACGTCGATGCCGGCCGCGAGCAGCTCCTCGACGTCCTGCCAGCGCTTGGCGTTGCGGGAGCCCGGAATGTTGGTGTGGGCCAGTTCGTCCACGAGGGCGACGGCGGGGGCGCGGCGCAGCACCGCGTCGATGTCCATCTCACCGAAGGTGGCGCCCCGGTAGTCCAGCCGTTTGCGCGGCACCTGCTCCAGGCCGTGCAGCATCACCTCGGTGCGCGGCCGCTCGTGGTGCTCCACGAAGCCCACGACACAGTCGGTGCCCCGCTCGATACGGCGGTGCGCCTCGGACAGCATGGCGTAGGTCTTGCCCACACCCGGTGCCGCGCCGAGGTAGATTCGAAGCTTGCCGCGTGCCATGTCCCCATTGTCTTCCAGTACCTGCTGCGTACGCAGCGTCGACCTTACGGCCAACGATGCGGACAAATGGGACGAGGGCCCGGTCAGCAGGGGCCTTTGACACAACCCTGATGGGGGCCGAGGCGCTCAGTTCTCGACGATCTCCCCGTCCCGCAGCTCCAGCACCCGGTCGGCCAGGTCGAGCAGAGTCGCGTCGTGCGTGGCGACGAGTGCGGTGGCCCGCTCGCTGCGGACGACGGCCCGCAGCAGCTCCATGACCGCGTGGCCGGTCTCCGCGTCCAGCTGGCCGGTGGGCTCGTCGGCGATGAGCAGGGCGGGCCGGTTGGCAAGGGCACGGGCGATGGCGACCCGCTGCTGCTGGCCGCCGGACAGTTCACCCGGCCGCTGCGCCGCGTGGTCGGCGAGCCCGACGAGGGACAGCAGCAGCTCGACCCGCTCCTCGCGCTCGTGGGGTTCGGCCCGGCGCAGCCGCAGCGGTACGCCGACGTTCTCGGCGGCGGTGAGGATCGGGATGAGCCCGAAGGACTGGAAGACGAACCCGATCCGGTCCCGGCGCAGCTCCAGCAGCCCGTTCTCACCGAGCCCGGCCAGGTCCTGCCCGCCGACCTCGACCCGCCCGCGGTCGGGGACGTCGAGTCCACCGACGATGTTCAGCAGGGTGGTCTTGCCGGAGCCCGAGCGCCCCTTGAGGGCCACCAGCTCGCCGCGCGGCACCTCGAAGGAGACCCCGCGCAGGGCATGGACGGCGGCGGCGCCGCGCCCGTACGACTTGTGGACGTCCTCGACGCGCACCATTGTCTCGGTGAGCACCTGACTCATTCCGCCTCCCCCGTCCCTGCGTCCCCCGTGGACCGGGCGCCAGTATCGCTGTGGGACGCCCGGCCGTTCAACGGTTCAGTTCGGGTTGTCGCCGTGGGTGAGGGTCTCCCAGGCGACGAAGAGGTTGTTGCTGCCGGCCGGACGGTTGTTCATGGTCAGTGTCTGGGTGTTGGTCATGGCGATGCCGAGGCGGTTGTGCAGGGCGTTGTAGCCGACCTCGGTGACCGGGCCGAGCCCGGGCTTGAGGGAGCCGCCGCACAGCCAGCCGGGGACGGCCGCGCCGAGCTGGTACTTGGACTGGAAGCCGAGCGCCTGCCGCAGCCGCTCGCCCACATCGGTGCCGTACAGGTCCTGCCCCTGGATGCGGCTGGTCTCGGCCACGTGCGAGATCGCGGAGATGCCGTACCCGGTGTGCACGAAGTCCCGGCAGGTCTCCTGGGTGAGTCCGGTGACGAAGGTGGACTGGCCCTGCCAGTAGGAGACGATCTTGTCGCGGGTGTTCAGGTTCTGGCTGGGCACGGTCTTCGGCAGGTCGCCGTCGGAGGCGAGGTAGACGTAGGCGGCCGTACGCGTCCGGAATCTGGCCATGGCGGTGTCGTACGACGCCTTGTCCTCCAGGAAGACGGAGATGCCGACGGCGGCCTCCGTCATCGACAGCTCCCAGTTGCCGTTGGAGTTGGAGCCCTTGATGACGACCGGCAGATAGACGGTGCGCAGCATGGTGGCGAAGCGGCCGGCGTTCGGCCAGCTGCCGGTGTAGGTGTACTTGATGATCTCGGCGGCCTTGGGCCAGGACGAGCCCGCCCAGCCCGTCTGCAGGGGCGCGTTGCTGTTGGTGTGGCTGGTGATGGTGGCCGACCAGGCGTCCATGATCTGGATGGCCTTCTGCGCATAGCGCGCGTCGCGGGTGACGTACCAGGCGAGGGCGTCGGTGTAGGCGGCGATCGCGTCCTCACGCTCGTCGGTGCAGCCGTGGTTGGGATCGGAGTAGGAGCCGCATTCCACGGTCGCCCGCGGCTTGGGTGTGCGGTTCAGGTCGGCGTAGGGGCTCGCCATCATCCGGTCGTAGGCGCCCTTCCAGGGCTGGGCGCCGGCCAGCACCTTGCCGCGGGCGAAATCCAACTGGCCCTGGGAGACGGTGACTCCGGGGTGGACGAAGGCGGTGGGAGCGGAGTGGGCCGTGGGGGCGGTGAAGGCGCCCGGCAGCAGGGAGGCCACGACAACGAGCAGTGGGGCACGACGCATAGCGACTCCGTTCGCGTATGTGAACTTGGAGCGCCTTCATGAACACAGGCGTTGGCCGGAGACCATAGGTACAGACCAATAGCCCGTCAAGGGGTCGCGCATGCGAAAGGGCCGCACCCCGGACATGGGGTACGGCCCTCGAACCGCTCGGCCGAGCGGTGTGTCTAGCGGACCTCGGTGATCTCCGGTCCGCGCTGCAACTGGCCCATGCCGCCGGAGAAGCGCGAGCCCTCCTCCTGCTGGACGCCCTCAGGAACCATCTGGGCGTCGTTCGGCAGCTTCAGGACGATCGGGTCGCGGGGCGCCATCGGGCCCTCACCGCGGACCACGACCGTGTCCCGGAAGATCTGCTCCAGCAGACCCGCGGCCTGCGGCTGCACGGCGCCCTGGCCGGAGATCACACCCCGCAGGAACCAGCGCGGGCCGTCCACACCGACGAACCGCACGACCTGGAAGCCACCGGTTCCGTCGGGCAGCTGCACCGGTACCTGGGCACGCAGCTCCCAGCCCAGCGGACCCTCGACCTCGTCGACGATGCCGCCCTGCTGGGTGATGCCGCCCGCGATCTCCTCGCGGACCTCGCCCCAGATGCCCTCACGCTTGGGCGCGGCGAAGGCCTGCAGCTGGACGGCGCTGTCGCGCAGCACGACGGTCGCCGCGACGATCGCGTCTCCGGCGACCTCGACCCGCAGCTCCATACCGTCGACGCCCGGCACGAAAAGACCGCCGAGGTCGACACGCCCCTCGCTCGGGTCGTGCACCTCGGTGCTGTCCCACGGCCCGTCGGGCCGGGGCTCGGGCTCGAGCCGGACGCGCTCACGCCCGGCCTCTTCCTCGTCCGCCTCGCCGTCGACGCTGTCGACGACCTGCTCGGCCTCGCCGGCCGCGTCCTCGGCGGCATCCTTCTTGTTGCGACGTCCGAACACGTCACTGTCCTTCCCGGTCGGATACGACCGAAGCGTATCGATTCCCACCCGTCTGACCGCCCATGGCGGCCGGACCGCTTGTGCCGCTTTCGCCGCCCACCGCGGCATGACCGCCGGTGGACCCGAAGCCCCCCTCGGCCCGCGCCGAGCCGGGAAGTTCCGCCACCTCCTGGAAGCGGACCCTCTCGACCTGCTGGACGACCAGTTGGGCAATCCGGTCGAAGCGCTCGAACCGCACGGACTCGCGCGGGTCGAGATTCACCACGATCACCTTGATCTCCCCACGGTACCCGGCATCAACCGTCCCCGGGGCATTCACGAGGGCCACACCGCAGCGGGCGGCGAGGCCGGAACGAGCATGCACGAAGGCCGCGTACCCCTCCGGGAGGGCTATCGACACTCCCGTGGGCAGCACGGCCCGTTCGCCCGGCTTCAGCTCGCAGGCCTCGGTGGTGCGCAGATCCGCTCCGGCGTCCCCCGGGTGTTCGTACGCCGGAAGCGGTACGTCCGGATCGACACGGCGGATCTGCACGTTCAGGGGATCCCGGCGCACGGCACCGCTGGGGCTGTCGGCGCTCACGGGTTCACCTCGAAGGCGCGGGCACGCCGGATCTGGTCCGGGTCGCTCATGGCGGCCTGGATCTCCGCCTCACGGCCGTGGTCGATGAAGTGGTCGACCTTCACCTCGATGAAGAGGGCGTCCGCACGGACGGCGACGGGCCCTTCGGGGCCGTCGATCCGCCCGACGGCGCGGGAGTAGATCTTCCGCCCGGCCACGGCGGTGACCTCCGCCGCCAGGTGCAGCGTGGTGCCCAGCGGCACCGGCCGCACGAAGTCGGTCTCCAGCCGGCCGGTGACGGCGATGGTCCGCAGCAACCAGTTCAGCGAGCCGAGGGTCTCGTCGAGGGCGGTGGCCAGGACTCCGCCGTGGGCGAGGCCTGGGGCGCCCTGGTGGGCGGGCTGGACGGTGAACTCGGCGGTCAGCGAGACACCCTCGCCGGCGCGCGCCTCCAGGTGCAGCCCGTGCGGCTGCCCGGGACCACAACCGAAACAGTGTTCGTAGTGGGCGCCGAGAAGCTCCCCGGGTGCGGGAGCATCGGGGTGCCGTACCGGTTTCACCGCGTCGGCGGGAGGCTGAAGAGCTGCGGAACTACCACTCACAGCCGCAGACCTTACCCGCCCGCCCGTCACCCACCATCGCCGTACCCGTCAGCGCCCGGCGCCCGGCCGCCCCGACTCCGGCCGTAACCCGATAGCGTGCCAAGCTTGGCCCCATGCAGCTCTCCGCCACCCCCTACGAAGAACGCCTCACCGCCCCCCGCTCGTGGTGGCTGATCAGCTTCCTCGTGGGTGTCTCGTTCGCCCTGATCCTGCTCCCCTTCGGCATCCTGCCGATGCTCGGCGGCCTGGTCGGCGGCACGGCCGCGGCCGCGGTGGTGGCCAGCGCCTACGGCTCCCCGCGCATCCGCGTCGTGGGCGGCTCCCTGATCGCGGGCGAGGCGCAGATCCCGGTGTCGGCGCTCGGTGGGTCGGAGGTCCTGGACCCGGAGGAGGCCCGCGCCTGGCGCACGTACAAGGCCGACACCCGCGCCTTCCTGCTGCTGCGCTCCTACATCCCCATGGCTCTGCGGGTGGAGGTCACCGACCCCGAGGACCCGACGCCGTACCTGTACCTGTCGACGCGGGAGCCGGAGAAGCTGGCGGCGGCGATCGAGGCGGCTCGCGAGACGGCCGCGTAGGGCCGTCAGCCCCCGAGTTCCCGGGGAAGCTCGCCCATCCTGAGCGGATCCGCGGGTTTCTCCAGCGGCGGCAGTTCCGGCAGCTCGTCCCACGGCACCTGGATCTTCCGGAGGTCCGCGCGAATGCGCCCCGCGAGCTTCTTGGTGTCGCGGCGGTTCATGACCGCCCCGACCGCCGCGCCCACCATGAACGGCATGAGGTTGGGCAGGTCGCGGACCATCCGCTTCATGATCTGCTGACGCAGCTCGCGTTTCATCTGGCCCCCGAGGGCCGTGTTGATCGTCGACGGCTTCGTGACTTCGATACCGCGCTCCCCCGACCAGGAGGACAGATACGCGGTACTGCGGGCCATCAGGGTCCCCGGCGGCCGCACGCCGTACACCTCGTGCAGCTCGGCGATCATCTTCAGCTCGATCGCCGCGACCCCGGTGATCTCCGCGGCCAGCTCGGTCGGCATGGCCGGCGGCACCGGCAGCATCGCGGCAGCACCGATCCCGGCCCCGACCGTCGAGGTCGCGCCCGCCGCGCCCGCCACGAGCTTGTCGGCGAGCTGCTCCGGCCCGAGGCCCGGAAACTGCCTGCGCAGCGTCGCGAGGTCGCGTACGGGGATACGCGGGGCGATCTCGATGATCCGGTCCACGAGGTACGCCAGCCCCGCACGAGCGCGGCTGCCGCCCTTGTGGGCGCCTTCCCGGGCCAACTGCCGGGCCTTGTCCCGGATCACCGCGGCCCGTCGCCGGGCGACGGGCACAGGCCACCGAGCCGTGGACGGCTCGCCGCCCGGCTCGGACGCCGGTGCGAGCGAGGCTCCCGCACCGGGCGAGCCCCGCTCGTCGTCACGCGCGCCGTGCGGGCCGTTGTACGGCCCCTTGTCCGCTCCCGGCAGGGGGAAGCGGCGCTTCCGCGGAGGGGTCGAGCCAGTCACGGCCGACCCGTCCTCAGTCGCAGTCGCGGCAGATCGGCTGGCCGTTCTTCTCGCGGGCCAGCTGGCTGCGGTGGTGCACCAGGAAGCAGCTCATGCAGGTGAACTCGTCCTGCTGCTTGGGCAGCACTCGGACGGCCAGCTCCTCGTTCGAGAGGTCGGCGCCCGGCAGTTCGAGGCCTTCAGCCGCCTCGAACTCGTCGACGTCCACCGCGGAGGTGGACTTGTCGTTCCGGCGAGCCTTCAGCTCTTCAAGACTGTCCGAGTCGACGTCGTCATCGGTCTTGCGTGGAGTGTCGTAATCGGTTGCCATGTCGCTCTCCCCCTCTGGGTGTCTGCGGTGTCTCCAGCGCACGTAACGCGTGAGAGGCCGGACTTGTGCCCGACCTGAGGCGGAGATTTTGCCTCACATCAAGGTCTGTTACTCAATCGACACCCAATCCGATCCCTCAAGAGTGATCGGCTTGGATGGCGGTGAGGACCGTACACGGTTCGAATGTCGCACCTCAAAGGCGCCTCATCGTGTACTTCCCGTGATCAAGAGCCCTGAAAACCAGGATTTTCCCGGCTTTACGGGTCCTGTAATGATCACGGAGCGTAGATGGCTGGAAATCCGCCCATGTGATCGATCACACAGGGTCAACCGGGATGGACCCCCAGAAAATTCCGCGCGAAGCGAACATCTTCCGCGTGTGTCGGATCTGTGTCACATCGGCAGCGTGACTCGCATCTCCAGGCCGCCCCCCTCCCGGGGCCGCGCCACGATGTGGCCGCCGTGTGCGCGGGCCACGGACCGGACGATGGACAGGCCGAGGCCCACACCCTTGTCGCTCCCCGTGCGCTCCGTACGGAGCCGTCTGAAGGGCTCGAAGAGGTTGTCGATCTCGTACGCCGGCACGACCGGCCCGGTGTTCGACACGGTCAGCACCGCCTGCCCGTGACCGGCCTCCGTGGTCACCTCGACCCAGCCGCCCTCCCGTCGTCCGCCACCGCCCTTCTGGGGAAGCGCTTCGCGCTGCACGTCCTCACTGGGCACGTTGTAGCGCACCGCGTTCTGCAGGAGGTTGAGCGCGATCCGCTCCAGCAGCACACCGTTGCCCTGCACCACGGCGGGCTTGCGCTCACCGCGGATCTTGACGCCCTTGGCCTCCGCCTCGCCGTGCACCTGGTCGATGGCCTGGCCGGCCACCTCGGCCAGGTCGACCGGTTTGCGCTCGACGATCTGGTTGTCGCTGCGCGCGAGCAGCAGCAGGCCCTCGACCAGCTGCTCGCTGCGCTCGTTGGTCGCCAGCAGTGTCTTGCCCAGCTGCTGCAGCTCCATCGGTGCGTTCGGATCGGACAGGTGCACTTCCAGGAGCGTGCGGTTGATCGCGAGCGGTGTGCGCAGTTCGTGGGAGGCGTTGCCGACGAAGCGCTGCTGGGCGGTGAAGGCCCGCTGGAGGCGCTCCAGCATGTCGTCGAAGGTGTCCGCCAGCTCCTTCAGCTCGTCGTCCGGACCGTCCAGCTCGATCCGGCGGGACAGGTCGGAACCGGCCACCTGACGGGCGGTGCGGGTGATCCGTCCGAGCGGGGACAGTACCCGGCCCGCCATCGCGTAACCGAACGCGAAGGCGATCACGGCGAGTCCCAGCAGGGCCAGCAGCGAGCGGCTGAGCAGATCGTCCAGGGCCGACTGGCGCTGTCCGTCGACACATCGGCTGATCGCGTCGTTGAAGTCCTGCAGCGACAGTCGGGTCGTGCTGCTGGCCATGTTGATCGCGGGGCAGTTGTCGCTGGAGATCTTCAGCTGGGAGCCCTGCGAAAAGCTGACGATCTTGAACAGCGGCTGGTTGCCGGTGCTGATCGCCTGCGCGGCCAGCAGATAGATGATCGACAGCAGCAGGATGCCTGCGATCAGGAACATGCCGCCGTAGAGCAGGGTGAGGCGTATCCGGATGGTCGGGCGCAGCCACGGGAAGGGGGGCTGCGGCCGTCGGGGGTCCCAGGTGGGTTTCGGAGGCGCCTGGGGCGGCGCGGGTGTCGCGGCCACGGCGGATCAGATCCGGTAGCCGGAGCCGGGCACGGTGACGATCACGGGCGGCTCGCCGAGCTTGCGGCGCAGCGTCATGACCGTCACGCGGACCACGTTGGTGAACGGGTCGGTGTTCTCGTCCCAGGCCTTCTCCAGCAGCTGCTCGGCCGAGACGACGGCGCCCTCGCTGCGCATCAGCACCTCCAGGACCGCGAACTCCTTGGGCGCGAGCTGGACCTCCTTGCCGTCGCGGAAGACCTCGCGGCGGTTGGGGTCGAGCTTGATGCCGGCGCGCTCCAGAACCGGCGGCAGGGGCACGCTCGTACGGCGTCCGAGGGCGCGCACCCGCGCGATCAGTTCACTGAACGCGAACGGCTTGGGAAGGTAGTCGTCGGCGCCGATCTCCAGGCCCTCCACACGGTCACTGACGTCACCGGAGGCGGTGAGCATCAGCACGCGCGTGGGCATGCCGAGCTCCACGATCTTGCGGCAGACGTCGTCGCCGTGCACGAGCGGGAGGTCGCGGTCGAGCACGACCACGTCGTAGTCGTTGACGCCGATGCGCTCCAGGGCGGCCGCACCGTCGTACACGACGTCGACGGCCATGGCCTCCCGGCGCAGTCCGGTGGCCACCGCATCGGCGAGCAGTTGCTCGTCCTCGACGACGAGTACGCGCACGTCGCTTGTCCTTCCTGTGTCCACCCGCGTAGCGCGCCGTGAGCGCGCGCGGGCAGGGGTGTCCGTGGGATGTGACCTCCATCCTGCCCTTTTCGGCCATAAGTCGGCTGTAAGGCGGGGTCCCGACCGCAGGGATCCCGTTCCTGGAGCGGGAATGCGAGATTTTCTCGAGTGGTTAGGTTTCCGTGGAAGGGAGCGGGGGGAGGACGGCTTTACACCCCGCGATCACGCTCTGCACGTGCCGCAACACCATGCGGTACTTCGCGATCCGCTTCCGCAGAGCGGGCGTGGGCGTCCGGCACCGTCGCCGCCCGGCAGGGCAGCGCTGGGCACCCGCGAGAGACGTGATCGTTCCTTCCCAACGGCACACCCCCGTGCCACCGACCCACGACCCAGGACGAGGGGGCGCAGCATGGACGCATTCACCGCAGGACTTCTGCAGCGCATAAGGGCGACCGAGTCCGACCTTTCGCGGGCCCGCGACGAGGGCGACGACTTCCTCGTCGAGGTGGAGCAGGCAGAGCTCGACGACCTGCGCCGCCTCGCCGCCGAACACGGTGTGGAGGTCGGCGCGTCACGCGTCTGATCGGCCCGAAGCGCGACAGCGGAACCCCCGGCGAATCCAGCGCCGGGGGTTCCGACCGTTTCCTGCCCGGTGGGCGGCCCAGGGCCTGTCCGTCGGTACAGGGCCTGGCCGTGCGGTACAGGCCCTAGTCGTGCCAGGCCCCGAAGTCCTCGAGCAGCCGCTGGAGCGGCTCGAAGACTCCCGGCGTGCCCGCGACCGTCAGATCACGCGAGGGGCGCTCTGCGGGCCGTCCGCCGGTCAGCGCGCCCGCCTCACGGGCGATCAGGTCCCCGGCGGCCACGTCCCATGCGTTGAGCCCGCGCTCGTAGTACCCGTCCAGCCGGCCGCAGGCCACGTCGCACAGGTCGACCGCGGCGGATCCGCTGCGCCGGATGTCCCGCAGCAGCGGGATGAGCCGGCCGGCCACCTCGGCCTGGTGGGCGCGGACCTCGGCGACGTAGTTGAAGCCGGTGGAGACCAGCGCCTGCTCCAGCGGGGGCGCCGGCCGGCAGGACAGCGCGCGCTCGCCCTCCCACGCGCCCGTGGCCCAGGCACCACCGCCGCGTACCGCGTGGTACGTCTCGCCGCGCATCGGGGCCGCGACGATCCCGACAACGGTCTCGCCCTCCCGCTCCGCCGCGATGGACACGGCCCAGGTGGGCAGCCCGTACAGGTAGTTGACGGTGCCGTCGAGCGGGTCGATCACCCAGCGGATGCCGCTCGTGCCCTCGGTGTCGGCGCCCTCCTCGCCGAGGAAGCCGTCGCCCGGGCGCCGGCCGGAGATCAGATCGGTGATCAGCTTCTCCGCCGCGATGTCCATCTCGGTGACGACGTCGATCGGGCTCGACTTGGTCCTGGCCACCGCCAGGTCGGCCGGACGGCCGTCGCGCAGCAGCTCGCCGGCGCGGCCGGCGGCCTCCTGGGCCAGGTCGAGCAGTTCCCTGTGCAGGGCGTCGGTCACGGGGCTCCTCACGCGTAGGGGGTGTCTGCGCCGGCGGCGGCCGGACGGGGGGCGCGGGCGGGGCAGCAGCCGACCGGGCAGAGGTTGTGGCTCGCGCCGAGTGCGCCCAGGGCGCACGGAGCGACCTCCTGGCCGCGCTCGCTGCCGGCCCGCTCCAGGATCAGCTCGCGGATCGCCGCGGCGAACCGCGGGTCGGCGCCCACGGTGGCCGAGCGGCGCACCGGCAGGCCCAGCTCCGCGGCCTTGGCCGTGGCCTCGGTGTCGAGGTCGTAGAGGACCTCCATGTGGTCCGAGACGAAGCCGATGGGCGCCATGACGACGGCCGGGGCACCGGCGGCGTGCCGCTCCTCCAGGTGGTCGCAGATGTCCGGCTCGAGCCAGGGGATGTGGGGGGCGCCGGAGCGGGACTGGTAGACGAGCCGCCAGGGGTGGTCGACGCCGGTGCGCTCGCGGACGGCGTCGGCGATCAGCTGGGCCACGTCCAGGTGCTGCTCGACGTACGCTCCGCCCTCGCCGTGGACCTCGACCGGGCCGGAGGTGTCGGCGGCGGCGGTCGGGATGGAGTGGGTGGTGAAGGCGATGTGGGCGCTGCCGCGGACGTCCTCGGGGAGGTCGGCGAGGGAGCGCAGCACCCCGTCGATCATGGGCTCGACGAAACCGGGGTGGTTGAAGTAGTGCCGCAGCTTGTCGATCTTCGGCAGCTCGAGGCCCTCCGCCTCCAGGGCGGCCAGCGCGTCGGCCAGGTTCTCGCGGTACTGGCGGCAGCCGGAGTACGAGGCGTAGGCGCTGGTGGCGAGCACCAGGACGCGGCGGCGGCCGTCGGCGACCATCTCGCGCAGGGTGTCCGTCAGGTACGGCGCCCAGTTGCGGTTGCCCCAGTAGACCGGCAGGTCCAGGCCGTGCTCCGCGAAGTCCTTGCGCAGGGCGTCCATCAGGGCACGGTTCTGGTCGTTGATCGGACTGACCCCGCCGAACAGGAAGTAGTGCTGCCCGACTTCCTTGAGACGTTCCTTGGGGATGCCACGCCCGCGCGTGACGTTCTCCAGGAACGGGACCACGTCGTCGGGGCCTTCGGGGCCGCCGAACGAGAGCAGGAGCAGGGCGTCGTAGGGGGTGGCATCGAGCGCGTCTGGCATGTCTCGATCCTGCCACCCGGTGCTGACGGCCGGGCAACCGTGCGGTGAAGAGTCGAGTTCCAGACGGTTTAGTCCGGTATTTCCGGCTGTGATTCCAGGTGCAATTAGGGTCACCTAACTCGTAATCTGTATCCGCCGCATTCGCGCCTTACCGACCCGTCTCCGGAGACCACGTGCCCAGCCCCTATCGCGCCCTGTTCGCCGAGCCCGGCACCAAGGGCTTCTCCGCCGCGGGATTCCTCGGCCGGATGCCGCTGTCGATGATGGGCATCGGCGTGGTCACGATGATCTCCCAGATCACCGGGCGCTACGGCCTCGCAGGCGCGCTGTCGGCCACCATGGCGATGTCCGCCGCCGCGATCGGGCCGCGGATCTCCCGGCTGGTGGACCGGCACGGCCAGCGCCGGGTGCTGCGCCCCGCGACCCTGGTGGCACTCACGGCAGCCGCCGGGCTGCTGCTCGCCGCGCATCTCGGGTGGCCGGACTGGGTGCTGTTCGTGTGCTCGGCCGGCATCGGCTCGGTGCCGAGCCTGGGCGCGATGATCCGGGCCCGCTGGGCGGCCCTGTACCGGGGCACGCCGAAGCTGCACACCGCCTACTCGTTCGAGTCGGTGGTGGACGAGGTGTGCTTCATCTTCGGGCCGATCATCTCCATCGGCCTGTCCACGGCCTGGTTCCCGGAGGCCGGCCCGCTGCTGGCCGCCTGCTTCCTGGCCGCCGGCGTCTTCTGGCTGACGGCCCAGCGCGCCACCGAACCGGAGCCGCACCCGCAGGAGCGGCACGGCAGCGGCAGTGCGCTGCGCTCGGCCGGGCTCCAGGTGCTGGTGGCGACCTTCGTGGCCACGGGCGCGATCTTCGGGGCGGTCGACGTGGTCACCGTGGCCTTCGCCGACGAGCGCGGTCACAAGGGCGCCGCGAGCGTGGTGCTGGCGCTGTACGCGGCGGGTTCCTGCGTGGCCGGAGCGGTCTTCGGGCTGCTGCGCTTCTCGGGAGGGCCGGAACGCCGGTGGCTGCTGGGCATATGCGCGATGGCCGTGAGTATGATCCCCCTCCTACTGGTCGGAAACTTGCCGCTTCTGGCCGTGGCGCTGTTCGTTGCGGGCCTGTCCATCGCACCGACGATGATCACGACGATGTCCCTCATCGAAGAGCACGTACCTCGCGCGCAGCTCACCGAGGGAATGACCTGGGTGAGCACCGGCCTCGCGGTCGGCGTCGCGCTCGGCTCGTCCGCGGCCGGCTGGGTGATCGACGCAGCCGGAGCGCATGCCGGGTACGGGGTTCCGGTCGTGTCCGGGACCGTCGCGGTCGCGGTCGGGTTTCTCGGGTACCGCCGGCTCAGCAGGCCGGCCGCGGGTCGGGGAGGCACCGTTGAGCACCACAGCGAGCGCGAAGAACGGCACCTGGCGTAACTGGGGCGGCAATGTGTCCGCCCGCCCCGCCCGGCAGGCGGCGCCGGCCTCGGTCGAGGAACTGGTCGCGGTGGTGCGCGGGGCCGCCGAGGACGGCCTGAAGGTGAAGCCGGTCGGCACCGGGCACTCGTTCACGTCCATAGCCGCCACCGACGGTGTGCTGATCCGCCCTCACCTGCTGACCGGTATCCGCACCATCGACCGGGACGACATGACCGTCACGGTCGAGGCGGGCACACCGCTCAAGAGGCTCAATGCGGCCCTGGCGCGCGAGGGACTGTCGCTCACCAACATGGGCGACATCATGGAGCAGACCGTCTCCGGAGCCACCAGCACGGGCACGCACGGCACCGGCCGGGAGTCCGGCTCCATCGCCGCCCAGATCAAGGCACTCGAACTCGTGACGGCGGACGGCTCGGTGCTCCGCTGCTCCGAGAAGGAGAACCCGGAGGTGTTCGCGGCCGCCCGGATCGGCCTCGGCGCGCTCGGCATCGTCACCGCGATCACCTTCGCCGTGGAGCCGCTCTTCCTGCTCTCCGCGCGCGAGGAGCCGATGTCCCTCGACCGGGTGCTGGCCGAGTTCGACCAACTGTGGGCCGAGAACGAGCACTTCGAGTTCTACTGGTTTCCGCACACCCGCAGCACCAACACCAAGCGCAACAACCGCAGCGCGGGCCCCGAGCAGCCGGTGGGGCAGCTGGCGGGGTGGTTCGAGGACGAGTTCCTCTCCAACGGGGTCTTCCAGGTGGCCCAGTGGGCCGGGCGGGCCGCGCCCGCGGCCGTTCCGGCGATCGCCCGGGTCTCCAGCAAGGCCCTGTCGGCGCGGACCTACACGGACATCCCTTACAAGGTCTTCACCTCGCCGCGCCGGGTGCGCTTCGTGGAGATGGAGTACGCCGTCCCGCGCGCGGCCCTGGCCGAGACGCTGCGCGAACTGAAGGCCATGGTCGACCGCTCCGGTCTGCGCATCAGCTTCCCGGTCGAGGTGCGCACCGCCCCTGCCGACGACATCGTCCTGTCCACCGCCGGCGGCCGGGACAGCGCGTACATCGCCGTCCACATGTTCCGGGGCACGCCGTACCAGACCTACTTCACCGCCGCCGAGCGCATCTTCACGGCGCACGAGGGCCGGCCGCACTGGGGCAAGGTGCACACGCGGGACGCCGAGTACCTCGCCGAGGTGTATCCGCGTTTCGGCGAGTTCACGGCGCTGCGGGACCGTCTCGACCCGGAACGGCTGTTCCAGAACGACTACTTGCGGAGGGTTCTGGGGGCGTAGGCGGCGCCGTGGACTCGCCGGGTGTGGGAGTCGGCGTGGCCGGGGCACCGCTCGGCTCCCCGCTCGCCGAGCCGCTCACCGAGTCGCTCGGCGTGGGTGCGGGTGTGGCGCGCCGGGTCGTACCGCCACCGTCCGCACCCTTCGACGGTACGTCCGAATCCGGCGAGGCAGACGAAGGGGCCATGTTCTCACCGGACTTCGGGGAGGACGGGCCCCGGCCGCCGACGGCGTCGCTGACCGTCGTGCCCGTACCGCCGCTGAAGGTGTTGCCGGTGGCCAGCTCGTACGTCGTGATGCCGGCCATGGTGACACCGAAGACGATGGCGGCCGCGAGGACCGGTCGCTTCCAGCTCTTCACGCGTGCGCGGTAGACGGTTCCCTCGGTGAACTCGCCGGGATCCGGTGGCACTTGGCCGCCCGGAGCCCCTTCGCCCGGCGCGGGGGTGACCGTGACCTCCCGGATCTGCTCCCCGGTCCGCCGGAAGAAGTGCTGGAAGAGGGTGCCGCCGCAGGTGGCGACGACGCTGACGACCCCGGCGCCGAGGATCGTGCCGTACACCCCGAAGTACGAAGCCAGTTTGGCCGCCACGACCGCCGCCAGGGCGCTGCCCGCGACCTGGGGGACGCTCAGGTCGATCCGCTTCCGACCCGCGTCGGGCGTTTCACGCATACCCGGAACTTGCCTGCCTTTCCCGTACTTGAACGACTTGATCGACCAACTGCACGAGAAAAGGACGTACGGACGAAACCATTAGTTCCGTTTCTGGGGATTACGTGAAGTTCGCCACGTTCATGATCGCCAGAACCCTGTTGCGCACGGCCAAGTCGGACCCCTTGCCAGAAGTTGGGCGGCGCGCCAATCCACGCACGTGGTCCAAATGGAGTACTGTTGCGAGCCCTGGGTCCGGTCCCCCACCAGGGTGTCCGCGGCCTCGCAGGACCGCCGGGAGGGGGCTAGTTGCACAGGGTGACAGAGTTCGTCACTTAGCGTTGCGAATAGGTAACCGTGCCATAACGGCGACCCAGGGCCCGTGCCCGACACGCCGGGCAACTCGGCAAGGTTGTGGCAGGCTGCACCCGGGCAGGCCACACTCGACTAGCGGAAGCAGCGACGCACGTGACGTCGGCAGGCACCACCCGGGAGGTCCCCATGCCCGAACTGCGTGTCGTGGCCGTCTCGAATGACGGCACACGGCTGGTGCTGAAGGCTGCCGACTCTACGGAGTACACGCTTCCGATCGACGAACGGCTGCGCGCCGCCGTACGGGGCGACCGGCCGCGCCTCGGCCAGATCGAGATCGAGGTGGAGAGCCATCTCCGCCCCCGCGACATCCAGGCCCGTATACGTGCCGGTGCCACCGCGGAAGAGGTCGCCCAGCTCGCCGGCATCCCCGTCGACCGGGTGCGGCGCTTCGAGGGTCCGGTGCTGGCCGAGCGCGCCTTCATGGCCGAGCGGGCCCGTAAGACCCCGGTCCGCCGCCCCGGCGAGAACTCCGGCCCGCTGCTCGGCGAGGCCGTCCAGGAACGGCTGTTGCTGCGCGGCGCCGAGAAGGACACCGTGCAGTGGGACTCCTGGCGCCGCGACGACGGCACCTGGGAGGTCCTCCTCGTCTACCTGGTCGCGGGCGAACCGCACTCGGCGAGCTGGACCTACGACCCGCCCCGGCGGCTCGTCCAGGCCGTCGACGACGAGGCGCGCTCGCTGATCGGCGAGTCCGACGACCTCGCCGTACCGGAGCCGAGTTTCCCGTTCGTCCCGCGCATCGCCCGGCTGCCGCGCGACCGGTCGATGGACCGCGCCCTCGACCGGGGCGACCGGGAGCGGCCGAGCCTGCCCGCGCAGTCGTCCGAGCCTCCCGAGGAGAGCACGGCCGAACGCGACTCGCTGACCAGCCTGCTGGAGGCGGTGCCGAGTTTCCGGGGCGACCTGGTGGTGCCGGAACGGCCCTCGGAATCCCCGGAGGAGCCTCCCGAGGAGCCCGCGACGGAGGAGCCCCCGGCGCCCGCCGCCTCGGCCGGCTCCGCCTACGCGGACGTCCTCATGCCCCGCTCGGTGGGCAGCCACCGGGACCGGCTCATCGGCGCCACGGACCGTCAGGCCGAGGCCGACGGTGTCCGCCCCGGCCGCCGTGCCGCGGTCCCGAGCTGGGACGAGATCGTGTTCGGGACGCGGCGCAAGAAGCAGGAGTAAACCGGCCGTACGGCCGTATGAAGTGGGGGCACGCGTGCGTGCCCCCACTTGTTTTCCTGCCTGCCGTGTCTTTCTGCCTACTGCGGGTCCGGCCCCACCGCGACGGGACGCGACGGGTCCGAGGACCACTCCGACCAGGAGCCGACGTACAGCGCCGCCGGGACGCCCGCGACCGCGAGGGCCAGCACCTCGTGTGCGCCCGAGACGCCCGAGCCGCAGTAGACACCCACCGGTGCCTCCTCGGACACACCCAGGGCCTTGAAGCGGTCCCGCAGGTCCGCCACGGGCAGGAAACGGCCGTCCGGTCCGACGTTCTCGGTCGTCGGCGCCGACACCGCGCCCGGGATGTGCCCGCCGACCCGGTCGATCGGCTCCACCTCACCGCGGTACCGCTCCCCCGCGCGCGCGTCGAGCAGCACACCGGCGCGGGCCAGGGCGGCGGACCCGTCCGCGTCGAGCAACCCGGCCGCGTCCGGTGCCGGTTCGAAGTCGCCCTCGGCCGGGGCGGACACGTCCGCCGACAGCGGGCCCTGCCAGGCCGGCAACCCGCCGTCCAGGACCCGCACGTCCGGGTGACCCGTCCAGCGCAGCAGCCACCACGCCCGGGCCGCCGCCCAGCCCTGTCCGCCGTCGTAGACGACGACCGGACAAGAGGCCGACACGCCCGCGCGGCGCATGGCGGCACCGAACTCCGTGAGGTCGGGCAGAGGATGGCGGCCGTGTTCCCCGGGGGCCGAGGCCAGTTCCCGGTCCAGGTCGACGAAGACCGCGCCGGGGAGGTGACCGGCCGCGTACTCGGCCCGGCCGTCGAAGGCCGGGGCGCCCGCCGCCTTCGCCACGCTCAGCTGCCAGCGGACGTCCAGCAGGACGGGCGGGTCCTCCCCGGTCAGTTCGTGGGCGAGTTCGGATGCGGTGATGATGGCTGTCATGACGTCCATCCTTACGCCAGGGGTGGCCGCGGCGTCCAGGTCCGGCTAATCTGCTCCGCCGGACAGGACCGATCACGAGGCGTACGGGATCGGGCACACGCTGTACAGCTGGCGGACACCCGTCGGCCATCGTCAGGAAGCGGCGAGAGTCGGCGGATCAGGCATCCTTCCGGAGGTGACGCGGGGCGGTCGGCGCGGCCCGGCCTGCGGCATCTTCGGGGATGCGGGTACCGGAACAGGCGTGCGCGCGCAGGCGGCACACCCCTTCCGGGCAGCGGAAGCGACACGGCCACCGCGAGGGGCCGGGGAGAGAGTGATCGATGACCGAGGCACGGGAGTCGGCCGGCCCGCACGCGCGACACGCGCCCGGCACACCCTGTTGGGTGAGCCTGATGGTGCACGGGGTGGCCACGACCGAGGAGTTCTACGGGGCACTGTTCGGCTGGGAGTTCCGGCCGGGCCCGCAGCAGCTCGGCCCCTATGTGCGGGCGCTGCTGGACGGGCACGAGGTGGCGGGCATCGGCCAGCTGCCGCCGGACCGCAGACTGCCGGTCGCCTGGACGCCCTACCTCGCCTCGGACGACGTGGACCAGACGGCCGACCAGGTGCGGCTGTGCGGCGGCACGGTGGCCGTCGGACCGCTGGACGCGGCCGAGGCCGGGCGGATCGCCATCGCCTCCGACCCCTCCGGGGCGGTGTTCGGGATCTGGCAGGGGGCGGCCCACCTCGGCACGGCACTCAGCGGCGTGCCCGGCACCCCTGCCTGGAACGAGCTGCTCACCTTCGAGACCGCGGGCGTCACCAAGTTCTACGAAACCGTGTTCGGATACGAGGAGGAGCCGGTGGTGTCCGCCGACTTCGACTACGTGACCCTGCGCGTCGGGGGCCGCCCGGTGGCCGGCCTGCACGGCGTGGGCCATGCGCTGCCCCGGGACCGGGGGCCCCACTGGCTGACGTACTTCGAGGTCGCGGACGCCGACGAAACGCTGCGCCAGGCCGTCGATCTGGGTGGCCGGGTGCTAGAGCCGGCCCATGACAGCGAGCACGGAAGGGTCGCCACGCTCGCGGATCCCGAGGGAGCGGTCTTCTCGGTCCTCCAGGACCCGCGCTGAGCCGTTTCCGGTCACCCCGGGCCGCGGCGGGCACCGGCAGGACGGTCTCCAGGCCGGGAACAGCGGCGGCACCGGCAGGACGGTCTCAAGCCGGGAACAGCGGCAGGACCGCCTCGGCCTCAGGCCGGGGACACCGGCAGGACGTCCGGGGACAGGGCCGCCGCGCGGGCGGACGCGGCGGTCATCCGGCGCCGGTGGTGGCGGCGGCACAGCACCTCGTAGCCGATCTCGCCCGCGGACTGGTTGACGTCGCCGACGACCACCTGGGCGCCCTCCACCACCATCTCGCCGCCTATCGTGCGGGCGTTGTGCGTGGCCCGCGCGCCGCACCAGCACAGCGCCTCGACCTGCAGCACCTCGATGCGGTCGGCCAGCTCCACCAGCCGCTGAGAGCCCGGGAAGAGCTTGGAGCGGAAGTCGGTGGTGATCCCGAAGGCGAAGACGTCCATGCCGAGGTCGTCCACCACGCGCGCGAGCTGGTCGATCTGCCCGGGAGCGAGGAACTGCGCCTCGTCCGCGATCACATAGTCCGCGCGTCTGCCCTGCGAGAGGTGGTCGACGATGTAGGCGTACACGTCCTGGCCGTCCTCGACCTCCACCGCGTCGGTGACAAGGCCCAGCCGGGAGGACAGCTTGCCCTCGCCGGCCCGGTCGTCCCGGGTGAAGATCATGCCGACGAGGCCGCGCGCGGAGCGATTGTGCTCGATCTGCAGAGCCAGCGTCGACTTCCCGCAGTCCATCGTTCCGGAGAAGAACACCAGCTCGGACATGACGAGTTGAGCACCTTTCGGCGAGGGGTGGGGGCAGGGGGTCTCAGGAGCGTACTTCGAGCAGCGGGACCAGCTGCTCGGCCGGGGTCATCGAGCCGTGGTTGCCGACCAGCGCCGACTCCTTGGGCTCCCGCTCGGAGGCGATGATCAGGACGTCGTCGTGCGCCGCCGCGACCACGTCCCCGATGCGCGCATACACACGCTCGTCGCACTCGCCGGGCCGCCCGAACCAGCCGGCCGCGATCGCCTCGTCCCGCGAGGCCACCCAGAACTGCTCGCCCAGCACCTCGCGCCAGACGGTCAGTACGTCGTTCTCGGCGCCCGGTACCGCGTACACGTGCCGCGCCCGGCCCTCGCCGCCGAGCAGGGCGACCCCGGCGCGCAGCTCCCAGTCCTCGTCGAAGTCGATGCGGTGCTGCTCGTCGAACGGGACGTCGACCATGCCGTGGTCGGCGGTGACGTAGAGCGCGCTGCGCGGTGGCAGCTGCTCGGCGAGGCGCTGGGCGAGCCGGTCGACGCACATGAGCTGTCCGCGCCAGGTGTCGGAGGCGACTCCGTAGCGGTGTCCGGCGCCGTCCAGCTCGGCGTAGTACGTGTACACCAAGGAGCGGTCACCGGCAGCCAGTTGCTCGGCGGCGAGGTCCATGCGGTCCTCGCCGGTCAGCCGCCCGTGGAAGGTGCCGCCGCTGAGCGCGACCTTGGTCAGCGGGGTGCTCGCGAAGGCGGGCGAGGACACCTGGGCGGAGTGCACTCCGGCCTTGTGGGCCAGCTGGAAGACCGTGGGGTACGGCTGCCAGGGGTGCGGTGGGGTCCACGGCTGCCAGCGGAGCTGGTTCATCAGTTCGCCGGTGGCCGGGTTGCGGACCGTGTAGCCGGGCAGACCGTGGGCGCCCGGCGGCAGGCCGGTGCCCACGGAGGCCAGGGAGGTCGCGGTGGTCGCCGGGTAGCCGGCGGTGAGCGGGCGCCCGGTGCCGCCGCGGGAGCTGCCGAGCAGCGAGGTGAGGAAGGGGGCCTCGTCGGGGTGCGCCCTGAGCTGCTCCCAGCCGAGCCCGTCGATCAGGAAGACACAGACCCGGTCGGCCGGGGTCAGTTCCGTGATCGTGGCGGTCATGCCGGGGACGTCGAGGCCGGCTGCCAGCGTGGGCAGCAGGTCGGCGAGCGAGCCGGTGCCGTACTCGGGCAGCGGCGCGGTGTCGAGGGCGAGCGGTTCCGGGTGGTCCCAGGGGGAGGGCTGAGCCATCAGCGCGTGACGTCCGCGGTCGCCTCGGAGATGGCCTGAGCGAAGGTGAGCGCCTGGCGCACCGTCTCCGGGCCGTCCCCGGCCTCGCTGACGCGCAGGCTCAGGTCGTCCGCCGTGGAGCTGCCCGTGTAGCCGTGGTCGGCCTCGCAGTTGGGGTCGCCGCAGGCGGCGGGCTCCAGGTCGATGCGGCTGACCGCGCCCCAGCCGATGGTGAGCACGATCTCGCGGGGCAGCGTGCCCGGCTTGTACTGCTCCGGGTTCGCGACCACCCGGCTGACCACCACGGACGAGATCCGGCCGATCTTCACGGACTCCGTGGACGTCGTGGCGTACGGCGTCGGGGAGGTGCCGTCGGCGGCCTGCTCGTCGGTGTGGCTGACGATGAAGCGGTTGCCGGTGAGGACCAGGACGGTCACATGCCGGCGCACCTCGTTCTGGTCGAACGTGGTCTCCTGGTGGACCAGGTACGACCGGATGGGCTCGCCGCCCACAGCGGCCTCCACCGCCTCGGCCACGAGGGCCGGGTAGTAGCCGCTGCGCTCGATCGCCGAGCGCAGCCCCTGGGTCGTCGTACTGGTCTTGGCCATGGCGTCCATCTTAATCCGTGGGCAAGGGGGGTCCGGGCCAGTCGCGAGCATCGGGGGCGGCCTCCGCACCCGCGCGCGGCTGTCTGCGGACGAAGCCCGGCACGATGTCCAGCCGCTCGGCGGCGACCAGGCAGGTGGCGGGCTCGCGGCCGCCGGCGTCCGCTTCGAACGCGACCACGAGGGGCGGTGTTTCGCCCAGTTCTCGCACGAGACGTGCCGTCTCCCCGGCCGTGGGTGCGCGGAAGACGGGGTCCTGGAAGCCGGGCGGACAGGACACGAACACGGGCGCGACGAAGACCAGCTCCAGGCCGTGGTGGTAGGCGAGGTCGTGTCCGGCGGCCAGCCGCAGCTGCCCGCCGTCCCAGACGATCACTTCCCAGTCCCACCAGCTGCCCTCGGGCAGCTCCCGTCCGGCGATCTCCATGCCTGCCCCCTTTTTCGCTCAGTAGGCCGGCAGCGTGCGCGGGCCGAGGTCGTCACGGGCGGGCGGGGGCGTGAGCCGCAGCGTGGCGCCGAGGACGCTCACACCGTACTGGGCGACGACGACCGGTTCCAGGGTGACGGCGACGACCTCGGGATGGTCGTCCACCAGTCGGGACACCCGCAGCAGCAGCTCCTCCAGCGCGGGCGTGTCCACCGGTGTGGAGCCGCGCCAGCCGAACAGCAGGGGTGCCGTCCGGATGGAGCGCAGCAGCGAGGTCGCCTCGCGGTCGGTGACCGGGATCAGCCGGTGCGCCATGTCCCCGAGCAGCTGCGAGGCGGCTCCGGCCAGGCCGAAGGACAGCACGGCCCCGGCCGCCGGATCGATCACCGCCCGTACGACCGTGTCGACTCCTCGGGGTGCCATCCCCTGCACCACCGGCCACAGCTCTTCGGGTTGCCCGAACAGCTCGGTCAACTCGGCGTAGGACCTGCGCAGTTGCTCCTCGTCCGCCAGGTCGAGCCGTACGCCGCCCAGGTCGGCCCGGTGCCGCAGATGCGGGGCGGTCGCCTTGAGGGCCACGGGGTAGCCGAGGGTGCGGGCGGCCGCGACGGCATCGTCCGGGGTGGGTGCGGGGAGCGCCCGGCGGACGTGGATGCCGTACTTGTCGAGCAGCTCACAGGTCTCCGTCTGTCCGACGGTGAGCCCCTGTCCGCGTTCGAGCAGCCCCTGGATCAGCTCGGCGGCGCCCTTCTCGTCGATGTCCTCGTACTCCGGCACCTTGCCCGGATCCGTGGCCTCCCGCCGCCACTGCCCGTACTTCACGGCCTCGGCAAGGGCCCGCACGGCGCGCTCGGCGGCGGGGTAGGCGGGGATGAGGCGAGTTCCATCAGGGGAAGAGCTCTGCGAAGTGGCCAACGCGGTGGGCGGTCGTTGCGCAGGGCAATGCGGGTCCTCCCGTCCGAGCGGGGCCGGGAGCGGGGGAAGGTGGGCACCGTCGTCGGCGCCGGGGGTCTTCGCGAGGGCCTGTGGTGACGTACTGGCCGCAGCCGACAACGCCTCCGCAAGCCCTCCGAGCTCGACGTGGACCACCAGCACCGGCTTGCCGGGCACCCTCGCCGCAGCCGACCGGAGGGCCTCCGCCAGTTCCGCGTCTCCCGGGGACCCCTCCCCGATCGCCGGAATCGCCGTGACGACAACGGCGTCACACGTGTCGTCCGCCAGCGCCCGCGCCAACGCCCGGTGGAAGGCCTCCGCCGTCGCCCCGGTCGTCAGGTCCAGCGGAGCCGAGGGCCGCAGCCCCTCCGCCAGACAGCGGTCGTACGTCAGCGCCCCCAGCGACTCGGAGTTCCCGAGGATCGCCACGCGGGGCCCCGCGGGCAGCGGCTGCCGGGCGAGCAGCAGACCCGAGTCGACCAGCTCGGTGATCGTGTCCACCCGGATCACCCCGGCCTGCCGCAGCAGCACGGAGACGGTCGCGTGCGGCAGCCGGGTCGCCCGTACCGCGTGTCCCTGCGGCGCGGAGCCGACCCCCTGCACCACGACCAGCGGCTTCGCCGCCGCCGTGCGCCGGGCGAGGCGGGTGAACTTGCGCGGGTTGCCGATGGACTCCAGGTACATCAGGACGACATCGGTCTCCGGATCGTCGTACCAGTACTGGAGGACGTCGTTGCCGGAGACGTCGGCCCGGTTCCCGGCGGAGACGAAGGTCGACACCCCGGTGACTCCGGTGACGCCTCCGCCGCGGCGGTGCAGCCGGGACAGCAGCGCGATACCGATGGCCCCGGACTGCGCGAACAGGCCGATCCGGCCCGGGCGGGGCATCTCGGGGGCTAGCGAGGCGTTCAGCCGGACGTCGGGTGCGGTGTTGATGACGCCGAAGGCGTTCGGGCCGATGATCCGCATGCCGTACGCGCGGGCGAGCTGGACCAGGGCCCGCTGCCGCTCGCGCCCCTCCGGCCCGCTCTCGGCGTACCCGGCGGACAGCACCACCAGCCCCTGCACCCCGTGCTCGCCGCACTCGGAGACCACGGCGGGCACGTGCTCGGCCGGTACGGCGACGACGGCGAGGTCCACCGGGCCGTCGATGTCCCCCACCGAGCGGTACGCGGGGACTCCGTCGACCTCCTTGAGGTCGTCGGGAAAGGCCTTGTTCACCGCGTACAGCCGGCCGGGGAAGCCGGTGTCCCGGACATTGCCGAGGACGCTGCGGCCGACTCCGCCGGGCGCGCGGCCGACGCCGACGACCGCGACCGAGCCGGGTGCCAGCAGCCGCCGCACCGAGCGGCCCTCGGCGCGCTGCTCCCGCGCGCGCTGCACGGCGACGGAGCGGTCGGTGGGCTCGAGGTCGAACTCCAGGCGGACGACGCCGTCCTCGAAGCTGCGCTTCTGGGTGTACCCGGCATCCGTGAACACCTTGATCATCTTGGTGTTGGCGGGCAGCACCTCGGCGGCGAAGCGGCGGATGCCGCGCTCGCGGGCGACGGCCGCGATGTGCTCCAGGAGGGCGGAGGCGACTCCGCGGCCCTGGTGGGCGTCCTGCACCAGGAAGGCGACCTCGGCCTCGTCGGCCGGCGCGGAGGCGGGCAGGCCGTCGGCGCCGATGCGGTCGTAGCGTACGGTGGCGATGAACTCGCCGCCGATGGTGGCCGCGAGTCCCACCCGGTCCACGAAGTCGTGATGTGTGAAGCGGTGGACGTCCTTGGCGGACAGGCGCGGGTAGGGCGCGAAGAAGCGGTAGTACTTCGACTCGTCCGAGACCTGCTCGTAGAAGCTGACCAGACGGTCGGCGTCGTCAACGGTGATGGGCCGGATGCGCGCGGCACCCCCGTCGCGCAGCACCACGTCCGCCTCCCAGTGGGCGGGGTACTCGTGCCGGTCCTGCCGGTCCGCCGGGCTCTGCATGGGGCCCAGAGTACGGCTCGCGTCCGACAACGGCGCGAGGCAGTCTGTGGAGGACGGAAGTCGGACCGAGGCCGCGGTCCGACGGGCACACCGGAGCCGGATGAAGCACTGCTCCGGGCACGCTTCGCGATATGGGAAACTGGTCTAGACAACCCTGAGAAACTGAAGGGCAGCAACACATGGCTGAGCGCCGCGTCAACGTCGGCTGGGCCGAGGGCCTCCATGCCCGCCCCGCCTCCATCTTCGTCCGAGCCGCCACGGCCGCAGGCGTCCCGGTGACGATCGCCAAGGCTGACGGCAACCCCGTCAACGCGGCCTCCATGCTGGCCGTCCTCAGCCTCGGCGCCCAGGGTGGCGAGGAGATCGTCCTCGCCTCCGACGCCGAGGGCGCGGACGTCGCCCTGGACCGTCTGGCCAAGCTGGTCGCCGAGGGCCTCGAGGAGCTGCCCGAGACCGTCTGAGACGTACCGCGAAGCCGCGTCGTCCGGAAAGGGTGACGCGGCTTCCGCGTTTTCGGCAACGGGCCGTGGGGATTTACCGCAGACGCACGAAAAGTGCGCGACGGTGAATTCGCGGCGCGCGCCGGGGGAAAGGGCAGCGGAAATAAACGCCCACCGAATATCCCCTCTTTGTATACGGCGCCAGTGTTAATGCCGCACGCTCGAGATGTTTACGGCATGTTGCGAGTTCCTCACACGCTCGATCCGGTCGCCGCCCGAGGCGAGGCGCAGCCGGTGCGCGGCCGTGGCTCGCTCGGTGTGATGCGCCGTGATCGCCCGCGCGCGGTCGCCGTCGCCCCGCGCCACCGCGTCCACGATCGCGCCGTGCTCCGCCCAGGACTCCACGGGATCCGCCGGGGCCTCCACCGTGTACATCCAGGCGATCTTGTGCCGCAGCTGGGTCAGCATCGAGGTCAGCGACGGGCTGCCGCAGGCCTGCGCCAGCGTCTCGTGGAACCAGCCGCCCAGCGAACGCAGGTCCTCGCTGTTGCCCCGCCTGGCCCGCTCCTGGCCCAGCCGGACCAGACCGCGCAGCACCTTCAAATGGGCCTCGGTGCGCCGCTGGGCGGCCCGCGAGGCACCGAGCGGCTCCAGGAGCGTGCGCATCTCCAGCAGGTCGGCGGCCTCCTGCTCGGTCGGCTCGGCCACGCACGCGCCCGCGTGCCGCCGGGTCACCACGAAACCCTCCGCCTCCAGCGTGCGCAGCGCCTCGCGGACGGGGACGCGCGAGACGCCGTAACGACGGGCCAGGACTTCCTCGGTGAGGCGGCCGCCGCGCTCGTGGACACCGGCGACGATGTCGTCCCGGATCGCCGTGCACACCGATTGCGCCGGAATACGCATGACCGACCTCCGCCTTAATCCCCGTGAAACGTCGACGATGGACGTGTGTTCCGTGACTCTATTGCAATGAGCCGGAATTTCCGACGGCGGGCCGGAATCCAAGGATATTTTTTGGACAGCGGATGCGGCAGGCACCGCAGAAAACGGCAAAAGCCCCGGCGTGCGAGCCGGGGCTTCGGGATGCCGTGCGGTGCAGCGTCAGACGTTCACGCCGTGCTTGCGGAGGTAGGCGATCGGGTCGACGTCCGAGCCGTACTCGGGAGTCGTACGGGCCTCGAAGTGCAGGTGCGGTCCGGTGACGTTGCCGGTCGCGCCGGAGACGCCGATCTGCTGGCCCGGGGTGACCTGCTGGCCCACGGTGACGCCGATGGACGACAGGTGGCCGTACTGGGTGTACATGCCGTCGGCCATCCGGATCACTATCTGGTTGCCGTACGCCCCGCCCCACCCGGTGGAGACCACCGTGCCGGAGCCGACCGCGTGGACGGAAGTCCCGCTGGCCGCGTGGAAGTCGATGCCGGTGTGGGAACCGGAGGACCACAGGGAGCCGCCGGTCTTGTAGCCCGTGGAGACGTACGAGTTCACGATCGGCGCGACGAAGGCGTTCAGTCGCTTTCGCTCGGCCGCCCGGGCGGCGCGCGCCTTGGCCTCGCGTATCTCCTTCGCCCGTTCGGCGGCCGCCTTGACCGCGGCCGCCTCGGCCGCCTTCTGCTCGGCGGCCACCTGCTGGGCCTCGGCCTGCGCGTCGATCTGCTCGGCGACCGAGTCGCTCACGGTGATGACCGGAGTGAGGCCGGTGTCCTCGACGGAGTTGTCCGCGGCGAGCGCCGGGGTGGCCGCGAGGGTGCCGATGACACCGGTGGTGGTGAGGGCTGCGATACCGGCCGCCTGAGCGGTGGTGCGCTTGACCCGGCCGGGCTTGCGATGCTTCCCGGTGGCGCACATGAACGCCATGAAGTGGCTGGTCCTTTCCTTCCCTCTCGCCTACCGGGTTAGCTGACGGGTTCGGAGCAGGAAGGTCTCCTACGGACCCCCTCGCTCGCGCGCGGGCGTCCGATTCACCCCAGGGACTGCGATGGGTCCCCGGCTCCCCTGGCTTGCGCCGTACGGGGACTCGGCGATGACTGTCCGGTGCCGCGGCTGCGGCGCACTGCCTGACGGACAACCCGGACGACGCTAAAGGGGCCGACTTTCGATCCCCAAACGGATCCGGGTTTTTGTAGCGCATCCCACAGGTCAGACAGGCAACCTCTGCCCAATTCGGACATCTGAGGAAGGGGCGTACACGGCAAGGGGCTCTGATGACCCGTCGGCCACCAGAGCCCCTCTACGCGCGCGTGCTGCCGCCTCGGCCGCTACTCGGCGGCCACGACGGTGACTTCGCCGATACCGAGCGCCTCGACCGGCGCCTCGATCTCGGCCGCGTCTCCGACGAGGACCGTCACCAGACGGTCCACCGGGAAGGCGTTGATGACCGCCGCGGTGGCCTCCACCGTGCCGGTGGCGGCGAGCTGCTGATACAGCGTCGCCTGGAAGTCGTCGGGCAGGTGCTGCTCGACCTGGTCCGCCAGCGTGCTCGCGACGGCCGCCGCTGTCTCGTACTTCAGCGGCGCCACGCCGACCAGGTTCTGCACGGCGACATCGCGCTCCGCGTCGGTCAGGCCCTCCGCCGCGAGCGTGCGCAGCACCGTCCACAGGTCCTGCAGCGCGGGACCTGTGTTCGGGGTGTCCACGGAGCCGCTGATGGCGAGCATCGCGGCGCCCGTGCCCTCCGGAGCGGAACGGAGGACCTGCCCGAAGGCGCGCACGCCGTAGGTGTAGCCCTTCTCCTCGCGCAGGACGCGGTCGAGGCGGGAGGTCAGGGTGCCGCCGAGGCAGTAGGTGCCGAGCACCTGGGCGGGCCACACGCGGTCGTGCCGGTCGGGTCCGATCCGGCCGATCAGCAGCTGCGTCTGGACGGCGCCCGGCCGGTCGACGATGACGACGCGGCCGGTGTCGTCGGCGCTCACCGGAGGCACCGGCCGCGGCCGGCCCGCGGTGCCGGTCCAGGCGCCCAGGGTGTCGGCGAGCAGCGCGTCCAGGTCGGTGCCGGTGAGGTCGCCGACGACGACCGCGGTGGCCGTGCCGGGCCGCACATGGCGGTCGTAGAAGGCGCGTACGGCCGCGGCGTCGATCTTCTCGACGGTGTCCTCGGTGCCCTGCCGCGGGCGCGACATGCGCGAGGTCGCCGGGAACAGCTCCTTGGAGAGTTCCTTGGCGGCCCGGCGGGCCGGGTTGGCCAGCTCGTGCGGGATCTCGTCCAGGCGGTTGCGGACGAGCCGCTCGACCTCGCTCTCGGCGAAGGCGGGCGCGCGCAGGGCGTCGGCGAGCAGACCGAGGCCCTTGGCCAGGCGGGAGGCCGGGACCTCCAGGCTGAGGCGGACGCCGGGGTGGTCGGCGTGCGCGTCGAGCGTGGCGCCCGCGCGCTCCAGCTCGGCGGCGAACTCCTCGGCGGAGTGCTTGTCGGTGCCCTCCGAGAAGGCGCGGGCCATGATCGTGCCGACCCCGTCCAGGCCGGCCGGCTCGGCATCCAGGGGCGCGTCCAGCAGCACCTCGACGGCAACGACCTGCTGGCCGGGGCGGTGGCAGCGCAGAACGGTCAGACCGTTGTCCAGCGTGCCGCGCTCGGGGGCCGGGAAGGCCCAGGGCTTGGCGTCGCCCGGCTGCGGCTGCGGGTGGAAGTCCATCGTGGCGAGCTCGCTCACTTGGCCGTCTCCTCGTTCTCGCTCTGGTCGGCGCCCGCCTCTACGGTCGCTTCCTGCTCCGGGTCCTCCGGAACGTCGGCGTCCTCGACGGTTTCCGGGGACTTCGGCTCGTAGACGAGGACCGCACGGTTGTCGGGGCGCAGGCGGGCCTTGGCGACCTCCTGGACTTCCTCGGGAGTCACCGCCAGGACGCGCTGAACGGCGGTGAGGGCGAGCTGCGGGTCGCCGAACAGGACCGCGTACCGGCACAGTTCGTCGGCGCGGCCGGCCACCGTGCCGAGCCGGTCCAGCCACTCGCGCTCCAACTGGGCCTGGGCGCGCTCCATTTCCTCGGCCGTGGGGCCCTCCTCGGCGAACCGGGCCAGCTCCTCGTCGATCGCGGTCTCGATCACCGGCACCTCGACATCACCGGAGGTCTTGACGTCCAGCCAGCCGAGCGAGGGGGCGCCGGACAGGCGCAGCAGGCCGAAGCCGGCCGCGACGGCCGTGCGGTCGCGGCGCACGAGCCGGTTGTACAGGCGGGAGGACTCGCCGCCGCCGAGGACGGTGAGGGCCAGGTCGGCCGCGTCGGCCTCGCGGGAGCCGTCGTGCGGGAGCCGGTAGGCGGCCATCAGGGCACGCGCCGGGACCTCCTCCACGACGACCTCGCGCAGCTGCTCGCCGATGATGACCGGCAGGGAGCCGTCGCGGGGCTCGGGCTTGCCGTCGTGGCCCTGGACGGACCCGAAGTACTTCTCGACCCAGGCGAGGGTCTGTACGGGGTCGATGTCGCCGACCACGGAGAGCACCGCGTTGTTGGGCGCGTAGTAGGTGCGGAAGAACTGGCGCGCGTCCTCCAGGGTGGCCGCGTCCAGGTCCGCCATCGAGCCGATCGGCGTGTGGTGGTAGGGGTGGCCCTCCGGGTAGGCGAGGGCGGTCAGCTTCTCGAAGGCGGTGCCGTAGGGCACGTTGTCGTAGCGCTGGCGGCGCTCGTTCTTGACCACGTCCCGCTGGTTCTCCATGGACTCGTCGTCCAGGGCGGAGAGCAGGGAGCCCATGCGGTCGGCCTCGAGCCAGAGGGCGAGCTCCAGCTGGTGGGCGGGCATGGTCTCGAAGTAGTTGGTGCGCTCGAAGCTGGTGGTGCCGTTCAGCGAGCCGCCGGCGCCCTGCACCAGCTCGAAGTGGCCGTTGCCCGTGACCTGTGCCGACCCCTGGAACATCAAGTGCTCGAAAAGGTGAGCCAGGCCGGTACGTCCCTTGACTTCGTGGCGGGAGCCGACGTCGTACCAGAGGCAAACCGCCGCCACCGGGGTCAGGTGATCCTCGGAGAGCACCACGCGCAGACCGTTGGCCAAGCGGTGCTCGGTCGCTGTCAGGCCCCCGGAGCCTGCCTCGGCTGTGGTCGTGTGACCCATGGGCATGTACGTCCCTTCGCGAGCGGAGGCGGTCGTCGAAACCGCGGATTTCCTGCCGGTCCTGCCACTGTATGCAAGCGGGCGAAGCCTCGGCGAAGTTCCCGCCGGACGTACGCCCACAGCGGATCGCGTAGCCTGCGTCGGACGTGCCGTCGGACGGCTCGCCGGCACCGGGCCGAGCCGTACGAACCGGGTCGTGGCACGGGTTGTCAGTGCCGCGGTCCACAATGGTCCGCGTCAGATCCGTCAAACGCTTCAGCAAGGAGCCAGGCAGCGATGGCCCGCCGCAGCACGAAGACCCCGCCGCCCGACGATGCGTACGAGGAGAAGATCCTCGACATCGACGTCGTCGACGAGATGCGTGGCTCCTACCTTGAGTACGCGTACTCGGTCATCTACTCGCGCGCCCTGCCGGACGCCCGCGACGGCCTCAAGCCGGTGCACCGCCGGATCGTGTACCAGATGAACGAGATGGGCGTGCGCCCCGACCGCGCCTATGTGAAGTGCGCGCGTGTCGTCGGCGAGGTCATGGGCAAGCTGCACCCGCACGGCGACGCGTCGATCTACGACGCCCTGGTGCGCATGGCCCAGCCGTTCTCGATGCGCGTCCCGCTGGTCGACGGCCACGGCAACTTCGGCTCGCTGGGCAACGACGACCCGCCGGCCGCCATGCGGTACACCGAGTGCCGGATGGCCGCGGCGACGAGCCTGATGACCGAGTCGATCGACGAGGACACGGTCGACTTCACGCCCAACTACGACGGCCAGGAGCAGGAGCCGGTGGCACTGCCCGCCGCCTTCCCGAACCTCCTGGTGAACGGCTCCTCGGGCATCGCGGTCGGCATGGCGACGAACATGCCGCCGCACAACCTGCGCGAGGTCATCGCCGCCGCCCGCCACCTGATCAGGCACCCGAACGCGGACCTGGACGCGCTGATGAAGTTCGTCCCGGGCCCCGACCTGCCCACCGGCGGCCGGGTCGTCGGCCTCGACGGCATCAGGGACGCGTACGCGACGGGCCGCGGCACCTTCAAGATGCGCGCGTCGGTCTCGGTCGAGACCGTGACCGCCCGGCGCAAGGGTCTGGTCGTCACCGAACTGCCGTTCACGGTCGGTCCGGAGAAGGTGATCGCCAAGATCAAGGACCTGGTCAACGCGAAGAAGATCCAGGGCATCGCCGACGTCAAGGACCTGACCGACCGCGAGCACGGTCTGCGCCTGGTCATCGAGATCAAGAACGGCTTCGTGCCGGAGGCGGTCCTGGAGCAGCTGTACAAGCTGACCCCGATGGAGGAGTCCTTCGGTATCAACAACGTGGCCCTGGTGGACGGCCAGCCGCTCACCCTGGGTCTCAAGGAGCTGCTGGAGGTCTACCTCGACCACCGCTTCGACGTCGTGCGGCGCCGCAGCGAGTTCCGCCGCAGCAAGCGCCGTGACCGGCTGCATCTCGTCGAGGGCCTGCTCACCGCGCTGGTCGACATCGACGAGGTCATCCGGCTGATCCGGTCCAGCGAGAACTCCGCGCAGGCCAAGCAGCGCCTGATGGAGCGCTTCTCGCTGAGCGAGGTCCAGACGCAGTACATCCTCGACACACCGCTGCGCCGACTCACCAAGTACGACCGCATCGAGCTGGAGGCGGAGAAGGACCGGCTCACCGCGGAGATCGAGGAGCTGACCCGGATCCTGGAGTCGGACGCTGAGCTGCGCAAGCTGGTCTCGGCCGAACTGGCCGCCGTGGTCAAGCAGTTCGGCACCGACCGGCGCACGGTCCTGCTGGAGTCGGCCGGCACCCCGGTGGCCGCCGTACCCCTCCAGGTCGCCGACGACCCGTGCCGGGTGCTGCTGTCCTCCACGGGCCTGCTGGCCCGTACGGCGGGCAACGAGCCGTTCCCGGAGGACGACGGCGCCGCGCGTGCCAAGCACGACGTGATCGTCTCGGCGGTCCCGGCGACCGCGCGCGGCGAGGTCGGTGCGGTCACCTCGGCGGGCCGTCTGCTGCGGGTCAACGTGGTCGACCTGCCGCAGCTGCCCCCGACGGCGACCCCGCCGAACCTCGCGGGAGGGGCGCCCCTCACGGAGTTCGTGTCCCTGGAGGACGACGAGACGGTGGTCTGCCTGATCACGCTGGACGAGTCGTCCCCGGGGCTGGCGCTGGGCACCGAGCAGGGCGTCGTCAAGCGTGTGGTGCCCGACTACCCGTCCAACAAGGACGAGCTGGAGGTCATCACCCTCAAGGAGGGCGACCGGATCGTCGGCGCGGTGGAGCTGCGCACCGGCGAGGAGGACCTGGTCTTCATCACGGACGACGCGCAGTTGCTGCGCTTCCAGGCGTCCATCGTCCGTCCGCAGGGCCGCCCGGCGGGCGGTATGGCGGGCGTCAAGCTCACCGATGGCGCCAAGGTCATCTCGTTCACGGCGGTCGACCCGGCAGCCGACGCGGTGGTCTTCACGGTGGCGGGCTCGCGCGGCACGCTGGACGACTCCGTGCAGACGACGGCGAAGCTGACCCCGTTCGACCAGTACCCGCGCAAGGGCCGGGCCACCGGCGGTGTGCGCTGCCAGCGGTTCCTGAAGGGCGAGGACTGCCTGTCCCTGGCCTGGGCGGGCCCCGTCCCGGGACGGGCGGCTCAGAAGAACGGCACCCCGGTGGAGCTGCCGGACCTGGATCCGCGCCGGGACGGCTCGGGCACGTCGCTGCCGAAGACGGTGGCGGTGATCGCGGGGCCGGTGTTCTAGGGCCTGTCCGGCGCATCAGGCCCTGGACGGGCGGCCGGCCCAGACGGGCGGCCGGCCCAGACAGGCGGCCGGCCCTAGGCGGGCGGCTCTTCCAGGTCCGCGTCGCCCGGTCCCGGTACGTAGCGCAGGACGCCCCACATGCCGTGTTCGTCGGCGTGTGGGGCGTCGTTCTTGCACCCCTCCAGTTCCTTTTCGAGGGCGCCCGCGTCGATGCCGGAGCCGATCAGCACGAGCTGGGTGAGGCGGGCGTCGGCGGACGGCCAGGGCTCGGGGTAGAAGCGCAGGAACCGGCCGACGGCATGGACGGCGTAGCGGTTGACGGTGTCGTACGGCCCGAAGTCGACATATCCCTTGATCCGGTACAGCCCTTCCGGACGGCTGTCCAGGAACTGCATCAGCCGACGAGGCTCCATCGGCACGTCGGCGGTGACGGACAGGCTGTCGTAACCGGTGTGCAGATGGCCGTGGTGGTCGTCGTGGGTGTGCTCGTGCAGGTCGTCGAAGGACAACTGCCCGAGGCGCTCCTCGCTCGGCCTGCAGTCGAAGAGGAACTCCGGGTCGATGCGGCCGTAGGTGGCGGGGACCACGGCGGCACGGTCGGTGAGCGAGCGGACGAGGCCGAGGACGCGGTCGGGGTCCGGCGCCCGGTCGAGCTTGTTGACCACGACGAGGTCGGCGAGGGCGAGGTGCCGGTCGATCTCGGGGTGCCGGGCACGGGTGCCGTCGAACTCGGCCGCGTCGACGACCTCGACGAGGCCGCCGTAGACGATGCCCGGGTGCTCACTGGCGAGCACCATCCGCACGAGTTCCTGCGGCTCGGCCAGTCCGCTGGCCTCGATGACGATGACGTCGATGCCGGCGGCCGGCGCGGCGAGCCGTTCCAGGTAGAGGTCGAGTTCGCTCGTGTCGACGGCACAGCACAGACAGCCGTTGCCGAGCGAGACGGTGGAGTCGCCGAGGGCACCGGCGACGGCCATCGCGTCGATCTCGATGGCGCCGAAGTCGTTGACGATCGCTCCGATACGGTTGCCTCCGCTGCGGTGCAGCAGATGGTTGAGGAGCGTGGTCTTCCCTGAGCCGAGGAATCCGGCGAGCACGACGACCGGGATCTGCTGCGGACTGCGGCTGTTCGCCGGGCTGTTCCCCAACGGGCGACCTTTCTCACGCTGACGCGCACTCCGGCTCGCGGCCCGGCGCACGGACGAGGATTCACTGCGCGACCAGGATACGAGCGGGAAGAAACACGGCGAAGTGAACGATTGTTAGCACTCCTTGCGGGGCAGACGTTGGACATGGCGCCGAGGTGTGCGGTTTTCGCTTGCCTCCGAGCGTCTCCTTCCGCCTCCCGCCGATCAGAGCCGCTCGGCACCCCGGGAGACGGTAGGCGCCGCCCACTGCTCGCCGGTCTCCTCCAGCCGACCCGCACCCCGACGACCGGCGGCCGGCCGCCCGACCGGGGGTTGACATGGCCACACAGAAATCTGGTATCGGGGGGCCGGCCTGCCTGGCGGCCGCCCTCGCGCTCTCGATGGCCGGCGCCGTGACCTCGTTACTCGCCCTTCGCCGTGGAGCGGACGCGCTGTCGCGTGCCAACGCCGAGGTGCTGCGCCGTCTGGACGTCTTCGAGGAGCAGCGCCGGCAGGCCTCCCGGCGCACCGACCGCGTCGAGTACCAGCGCGATCACCGGCATCTCCTGCTCGCGGCCATGCGGGACCCGGACCTGCTCCCGGTCCTGGACACCTACGAGGGCGAACTGCCGCCGGAGGCGCAGAAGCAGTACCTGTACGCCAACGCCCTCTATGTCCACGCCCTGCACGGATACCGGATCGGGCTGCTCAGCCGGGGCGAGCTGCACGGTTACGTCCGTGTCCTCTTCCAGAGCCCGACCGCGCGGGCCTACTGGGAGGCCACGCGCCATCACCGGGCCAGCCTGCGGGAGGGGTCCGAGGAGGCGGAGATCGGCCGGATGACCGACGAACTGCTGGAGGAGCTGGACGAGGCCGACACGGACGAGTGGTGGGTCGTGGGCGACGCCGCCGACGACTGACCAGGCGTCACGGGAACTCCGCCACCGGGCAAATTTCACTCGCTCAGCGAGGGACATCCGACCCCCGAGCGTGATCCGGGCAGGCTAGGTTGTCCCCGCCTGCCCCGGCGCCCATCCCGCCCGCCGTCCCGGCAGGCCCTTCACGTCCTCGCCGCCCCGGGCACACCCCGCTCCCGACGGTCGGTCCGAGGACAGCCACTGACCGCGACCCAAGCAAGGACCGGGATCCACTTGAAGATCGTGCGCCGCCTCGGGGCCTCACCTCGCGAGAGAGGGAGCGTGAACGGGCAGACCTGCCCGGACATTTTCGAACTGCAGGACGGAAACTTCGCGGTGATCGGTACCGATCGCACGGAGGCCCTCGACCCCGAGCTGCCGCCCGACGCCGGGCGTGCCGACCACGAACGGATCGTGGTGATCAGCCGCGAGACACTCCTTCGCGCGAAGGCTGACATTCCGGACGCGTAGGACGCCGGCGGGGAGCCCTCATGCCCTCGGCCCCCGGCCGCATCGGTGAGCAACGGGTGCCGGGAGAGAGCTCCCCCGTGGTCGGGCCGAATTCAGAACACCCGGTTCGAGGAGTTCGTCCGATCGCCAGGGGGCAAGCACATTCGGATCGCCTGTCTGTCGTGGCGACTCCCGGTACCAAGGTCTTCCTCGCGGACGCAGCGGCCCGCATGAAGATCACCCCGAATCGGCGACGGCCTCCGCCGTCGCGCCCGGTGCCGTCCCCCGCCCGGCACCGGGCCGGCCCCTTGCTCAGGCCACCGCAGGCACGGCCACCGGCGGCTCCGGACCCACATACCTGGCGACCGGTCTGATGATCTTCGAGTCGTCGGCCTGTTCCAGGATGTTGGCGCTCCAGCCCACCACCCGGGCCGCCGCGAAGGTGGGGGTGAACATCTCCCGGGGCAGGCCGCACAGTTCCATGACCACGCCCGCGTAGAACTCGACGTTCGTGTGCAGTTCGCGGCCGGGCTTCAGCTCGGCGAGGATCGTCTCGACCTGACGCTCGACCTCGACGGCGAAGTCGACGCGCGAGCCCCCGAAGTCCTGGGCGATCTCACGCAGCATCCGCGAACGAGGGTCCTCCGTGCGGTAGATGGCGTGCCCGAAGCCCATGATGCGATCGCCGGCGAGCACCCGGCCCCGGATCCAGGAGTCGATACGGTCCGGCGTTCCGATCGCGTCCAGCGTGTCGAGCGCGCGGCTGGGCGCTCCGCCGTGCAGCGGCCCGGACAGTGCGCCCACGGCTCCGACCAGGCAGGCGGCCACGTCGGCGCCGGTGGACGCGATGACCCGCGCGGTGAAGGTTGATGCGTTGAATCCATGATCAATGGTTGAGATCAGGTATTGCTCGACCGCACGGGCCCGCCGCGGGTCCGGTTCCTCACCGGTGAGCATGTACAGGTAGTTGGCCGCGTACGACAGGTCAGCGCGCGGCTCCACCGCATCGAGGCCCTGCCCCAGCCGGTACAGCGCCGTGAGGAGGGTCGGCACGGCCGCGCAGACGGCGACGGTGTCCGTGCGGCGCCGGCCGGCATCGATGTCGTACACGGGCCGGAATCCCTTCGCCGCGCCCAGCAGCGACAGTGCCGTGCGCAGCCCGGCCAGCGGACCGGAGGTGCGGCTCGCCGCCGCGATGGCGGGAAGGGCCGCACGGACGTCCTCCGGCAGACGGCGCAGTTCCGCGGTCGCGGCGACGAAGGCGGCGCGGCGCTCCGCGTCCGGGAGTGCGCCGTGGACGAGGAGGTGCCAGACGTCTTCGAAGCCGCGGGTCCGCGCGAGTTCGACGGCCGAGTACTGCCGGTAGTGGTAGAAGCCCTCGAGCCCCCTTACGTCTCCGACCTCGGTGTCCGTGACGACGACCCCCGCAAGACCGCGCGGTACGTCGACGCGGGGTGCGGTCCTGTTGATGGACATGATGTTCCTCCCTGGACTTGATTCGACTGTCCATGCTTGACGGAGAATCTGTCAATGTTGAGTGAATCAAGATATAACTATCAAGGTATCCAGAGACCGCTACGGTGACCTCCATGCGCGATCACGAACCCGCTCCCGGCCGTCCCGGGCGAAGGCTGACCACCAGGGAGACCGCCGAAGTGCTCGGCGTGAAGCCGGAGACGGTGTACGCCTACGTGAGCCGCGGCCTGCTCAGCAGCAGACGCGAACCCGGCGGCCGCGCCAGCACCTTCGACGCGGGCGAGGTCGAGACCCTCGCCCGGCGCAACCGGCGGGAGGCAGCGGGGAGTCCCGGCACCGGCGGAGATCTGTCGGTCCGGACCCGGATCACGCTGATCGACACGGACCGGTACTACTTCCGTGGGGTCGATGCCACCGAGCTGGCCGCCCGGCACTCCTACGAGGAGATCGCGGACTGGCTGTGGACCGGCCGGCTGACCCCGGGACTGACCTTCACCGCGCCCGAGGCGACCGTCGAGGTCGCCCGCCACGCCGTGCACGCCCTGCCCGAGCACACCTCCCCCGCCGACCGGCTGCGGGTGGCGGCGATCGCCGCGGCGGCCGAGGACCCGCTGCGCTTCGACCTGTCCGAAGAAGCCGTGCTGAGCACGGCACGCATCCTCATCCCCACACTCGTCGCCGCGCTGCCACCGGTCCTGCACGCCCCGAAGGACGACGGCCCGCTGGCCCACCGGCTGTGGGGCCGGCTGACCGGCCGCCCCGCCGACGAGGTTTCGCTGCGCGTCCTGGACACCGCCCTCGCCCTGCTCGTCGACCACGACCTGGCCGCCTCCACGCTCGCCGTCCGGGTCGCCGCCTCGGCCCGCGCTCACGCGTACGCGGCCGTCTCGGCCGGGCTCGGCGTCCTGGAGGGCCCGCTGCACGGCGCCGCCAGCGGCCTGGCCCACCGGATGCTGCTCGACGTGCTCGAACAGGGCACCGCGGTCCCGGTGATCGCGGACGAACTGCGTGCGGGGCGCCGCATCCCCGGACTCGGCCACCGTCTCTACCCCGGCGAAGACCCGCGCGCGCGGGTGCTGTTCGACCTCCTGGAGCAGGTCCCGCGCGCGGAATCCGCCCTGCTCGCGGCCCGCGACATCGTCGCCACGACCGCCCGCCACACCCCGCTGCACGCCAACGTCGACCTGGCTCTGGCCGTGTTCACCGTCTCCTGCGGCATGCCCGCCACGGCCGGCGAGACCGTCTTCGCCGTCGCCCGGACGGCGGGCTGGATCGCCCACGCCCTGGAGGAGTACGGCGAGCGCCCGCTGCGTATGCGCCCCGTCGGCCACTACGTCGGTCCGCGCCCTCCGCAACCCCTCCCGGAGTAGGACAGCGGCACGGCCGGAAGTCACCCCGGGGAAAGTCAGGTTAGGCTCACCTCTGTGAGTAGGTGTGCGACCGCCTCCCGGGGCCTCGACGAGCCCCTTTCCGGTACGGCTGCCACGGCGACGACCTGGCTACTGCTGGAACAGTCCGGCCCTTGGGGTGCCAAGGCGCTCACTTCGAGCCATCTCGACCCCGCCCTTGGCCGTGCCCTGGAGGCCGCCGCCGAGGGAACCGGTGTCCGCGTCGCGCTCATCCGGCGCCCCGGCCGCCACGCGGATCCCGGCACGCCGGAGCTGCGGCACGTGTACGTGGCCCACACCGTCCCCGGCAACGTCTGGCTGCACAGCGCCACCACCCGCGATCCGCGCCGCCTGCTCGGCCTCGACCTCGCCGCTCTCGGCGCGGGCGACCACCGTTCCTTCGGCGCGGCCCTCGGCGGCCGGCCGCACACGGGCGACCCGCTCGCGCTCGTGTGCACCAACGGCAAGCGCGACCGCTGCTGTGCCCTCCTGGGCCGGCCCCTCGCCGCCGAGCTGGCCGCGTCCGGTGTGGGGGGCGTCTGGGAGGTCACCCATCTGGGTGGTCATCGCTTTTCGCCCACCGTGCTCGTCCTGCCGTACGGCTACGCGTACGGCCGCGCGGAGGCGGACACCATCAGGAAGGCGCTGCACGGGGTCCAGCAGGGGCGTGTGGTGGTCGAGGAGTGCCGGGGATGCTCCGCCTGGGAACGGCCGGGCCAGGCGGCCGAGCTGGCCGTGCGCTCGGCGGCGGGCGAGTACGCGGCGGGCGTGCTGAGCGTCGTCCGGACCGAGCGCAGGGGTCCGCACTGGGAGGTCACCGTCGCCCACGCCGACGGCCGCCGCTGGCGCGTCACGGTGGCGCAGAGCCCGTCCCTGCCACCGCGCCCGGAGAGCTGCGGTGCCGCGGTGCTCGGGGCACCGGCGCGGATGGACGTGGTGGCGGTGCGCGAGTTGCGCACGACGGCGCTGGCGAGCTGAGCCGGCCCCTCCCGCACCCACTTCTTCAAGAATCGGTCAAGAGATCCATGCCACATCCCCTTCGGCGACCGCCGTCCGCCCACGTACCGTCGTGGGCATGAGCCCGACTCCCCCCGCACGCCGTCTGCGTCTCGGTCTGCCGCGGCGGGTGTTCTCGCAGGTGCTGCTGATGCAGGTGACGATCGCCGCGGGCGTCGCGGTGCTCGCGACCGGGCTCTTTCTTGCGCCGCTGAGCCAACAGCTGGACCAGGAGGCGATGCGCCGGGCCCTGGCCATCGCCCAGACCACGGCGCAGGACCCGCAGATCGCCGAGGGCGTCCAGAACACCCCGCCGACCAGGAACGGCCCGGTCCAGCAGGAGGCCGAGCGGATCCGGCACGCCACCAACGCCGAGTACATCGTGGTGCTGGACCCGCACTGGGTGCGCTGGTCGCACCCCACCCCCGGGGAGATCGGCCACCGCGTCTCCACCGACCCCCAAGACGCCCTGGACGGCAAGGACGTGATGGAGATCGACAGGGGCACCCTGGGCCGCTCGGCCCGCGGCAAGGTGCCCCTGTACGACGCCGACCACCGGATCATCGGGGCGGTCTCGGTCGGTATCGCCTACGACAGCGTGCGCGCAAGGCTGATCAGCGCGATCCCGGGGCTGTTCGCCTACGCCGGCGGTGCGCTCGCGGTGGGCGCCCTGGCCGCCTGGCTGATCTCCCGCCGGGTGCAGCGGCAGACCCGGGACCTGGCCTTCTCCGACATCTCGGCGCTGCTCGCCGAGCGCGAGGCCATGCTGCACGGCATCCGGGAGGGCGTGGTTGCCCTCGACCGCGACGCCCGCATCCGTCTGCTCAACGACGAGGCGCGACGCCTGCTGGGCATCGGCGACGAGGCCGTGGGCAGGTCCCTGGACGAGGCGCTGGGCGAGGGTCGCACGGCGGACATCCTGGCCGGCCGGGTGACCGGCACCGACCTGCTGACCGTGCGGGGCCAGCGCGTCCTGGTCGCCAACCGGATGCCCACGGACGACGGCGGCGCCGTGGCCACCCTGCGCGACCGCACCGAGCTGGAACAGCTGGGGCGCGAACTCGACTCCACACACGGGCTGATCGACGCCCTGCGCGCCCAGGACCACGAGCACGCCAACCGCATGCACACTCTGCTCGGCCTGCTGGAACTGGACATGTACGACGACGCCGTGGATTTCGTCGGCGAGGTCGTCGGGGACCACCGGGCCACCGCCGAGCAGGTGACCGAAAAGATCCAGGATCCGCTGCTCGCCGCGCTGCTGGTCGGCAAGGCGACCGTGGCGGCCGAACGCGGGGTCGCCCTGTGGGTCTCGGAACACACCCGGCTGCCGGACCGGCTGATCGACCCCCGGGGGCTGGTCACGGTCGTGGGCAACCTCGTGGACAACGCACTCGACGCGGTCGCCGGCACCCCGCACGCGCGCGTGGAGGTCGAGTTGCGCACGGAAGGACGGACGGTCCTCCTCCGGGTGCGCGACACCGGGCCCGGAATCCCGCAGGACCAGCGGGAGTTGATCTTCACTGAGGGATGGTCCACCAAGCAGCCGCCCGCGCACGGAAAGCGCGGCCTGGGGCTCTCGCTGGTGCGCCGGCTCGCCGAACGGCAGGGCGGGAGCGCGACGGTGGGCGCGGCGGACGGCGGGGGCGCGGAGTTCACCGTCGTGCTGCCCGAGGCGCTGACCGAGCCGGAACCGGAGCCCGCGCTCACCGGGTCCGTGGAGGCCTCCGTGGACTCCGGCGCCACGGCCCCTGCGCACATTCCGACCGGAGCCGAGGAGGAGGCTCGATGATCGAGGTCCTGGTCGTGGACGACGACGTCCGCGTCGCTCGGGTCAACGCCGCCTATGTCGAGAAGGTGCCCGGCTTCCATGTGGCCGGCGAGGCGCACAACGCGGCCGAGGCGCTGCGCCGGTTGGAGGCCCTGCCGCGGCTCGACCTGGTCCTCATGGACCACTACCTGCCCGACGACACCGGGCTCGCCGTCGTCCAGGAGATGCGCAGGCGCGGCCACCAGACCGACGTGATCATGGTGACGGCCGCCCGGGACGTGACCACCGTCCAGGCGGCCATGCGGCACGGCGCCCTGCAGTACCTGGTGAAGCCGTTCGCCTTCGCCGGGCTGCGGGCCAAGCTGGAGGCGTACGCACAGCTGCGCCGCACGCTGGACGGCGGCGGCGAGGCCGAACAGGTCGAGGTGGACCGCATCTTCGGCGCCCTCTCGGCGCCGTCGGAGCCGGAGCTGCCCAAGGGGCACTCCCCCACCACCGCCGGGCTGGTGCGCCAGTCCCTGATGAGCGCCGAGGGGCCGCTGTCCGCCCAGGAGATCGCCGAGCGGACCGGAGTGAGCCGCCAGACCGCCCAGCGCTATCTCAAGTTCCTGGAGCGCACCGGACGGGCCCGGCTGACCCTCAAGTACGGCGACGCGGGCCGCCCGGAACACCGTTACGTGTGGGCGACCCGCGCCTGAGCAGGCTTCAGCGAGCGGTCACCCGGCGGCCTTCTCGACGAACTCGGTCGTGTACGTCTTGCTCAGGTCCACCTTGGCGTTCTTGATGTTGGGATTGAACGCCTTGAGGACCTTCTCGACGGTCTCGGGGCCGTTGGCGGGCATCACGCCGTCCTTGGTGAACATCGGCAGCGTGCTCTTGATCGCCTCGGCGTAGAGCGTCTTGTCGCCCTGGGAGTAGTCGGCGGGCATCTTGGCCGCGATCTCGTCCGCGCTGTGGGTGGACATCCACTTGAGCGTCTTGACGAATGCATTGGCCAACTTCTGGACGGTGTCCTTGTGTCCGTTCACCCAGTCCGTCTGCATGTACAGACTGGACGACGGGTACGGCCCGCCCAGCGCCGCCTGCGAGCCCTCGGGGGTGCGCATGTCGAGGAGGACCTTGCCGGCCTTCTTGTCCAGGATGGTGGCGACGGTCGGGTCGGTGGTCATGCCCCCGTCGATCGCGCCCTTCTGGAGCGCCGAGATGAAGGTCGGTCCGGCGCCGACGGCGACCGGTGTGAACTCGTTGACCTGCACACCGTTCTTGACGGCAAGGTACTTGGTGAGGAAGTCGGTCGAGGAACCGAGACCGGTGACGCCGAGCTTCTTCCCCTTGAAGTCCCTGGGCGAAGCGATGTCGCCCGCCGCCTTGCCGGAAACGATCTCCACCTCGCCGGGCGCATGCGAGAACTGCACCACGGACTCGACGGACTTGCCCTTGGTCTGCAGGTCGAGGGTGTGGTCGTAGAAGCCGACGGCCCCCTGGACCTGCCCGGAGACGAGCGCGGTCTCTGCCTGGACACCGGCGGGCTCGCTCAGCAGCTCCACGTCGAGGCCCTCGGCGTCGAAGTAGCCGAGCCGCTGGGTGAGCATCGCGGGCAGGTAGATGACCTTGTCCAGGCCGCCGACCATGATCTTGACCTTCGTACCCTTGCCGTCGCCCTTGCTGCCGGAGCCGGCCGAGGCGGTGCTCGCGGCGTCATTGGCGCAGGCGGTGAGGAAGGAGAGGGCGAGCAGGCCGGCAGCGGCCAGGGTGGTGTATCTGGCGGACTTGCGCATGGCGGTTCACGTCCTTGTGAGAGGGCGGTGCGGGAGAGGGGGGTGGCTCGGGGGCGTTCAGCTGTCGGAGCCCGACGGCTTCCAGCGGAAGATGCGGCGCTCGGCGAACGTGAGCAGCCCTTCGGCGACGAGCGCGACGACGGCGAGGATGACCATCGCGGCGTACACACCGGCCGCGTTGAAGGTGCCCTGCGACTGCGCGACGAGCAGGCCGATGCCCTTGGTCGCGCCGATGTACTCGCCGACGATGGCGCCGATGAGGGCGAAGCCGAAGCTGACGTGGAGACTGGTGAAGATCCACGAAGTGGCGGACGGAATGACGACCTGGAGCGTCACCCTGCGGTCGCTCGCGCCGAGGATCCGGGCGTTGGAGACCAGGTTGCGGTCGACTTCGCGGGCGCCCTGGAAGGCGTTGAAGAACACCGGGAAGAACACCAGCACGACGGCCGACGCGACCTTGGAGGCGGGGCCGAGTCCGAACCAGATCACGAAGATCGGGGCGAGGACGATCCGGGGTATCGAGTTGAGCACCTTGATGTATGGACCAAGGATGTCGGCGAGGAAGGTGATCCGCCCGAGGGCGATACCGCACACGACACCGGCGACCACACCGAGCGCCCAGCCGAGCAGCGCCTCGTAGAGCGTGTACCAGATCTGCTCACCGAGCGAGCCGAGCGCGGTGCCGTGCGTGACCCAGGTCCAGATCTGGTCCCAGATCTTCGAGGGCATCGAGAAGTTGAACGGATCGATGACCTCGGCCCGGGAGAGCACCTCCCACAGGCCGAGGACGGCGACCAGGAGCAGTACCCGGGCGGCCGTGACGACGATCTTCCGTCTACGGGCGGCACGCGCGCGTGAGTGCGTGCGGCTCGTCTTGTCGGCGGGCTCGGTCATGGCCGGTGCGACCCGGTCCTCGGGCATGACGTCAGGCGGCATGGGCGGCACCTCTCTCGCGGGTGATGCGAACCTCTTCGCCGAGGGACTCCCAGATCTCGCGGTAGATCTCGATGAACCGCGGCTCCAGGCGCACCGACTCGACCTTGCGCGGCCGGGGCAGGTCGATGTCGAAGACCTGCTTCACGGTCGCGGGACCGGCGGTCATGACGACGACCCTGTCGGCCAGCGCGATGGACTCCTCCAGGTCGTGGGTGACGAAGACGACCGAGGCGCCCGTGCCCTCCCACAGCTCCAGCAGCTCGTCCGACATCAGCGCCCGGGTCTGCACGTCGAGCGCCGAGAACGGCTCGTCCATGAGCAGGATCTCGGGGTCGTTGACGAAAGTGGCAGCAAGGGCGACGCGCTTGCGCTGCCCGCCGGACAGCTGGTGCGGATAGCGGTCCTCGAAGGCCGCGAGCCCGACCCGGGCCAGCCACTCGCGCGCCTTCTGCTTGGCCTCCGCCTTGGGCACGCCGCGGAACCGGGGGCCCGCCATCACGTTGGACAGGACCGTCCGCCAGGGGAAGGTGGCGTCCTGCTGGAAGACGAATCCGACCTTGTCGCCGACGCCGCCGACCGGCTGCCCGGCCACCAGCACATCGCCCTCGCTGGGCTCCTCCAGCCCGCTGACCAGGGTCAGCGTGGTGGACTTCCCGCAGCCGGTCGGCCCGACCACGGCCACGAACTCGCCGCGCTCCACGGTGAGGTCCAGGCCGCGCACGGCCGTGTGCAGACCCCCCGACGGGGTCCTGAAGGTCTTGCTCGCGCCCCGTAGCTCGATGGCGGGGCTGGTGTCTGCGCTCATGGGCCGGGACGGTAGGTGTGGCCCCGGCCACAGCAGCAGCCTTGTGGGCACAAGCCGTTCTTTTGCTCGCAAGGGCCTGTTGTGCTCATTTTGCTCGCGCTACAACTGCGGAGCCGAAACACGGGCTCAACGCTCGCCGGCCTTGTGAGGAGAGGCCCGATGATTGACGTCCTGGTCGTGGACGACGACTTCCGCGTCGCAGAGATAAACGCCAAGTACGTGGGGAAGGTTCCCGGCTTCCGGGTGGCCGCTCGCGCGCACAGCGCCGCCCAGGCCCTGGCCGCGGTCGAGCGCGGCACCATCGATCTGGTCCTGCTCGACCACTACCTGCCGGACGAGACCGGTCTCGACCTCGTCCACCGCATGCGGGAGCAGGGCCACGGGACCGACGTCATCATGATCACGGCGGCCGGCGATGTGACGACCGTGCAGCAGGCAATGCGCCTGGGCGCACTGCACTACCTGGTCAAACCCTTCACCTTCGCCGCGCTGCGCACCCGCCTGGACTCCTACGCGGCTCTGCGCCGCACCGTCGACCGGGTGGGCGGCCACGGTCTGACGGGCCAGGAACAGGTCGACCGGATCTTCGGCGCCCTGCGCACGTCTCCGGCACCGTCCGCACCGGGCCTGCCCAGCGGCCAGTCGGAACCCACGACGGACCTCATCTGCGGCGTCCTGCACCGCGCCGACCATCCGCTGTCGGCCCACGAGGTCGCCGCCAGAACCGGCCTGAGCCGCTCCACGGCCCAGCGCTACCTCCGCCACCTGGAACAGGCGGGCCGTCTCCGCCTCTCCCTGAAGTACGGCGACACCGGCCGCCCGGAACACCGGTACGCATGGGTGGCGCCGTAGCACGGCCATCTGCCCATCCGGCCGTCTGGCGACTGGGCGGGATACGGCCGTGGGAAGGGCCGGCTAGGCGGCTCCCGCCCCGGTCAGTGACCTCACCTCGGTCTCCGCGTACTTGGCCTCGTCCGCGGTCTCCTCCGAGGTGACCGTGCCCAGCCAGCCGGCCAGGAAGCCGAGCGGGATGGAGACGATGCCCGGGTTCTGCAGGGGGAAGTACTGGAAGTCGACGTCCGGGAAGAGTGAGTCCGGACTGCCGGACACCACCGGCGACAGCAGCACCAGACCGAGCGCGGGAACGAGGCCGCCGTACACGGCCCACACCGCGCCGCGTGTGGTGAAGGCGCGCCAGAACAACGAGTACAGCAGTGCCGGGAGGTTCGCCGACGCGGCCACGGCGAAGGCGAGGCCGACCAGGAAGGCGACGTTCAGGTCGCGGGCCAGCAGACCCAGTGCGATCGCGACGACACCGATGCCGACAGCCGCGATGCGCGCCACCGCCACCTCACTGCGTGCCCTGGACTGCCGCCGCCGCAGCGACGCGTACAGGTCATGTGCCACGGACGCCGAGGAGGCCAGTGTGATGCCGGCGACCACCGCGAGGATCGTGGCGAAGGCGACGGCGGCGACCACCGCGAACAGAACCGTTCCACCAGTGGAACCGGAGCCCCCGCCCAGATCGAGGGCGAGCAGGGGTACCGCCGTGTTCCCGGCCGCGTTCGAGTGGCGCACGGCGTCCGGCCCCACCACGGCAGCGGCCCCGAAGCCGAGGACGATCGTCATCAGATAGAAGCCGCCGATCAGCCCGATGGACCACACTGCCGAACGGCGGGCCGCCCGCGCGGTCGGCACGGTGTAGAAGCGGGAGAGGATGTGCGGCAGCCCGGCCGTGCCCAGCACCAGCGCGAGCCCCAGGCTGACGAAGTCGAAGCGGGCGGTCCAGCTCCCGCCGTACTTCAGTCCCGGCGCCAGGAACGCGGTCCCGTGGCCGCTGCGCTCCGCGGCGGCGACCAGCAGCCGGTCGAAGTCGCCGTGGAACCGGACCAGCACCAGCACGGTCAGAACGGCTGTCCCGCCGAGCAGCAGAACCGCCTTCACGATCTGGATCCAGGTGGTGGCCCGCATGCCTCCCAAGGACACATAGATCACCATCAGCGCGCCCACGCCGATGACCGTCCAGGCCTGGGCCGTCCCGCTCGTGCGTCCCAGCAGCAGCGCCACCAGGCTGCCCGCACCCACCATCTGCGCCACCAAATACAGCACGGACACAGTGACCGAGGACGTTCCCACGGCGATCCGCACCGGCCGCTCCCTCATCCGCGCGGCCACCACGTCGGCCAGGGTGAACCGCCCGCAGTTGCGCACCAGTTCCGCCACCAGGAAGAGCACGACCAGCCAGGCCACGAGGAAGCCCACCACATAGAGCATCCCGTCGTAGCCGAACAACGCGATGAGCCCGGTGACGCCGAGAAAGGAGGCGGCCGACATGTAGTCACCCGCGATGGCAAAACCATTCTCCATCGGGGAGAAGAGCCGCCCGCCGGCGTAGAACTCCTCCGCCGAACCCTGCCGTCTGCGGCTCACCCACGTCGTGATCCCCAGGGTGACGGCCACGAACCCACTGAACAGCAGCAGCGCCAGCATCTGGTGATCGCCGGTCACGAGGCGCCTCCCTGGACTCCGCGCGTCAGTTCCTGCGTGTCCCAGCGCAACTCCAGCGCAGCCCGGTCCCGCCGCAGCCGCGCATGTCGGGCATAGGCCCAGGTGAGCAGAAACGTGGTGAGGAACTGCCCGAGCCCCGCCAGCATCGCCACGTTCACCGCCCCTGCCACGGGACGGGCCATGAGGCCTGGCGCGGTCGTCGCGGCGACCACGTACCCCACGTACCACGCGAGGAACGCGGCGACCCCCGGCACCACGAATCTCCGGTACCGGCTGCGGACTTCTTGGAATGCCTCGCTGCGCTGCACTTCGACGTACACGTCACGAGCGCGAAGATCCGCCCCGTCCTGCTCCCCGCGCGCAGACGGTACGGCTCGAGCCGGCATGCCGACGCCGTCCAACTCGCCCCAGCCGGGGGCCAGCGCGTCGTACCAAGGGTCTTCGTACCTCACGTGGCGGGACGCCGCGCCGGGGTCTTCCTGGCCCTCGGCCGGGTTCACGGGACCGTCCCCGGATCCAGGGGAACGACCATCACTTGACTGCATGCCCAAGGATGGACAGATCGGGAAGATCCCTGACTCTTCTTCCCTCGGCGCTTCACCCCATCAGGTGACTCACTCCGTGCGTGGCCGCACCAGCCCCTTCCCGTACGCGTACCGCACCGCCTGTGCCCGGTCCTTGAGGCCCGTCTTGGCGAAGAGGTTGTTGATGTGCGTCTTCACGGTCGCGGTGGAGACATGCAGTTTGCGGGCGATCTCCTGGTTGGTCAGACCCTCGGCGATCAGCACCAGGACCTCGCTCTCCCGTGCGGTGAGCCCGTCGGGTGCCTCGGCCGCGACCGGTCCGGGTTCGGGGCCGGGCTCCGACAGCCGCTCCAGCAGCCGGCGCTGGACGCTCGGCGACAGTCCCGCGTCCCCCGACAGCACGCTCTCCACGGCACGGACGATCTCGTCGCCGCCGGCGTCCTTGGTGAGATACCCCCGGGCTCCCGCGTGCAGCGCAGGGAACAGGGACTCGTCGTCCGCGTACGTGGTGAGCACCACGACCTGGGTCCCCGGGTACTCCGCCCGGATCCGCCGCGTGGCCTCCACACCGTCGCAGCGGGGCATCCGCAGATCCATCAGGACCACGTCCGGGGCGAGTTCCCCGACCAGCCGCACCGCCTCCTCGCCGTCCCCCGCGGAACCCACGACCTCCACACCGGGCAGCAGCCCGAGCAGCATCACGATGCCTTCCCGGACCACGGTCTGGTCGTCGGCGACCACCACTCGTGCGGGCTTCCTCTCCCCCTCCGTCTCCGTCATACGGGCACCTTCAGCGTCACCACGAACCCCTCCTCGTCCGGCCCCGCGTCGAGCGAGCCGCCCAGCAGTTCGGCGCGCTCCCGCATCCCGAGCAGACCGTACCCGCCGCCCGCCCCGGTGAGTTCGCCCGGGCGGCCGCCCGAGTCCCGTACGTCCAGCGTCACTTCGTGCTGCCCGTAGTCGAGACGCAGGTGCACCTTGGCGCCGTGAGCGTGTTTGCGGACGTTCGTCAGTGCCTCCTGCGCCACCCGGCGCACGGCCTGGGACGCCTCGGCCGGCAGGGCTCTGTGCTCACCCGTGACGGTGACGTCGGCCCCGTCGGACGCGCTGACGAGTGCGGTCAGGAACTCCTCCAGCGGGGTCAGCTCGCCACGCAGCGCGGACAGTGCCTGACGGGTCTCGGCGAGGCCGTCACGGGCCATGCCCCGGGCGGCCACCACCCGCTCCAGGATCTGCTCCCGGCCGGCGCCGCGCTCGATCAGCAGCCGGGCTGCCTCAAGGTGCACCAGTTGTGCGGAGAGGCTGTGGGCCAGCACGTCGTGAATCTCCCGGGCGATTCTCGCCCGCTCGACCAGTGCCGCCGATTCCGCCTCGGCGGCCCTCGCGGCCCGCTCCTGGGCGAGCAGCCGCTGCGCGTTGCCCCGGGCCTCCGCGTCCAGCCGCAGGACGTAACCGGCGAGGGCCATGCCCGCCACCGTGGCTGCCGTGGTCAGCCACACGTCGTTGTTGAACGCGGAGTACGAGGCCAGTGCCACCGACGTCACCGGCAGGGCGGCCCCGAGTGGCAGCCGTTCCAGGGCGGCGATCCCGGCACCGCACCAGATCAACAGGGCCGGTCCTCTGAACCCCGTGGCCTCGGCCGCGACCGCGATGCCCAGGATCACGCTCATGAGTGCCAGGGAGGGCATCAGCCGGTGCGCGTAGGTGGTGTGGAAGAAGGCCCAGGAGACAAAGGCGGCGAGGACCACTCCCGCCGCGGCCGCGAGGGCGCCCCAGACCCCGACGTGCTTCTGACTGAACGCCCCCCACAGGAGCAGGGCGATCACGAGCAGCCTGACGGACCAGGCGAGCATGCGCCGGGGCCGGGTGATTCCCGCGCGGCCGAGCGCCTCCCGCGACGGCCAGCGCGTCCAGGCGTTCTCCGTCACACGCGCTCCTTCCACGCCGACCCCATGCCGTCACCGTACGCCGGGGCCGGGTGGCTCGCGGAGCCGATGGCCTGTGCCCGCCAGGTCAGGATCCCGGCACGGACCAGGAGGGTGCCGGCGAGGCCGAGCATCAGTGCCGAGCTGTCCTGATGCACACCGGACACGGCGCCGACGGCGAAGATGCCGACCCGCAGGGCTATGCCGCCGAGCCATACGAAGACGCTGGCCTTGGTGCTCTTGGTCCACACGACGCCGTCCGGAGCCGTCCAGATTCGGGTGGTCCAGGCCCAGCCGGCGCCCGTGGCCAGGCCGATGAGGACCTCCACCGCGAGCAGTACGGCGGATTCGGTGCGGTGGTGGGCGTCGAGTATGCCGGGCTCGCGCAGCGCCACGACCGCGAGGATCGCGGGCAGTAGCCACCAGCGCCGGTCGGTGTCGATCGCACGGGCGCGGAACTGCCGCCCGATCACTATGGCGATCACGGCCACGATCACCAACGCGTTGACGAGCCCGGACATCACAGCCTCCGTGAGCAAGAAGGTGGTGTCGGAAGCGAGCGCTTCCGACGCCTTCAAAGTTACGGAAATTCGCAGGTCAGGAGATCGGATCAGGGGTGGATCGCGGGTGGAATCCTGTGCCCGGCCCGCATCCACCCACGGGTGGAGAGATCTGCGGTGGGGCAGGTGGGCGGCGCCGACGTCGGTGCCCGGCCGTGGTGTCGGCAGAGGCCGGGGCAGGAGCGGAGATCCATGGGACGGCGCGGAGGGGGAACGGGCAGACCGGAGAAGGGGTGGACAGGCGCCGCGACAGGCACCACGAGGAAGGCGCAGCAAGGACAGGTACGGCATGGGAGGGCGGAGGCGCGGGCCGGCAGTCGCCAGGCAGGGAGGGCGAGCCGACGCTCAGGCCTGTGAGTCAGTCCGCCGAGCGGCACGACGGGGGACTCTCCCGTCGAGCGGACCGGAACGGCCACGCCACGGGGGCGGAGCGAAGGCACGGCGCGCCGGTACCGACCATACAGTCCGCCCCTCGGAGGAGCAGGCCCCGCCGGTCCGCCTCCTGGCATCCCCGGGCATCCCCTGCCCGGCGTCGGAGGACCCCCCGGCTCGGCACCTCGGCGCGGGCTCCTCCCGACCGACCTGGCGTCCACAGCCCGGCACATCCAAACCAAAGCGCCTGCTCGTGGCAGGGCTGCGGGCCGCAGCCCGGTCAGCCGATCCGACCCCGGGCACGGCCGGCACGGAACCCGGTCAGCCCGAACCCGGTAGATCCGAACCAGCCGGCCCTTCCCGACCAGCCGACCGGCGGACCAGCGGTCCGGACGCACCACTGGACGGAGACGGACCAGCACCTCGGCCGACCGGTCCGCTCCCGCCGAACAGTCCGATCGGCCGAAGCCCGGCGCAGCGGCTACGCGTCGATCCGCGACCGGTCCAGTGTCGCCGCCGAGCTGGAGATGAACTCCTTGCGCGGCGCCACGTCATTGCCCATGAGCAGGTCGAAGACCTGTTCCGCGGCCTCCAGGTCGGAGAGGTTGATCCGGCGCAGGGTGCGGTGGCGCGGGTCCATCGTGGTTTCGGCCAGCTGGTCAGCGTCCATCTCACCCAGACCCTTGTACCGCTGGATGGAGTCCTTGTACCGGATGCCCTTGCTCTGGAACTCCATGAGCTTGTCGCGCAGCTCACGGTCCGAGTACGTGTAGACGTACTTGTCCTGGCCCTTCTTCGGCTGGATGATCTCGAGCCGGTGCAGCGGCGGCACCGCCGCGAACACCCGGCCGGCCTCGACCATGGGCCGCATGTAGCGCTGGAACAGCGTGAGCAGCAAGCAACGGATGTGGGAGCCGTCCACATCGGCGTCGGTCATCATGATGATCTTGCCGTAGCGGGCCGCGTCGATGTCGAAGGTACGGCCCGACCCGGCTCCTATGACCTGGATGATCGCGCCACACTCGGCGTTCTTGAGCATGTCGGTCACCGACGACCGCTGCACGTTGAGGATCTTGCCCCGGATCGGCAGCAGCGCCTGGAACTCGGAGTTCCGGGCGAGCTTCGCCGTACCGAGCGCGGAGTCGCCCTCGACGATGAACAGCTCGCTGCGGTCGACGTCGTCGCTGCGGCAGTCGGCGAGCTTGGCCGGCAGGGACGAGGACTCCAGGGCGGTCTTGCGGCGCTGGGCATCCTTGTGCTGGCGGGCAGCCACGCGCGTGCGGGCGGCGGCGACCACCTTCTCCATGACGACACGGGCCTGGGCGGCTGCGTCCCGCTTGCTGGAGGTCAGGAACGCCTTCAGCTCCTTGGTGACGACGGTGTTCACGATCCGCCGGGCTGCCGAGGTGCCGAGGACCTCCTTGGTCTGCCCCTCGAACTGCGGCTCGGCCAGACGCACGGTGACGACGGCCGTGAGGCCCTCCAGTGCGTCGTCCTTGACGATGTTGTCCTCGGCGACGCGCAGCAGCTTCTTGACACGCAGCACGTCGTTCAGGGTCTGAGTGATGGCCTGCTCGAAACCGGCCGCATGGGTGCCGCCCTTGGGGGTGGCGATGATGTTGACGAATGACCTCAGGGTCGTGTCGTAGCCGGTCCCCCAGCGCAGCGCGATGTCGACGCCCAGCTCACGAGTGACCTCCCTGGGCGTCATCTGGCCGTGCTCGTCCAGGACCGGGACCGTCTCCTTGAAGGTGCCCTGACCGGAGAAACGGAGCACGTCGCAGACCGGCTTGTCGCTCGCCAGGTACTCGCAGAACTCGCTGATGCCGCCGTCGAAACGGAAGGACTCCTCACCCTTGCTGCCGCCGTCGCCGAGACCCACCTCGTCCCGGACGACGATCGTCAGCCCCGGCACCAGGAACGCGGTCTGGCGGGCACGCTGGTGCAGCGTCTCCAGGGAGAGCTTGGCGTCCTTGAGGAAGATCTGCCGGTCCGCCCAGTAGCGCACGCGCGTGCCACTGCGGGTCTTGGGGACCTTCTTGATCTTGCGCATACCGCTCTTGGCCTCGAACTTGGCGTCCGGGCCGTACCCCGCGAAGGCGCCCGGGGCGCCACGCCGGAAGCTGATGGCGTGAGCATGGCCACCTCGGTCCACCTCGACGTCGAGGCGGGCCGAGAGCGCGTTGACCACGGAGGCTCCGACGCCGTGCAGACCACCGGAGGCGGCGTAGGAACCGCCGCCGAACTTGCCGCCGGCGTGGAGCTTGGTCATGACGACCTCGACGCCGGACAGGCCGGTCTTGGGCTCCACGTCCACGGGGATGCCGCGGCCGTTGTCCCGCACCTCCACGGAGCCGTCGTCGTGGAGGATCACCTCGATGTGGTCGCAGTAGCCCCCGAGGGCCTCGTCCACGGAGTTGTCGATGATCTCCCACAGGCAGTGCATCAGACCGCGGCTGTCGGTCGAGCCGATGTACATGCCCGGGCGCTTGCGCACGGCCTCGAGACCCTCGAGGACGAGCAGGTGCCGCGCGGTGTAGTTGGAACCGTCCCGGTCTGCTCCTGCCAGCAGCGCTGTGGACGGCACGGACGTATCGGCGGTCACGCGGTTCGCTCCTCGCTGAATTTCAGGTGACCCCCTTCTGGGTAAGGGGGTGGCTTCGGTTGCCGCTCAGAGGGTACCGAGGCCTGGTAGAGCCGTTGTAACGCCACCCTCGTCAGGAAGTCAGCTTAGTCGAGGCTCGTATGCGTGTTCGATCCCTCGATGGAGTGAAGTACATATCACGTTCCCTTGGAGGCATGAACCATTTAGGCTCCGGGCACGTCCTCATGAACAACCGGCAACCCAGCCGGGAGGACGTGAACCCAAGACCGCGCGAAACCGTAAGCACATAAGACACGCACTACGGCACATTCGCCGCCAACCCGGCAGCAAACAGCCGCCCCGAAAAGATTTTTTCGAGGAAGAGCCACGAGCGGGAACGTTTTCGGGCTGGTTGGATGTTGACCCTGGTACGACAGCTCGTCGAGCTAGAGAAGAGGCGACGTGACTACTGTTCTGACCCCCGCGAGCCCACTGACGGCCGCCGATCGCTGCGACCGCTGCGGCGCCCAGGCATACCTGCGCGTCGTCCTGCTGAGCGGCGGAGAACTGCTCTTCTGCGCCCACCACGGTCGCAAGTTCGAGCCGGAACTCAAGAAGATCGCCGCTGAGATACAGGACGAGACGGAGCGGCTGACGTCCGTTCCGAACACCACTTCCGAAGAAGAGCGCTGAATCTCGCACCACGACGAGCCAGCCCTGGCACAGGCCAGTGAACGGGCGGCCGCTCCTCGCCAGGAGCGGCCGCCCGCGCTCATGCCCCCATGCAGCCCCTCAGGAGCCCCTGTCGGGCTTCTGCGGGCCCGCAGCGGCCTTCGGGAGCGCCCGCAGGACGTCGGAGACGCGCGTGTAGACACCGGGGCTGCCAGGCCGCCCACAGCCGTTCCCCCAGGACACGAGCCCGATCAGCCGTCCTGAGGCCACCAGCGGGCCCCCACTGTCGCCCTGACAGGCGTCCGGGCCGCCCGCGGCCTCGCCGGCACAGAGCATGGAGTCGGCCCGATACGCGCCGTCAGCGTCCCCCGGATAGGCCCGGACGCAGAGATCGTCGCCCAGCACGCGTACGCGTGCGGCGTGCAGCCGACGCGCATAGGCGCCGCCGCCGGTCGTGTCACCCCATCCGGAGACCAGGGCCTCCGTCCCTTCCGCGTACGCGGAGTCACCGGCCGGTGCCATGGGTACGACGGCGCCCTGCGGCAGCGACGCGGCGAGGGTGAGCACGGCGAAGTCGCCGGAGTTGGTCACGGAGTCGTAGCGCGGATTGACCCGTATGTCCTTTACCGCGATCTCCTCGCCCTCGTTCGAGAGCAGATCCGTACGACTTGCGATGACCTTGAGGTCGCCCACTCGGTCCGGAGGCGCCCCCAGGACGTCCTCGGCCATGCAGTGGGCCGCGGTGAGCACGGTGGTGCGCGTGACCGCCACCCCGCCGCAGAACTGCCCCGCGCGCGTACCCCCGAACCGGTCACGGCTGGACAGCGCCACGGTCCACGGGGCCTGGGAGACATCGATCGGAAAGCCCCCGACGACCACACTGTCGGCGGCCACCGGAGCCGCTCCTGTCAGGGGTATGACGGACATGGTGGCCGCCAGGATCAGCGGCCGGATCAGTGCCCGGGCAATGGAACGGCGCATGCATGCTCCTCACTCTGGGGTGGTGCTGGGACACCCAGAGTCATCCACGGCACAGGTGTGCGCAGCACGAAGGCCCGGCTCCCACGAGGGGGACCGGGCCTTCGCCGTCGTACGATCGGGACTTAGTCGAGGTAGTCGCGCAGCACCTGCGAACGCGACGGGTGGCGCAGCTTCGACATGGTCTTGGACTCGATCTGACGGATGCGCTCACGCGTCACGCCGTACACCTTGCCGATCTCGTCGAGCGTCTTCGGCTGACCGTCGGTGAGGCCGAAGCGCATGGAGACGACGCCGGCCTCGCGCTCGGACAGGGTGTCCAGAACGGAGTGCAGCTGCTCCTGCAGAAGCGTGAAGCTGACGGCGTCGGCGGGGACGACGGCCTCGGAGTCCTCGATGAGGTCACCGAACTCGCTGTCGCCGTCCTCACCCAGCGGGGTGTGGAGCGAGATGGGCTCGCGGCCGTACTTCTGGACCTCGATGACCTTCTCCGGGGTCATGTCGAGTTCCTTGGCCAGCTCCTCCGGGGTGGGCTCGCGGCCCAGGTCCTGGAGCATCTGGCGCTGCACGCGCGCGAGCTTGTTGATGACCTCGACCATGTGCACCGGGATACGGATGGTGCGGGCCTGGTCGGCCATGGCGCGGGTGATCGCCTGACGGATCCACCAGGTGGCGTACGTGGAGAACTTGTAGCCCTTGGTGTAGTCGAACTTCTCCACCGCGCGGATCAGACCGAGGTTGCCCTCCTGGATGAGGTCCAGGAAGAGCATGCCTCGGCCGGTGTAGCGCTTGGCCAGGGAGACCACCAGACGGAGGTTGGCCTCCAGGAGGTGATTCTTGGCGCGGCGGCCGTCCTCGGCGATGATCTCCAGCTCGCGCTTCAGCTTGGGGGCGAGCTTGTCGGCGTTGGCCAGCTTGTCCTCGGCGAACAGGCCGGCCTCGATGCGCTTGGCGAGCTCGACCTCCTGCTCGGCGTTGAGCAGGGGGACCTTGCCGATCTGCTTGAGGTAGTCCTTCACCGGGTCGGCGGTGGCGCCGGCCGCGGCGACCTGCTGGGCGGGCGCGTCGTCCTCGTCCTCGTCGGACAGGACGAAGCCCGCGCTCTCCGTGCCCTCGGGCTCCTCGGCGCCTGCCTTGGCCTCCTCGAGGACCTCTTCCTCGACCAGCTCGGCGTCGTCCTTCTTGCCCGTGGTCTTCTTGGCGGCCGTCTTCTTGGCGACGGTCTTCTTCGCGGCCGCCTTCTTGGCGGTCGTCTTCTTGGCTGCTGCTGCCTTCTTGGCGGGCGTGGCTTCCTCGGCGGGATCGTCCGCGGCCGGGGCGGCGGGCACAGCCGGGGCGGCCGTGGTGGCGGTGGCCTTCCGGGTGGTCACCGTCTTCGCCGCGACCGTCTTGGTCGCGGTGCGCTTCGCCGGGCTCTTCGCTGCGACGCTCTTTCGGGTGCGCTTGGGCTCTGCTGCACTGACCATCAGCGTCACACCCTCTTCCTCAAGGATCTGGTTGAGGCTGCGCAGTACGTTCTTCCACTGAGTGGCCGGAATCTGGTCAGCTTCGAAGGCCCGACGCACATCGTCGCCGGCGATCTGCCCCTCAGCCTTTCCCCGCTCAATGAGCGCCATGACAGAGACGGACTCGGCGATCTCCGGCGGGAGCGTACGGGATGTGCTGGCCGACACGAACAACCTCTCGGAACGTTGGAAAACGGCTTCCGGCCCCGTCCACAGCGGACAGGAGCCGACCACCGGCCTGGGGATGGGCCGACGGAGCGGGCGGGGCCGGGAAGATACACAGCGCCTGTCATGGCGCCCGTATTCCCTCCGCGGCTGTCACCTCTTAGGTCATCGCGCTGCTCCCGCGAGCGTTACGCCCAATCTGCGTGGCCCGAGTCACACCCCGTAAGCGGACAAAAACGGTCAGACACAGGCAGATGAGATCGCCAATGTGTCGACCCTGACCGTTCTGTCGGCCGCGGCGGCCCGCAGCGCCGCCGGGCCCCGCCGGATTCCCAAAGATCCGACGAGGTCCGGCGACGGCCGGTTCCCAAGCCCGGCGCCGCCCCGAGAACCACGAGAACGCGGCACACTGGCGACCGCACCGCCTTCGATGCGGGTCAGTGCTCGCGCGGCGCGGGAACCACGCGCTCCACCTCAGGGTGGACGGTGAGCAGTTGACGCATGGCCGACTCCGCCGCCGTGCCGTCGCCGGCGCCGAGCGCGTCGACGATCCGCGCGTGCAGCGCGAGGGAGGCCTCGTTCGGCCGGTCACAGCCCGTGACCGGTCCGCCGGAGACCTGGAGGGCTGCCGAGACGATTCCGGAGAGGTGCTCCAGCATGCGGTTGCCCGCGATCTGGATGAGCAGCCCGTGGAACTCCGTGTCGGCGCGCGAGAACGTCAGCGCGTCGCCCTGAGCCATGGCGTGACTCATGATCTCGACCATGTCGGACAGGCGCTGCTGCACCTCCTCGCGTCCGTGTCCGGCTGCGAGGCGGGCGGCGAGAGGCTCGATCGTCCAGCGTAGCTCGCTCAGCTCACGGCGCTGGTCGTCGCGCTGCGGCCCGAAGGCCCGCCATTCGATGATGTCCGGATCCAGGAGGTTCCAGTCGCTGACGGGACGCACGCGCGTGCCGACGTTCGGGCGGGCGCTGACGAGGCCCTTGGCCTCCAGGACACGGAGGGACTCGCGGACGACGGTACGGGAGACCTCGAAGCGCTGGCCGATCTCCTCGGGCACCAGCGGGCGGTCCGCCCCCAGGTCGCCGGAGACGATCATCTGACCAAGCTGCTGGACGAGTTGGCCGTGCAGCCCGCGTCCGCGGCTGCCCGCGGCTCGCCGGCCCACGCGGCCCAGCTCGGGCTCCGCCCCGTCCCAGGCGGGCACTCCGACGCGGTCGGGCACCGGGGCCTCGGCGTAGGGGTAGTGGTCGAGTTCGCCCGGACCGGTCAGACCAGAGTCTGAGGAGCGGGCGGCGGTCATCATGGTGTGCGCAAGGGTACTCACGGATCCTTTGTCGGCGTCGCCTCCAACTCCCTTGAGGTCTTTGGTGAAAAGCACACGAAAGGGTGATCGCTCACGGCGTCGCAATTGACGCCTTATCGGAAAGAAACGGGCTTTCTCCGGGAAGTTGTGCGCACAGCAGGACCGGAAGCACACGGACAGTCATCATCCGGCCCTGGCGCGGAGTGTGGTGACGAGATACGCGCAGAGCAGCGCGGTGAGCGACAACGTCAGTGCACCGCCGACGGGTTGGGCGATGACCCGGACCGTGGCGAGCAGGTATCGCTCCCCTCCGAAGGGCCACTGCAGCAGGAGGACCTCCCGCATCCGCGCCGGGAGACCGGCCGCCAGCGGCACGGCGGGACCCTGCAGCACCTTGTGCACGAGAGGGACGACGAGGACGGGTACGGCCAGGACGGCGGCGAGGCCCGCCGTGGTGGATCTGAAGACGCCGGCCGCCAGGACGCCGGCCCATGCGCAGCCGATCACCAGCCCGAACCAACTCGCGCTCAGCGACAGCCAGTCCGCGGGAACTTGTGTGAGCTCCCGTCCGTAGACGAGATAGAGCATCTCGGCGTCGCAGCCCACGGTGAGAAAGGCCAGCATCAGGGCGGTGGCGCCGGAGACAAGGAGTTTCGCGGTGAGCAGCCCCAGCCGGCGGGGCACGGTGCCGCGGTCGGCCGCCAGTGCGGGGTGGCGGAACTCGTCTCCGAAGGCCAGCGCGCCGAGCAGCCCGGCGGCGAGCGCCGTGGGCGGCAGCGGCAGCCCTTTCGGCCATGCCGCGAACAGCCGCGCCTGCGGGGTGTGCCCCCCTCGCGCCAGGAGTACCGCGGTGAGCGCGGACACCAGCAGGACGCCCCCGCAGGTGAGGAAGCCGGTGCCGATTCCGGTGGCGCGCCGCAGTTCGTAGCGCAGGGGACGGAGGGGGCTGCGAGCAGGGAGGACGCAGATGGGGGGCGGGAGGGTGGACAGAGCGTCGACGTCCCGAGCCGCGTCGGCGCGTGAGCGTGACGGGTGGTCGGTCTGCCCGGCGCGAAGTTGACGGCTGCCGGGCTTTCGCGCGCCGGCATGCCGTGCGCCGGGGACGGTCGCGCCGGGGGCCAGCGTGCTGACGGCGGCGGTGTTCCTGGCGTCGGCTCCCGCTTGCGGGTCTGTGGAGGCCTCCGAGAGGTCGGCCTCCGCTGCGGTCCCGACAGAGCGCGCGCCGGACGGAGCGGCCTGTGCACCGCTGCCCGCTCCGTCCGCGGCGCCGGAGGCGGCACCAGAGGTCGTACGGTCGCCTCCGGAGGCAGCGCCCCGGGCCGAGCGGCCGGTTCCGGCAGAGGTGTCGATCTGCGCTGCCCCCGCGGGGGGAGCACCGCCGGCGGCGCTCGTGTGGCCCGTCGGGGAGCCGTGGCCATGCATCCGCCCGACCGGTGGCAACTCGTCGCCGACACCCTCCCCCGGCTCCGCCTCCGGCGCCGACAGGCCGGCCGCGGTCGCCTGCCGCTCCTCGGAGGGAAGAGCGGACGCTGTCCGCACGCGGGGAGCGGCCCGCGCCTCCGGCGATGAGCCGGACGCGTCGTGCGGCCGTCCCCGCGCAGCGTGGTCCTGCGCGGCCTGTTCCCGCTCGGCCGTCACCGCATCGACGGCGCCCACCTCGTCCACGGCTCCCGCTTCCGCACTCGGCCCCATGTCCCCCACCTCGTCAGCGAGTTGGTGGACGAGGATGCCGTGCCGGAACGCGGTCTCGCCGACATCGGCGGTGGTACTGCCGTACACGGACAGGCGGTTGCCGTCCTCCCGTACGACCTCGACGGAGCGCCGGGCGGTACGGGCCTCCTTGGTGAGCAGGGACGCGAGGCGGGCGGCGTAGGGGCTGCGGACGGCCACGCGCGGGCGCAGCCGCGTGCGCGCGAACTCCCTGGCCTCCTGGTCGGCGACGAGTCTGCCGCCGTCGAGGGTGACGACCCGGTCGGCCTCGCGGGCGGCCTCCTTGGAGTCGGATGTCGTGAACAGCACCGTGCCGCCCTGGGCCGCATGGGCCCGCAGCATGCCGTGCAGCCAGCGCGCCTCGCGGGCGGAGAGTCCCTCGGTCGGGTTGTCCAGCACGAGCGTGTGCGGGTCGGCCAGGAGGGCGCAGGACAGTCCGAGTCGGCGATCCATGCCGCGCGAGAGGGTGCCGAGGCGTTCCTCGCGGAGGCCGACGAGGCCGACCACTTCGAGGACCTCGTCCGCACGCCGGGCGGGAACTCCGGCCGCCGCGCACAGCATGCGCAGATGCCCGCGGATCGAGCGGGCCGGATGTCCCGGTACGTCTCCGAGGAGTACGCCGACTTCCCGCGAAGGGTGGGGGATCTTATGCAGGGGCCGGCCCTTGAAGTAGGTCATTCCACGGCCCTGTTGGAGTTCGAGCATCAGCTTGAGAGCCGTCGTCTTGCCCGCGCCCGCGGCCCCGAGGAGCACGGTGACATGGCCGGCGGGCGCCTCGAAGGAGACGTCGTCGACGGCGGGCGGGTGCGCCTTGCGGGGATTGCTGGTCAGTCCGAAGGCCTGGATCACCTGCAGTAAGATAGCGCGCGATGTCCGGTTTTTCTGGTATCGCCTGATCTGTTCTTCAGTGGCGCGCAACTCGAAGGGGGCTTTTGTCCGCCATTTGACGGATCGGACCTGGGCGTACCCCCCCATACAGGACCTGTCGCTCCGACAACCGGGCGCCGCGGGGGTCAGACCTCCGGACGGAGCATCGGAGGGTTGAGCAAGGTGGCACCGCCCGCCCGGAAGAGCTGTGCCGGCCGCCCGCCCTGACGCGTGGTCGTACCGCCCGTCGGCACCAGGAATCCCGGCGTTCCGGTGACCTTGCGGTGGAAGTTGCGCGGGTCGAGAGCCACGCCCCACACCGCCTCGTAGACCCGGCGCAGCTCTCCAACGGTGAATTCGGGTGTGCAGAATGCGGTGGCCAGCGACGAGTACTCGATCTTGGAGCGGGCCCGCTCGACCCCGTCGGCCAGGATCTGGGCATGGTCGAAGGCGAGCGGCGCCACCGGTTCGCCGTCACGGCCGTATCCGCCCTGCTGGAGCAGCTCCTCGACCGGCGCCCAGCGCGCATTGCTCGCGTCGCCGCCGGCCCGGGGCGCGGGCAGGTCAGGGGCGAGGGCGAGGTGCGCGACGCTGACGACCCGCATCCGGGGATCCCGCTTCGGGTCGCCGTAGGTGGCGAGCTGTTCCAGGTGGGCGCCGTTGTCCTGGGCCGGAACCGAGGGATCGTGGGCGCGCAGCCCGGTCTCCTCGGCCAGCTCACGCGCTGCCGCCTGGGACAGGTCCTCGTCGGCCCGTACAAAGCCGCCCGGCAGCGCCCATCGCCCCTGGAACGGCGACTCGCCCCTGCGCACCGCCAACGCACACAGGGCATGGCGGCGTACGGTCAGCACGACCAGGTCCACGGTGACGGCGAAGGGCGGAAAGGCTGACGGGTCGTAGGGCATGCGGCGATCATAGTCGTCTGCCTGACGATAAACACTCCCTTCGTCAGCCGCACCGGCGGCGGATCCGCTTCGCTCCGGTATGGGGAACAGGGTCGGCTCCGGTTCGTCGTGCCGGACGCGTCGTGCGAGGTCACACTCCCAATTGCAGGCCGTCCGCCGCCTCCTCGACCATGGCGAGTCCCAGTCGGCTGACCCGCACGGCGAAGGGAGCGCCCGCGACGTGCAGCCCGCTCAGGCCGATCTCTCCGAGGGGAGCGCTCCGCACCGGACGCAGGGTGACGGTGCGAGCGGGGGCGTCGGGGCGGATGCCCGCGAGCGCGGTGAGAATCAGGACCGCGGAGGCCGCGGCGGTGGCTGCCGGGCGGCAAGCCGCCGGGTGCGGCAGGGGAGCGCTCCCGGCAGAGCGCTGCTCCCCCGCGAACATCTCCGGGAGCCGGTGGCCGAAGTGCTCCGCCGCTTGCAGCAGCCCTCTGAGCAGACCGCACGCCTCCTTCTCGTAACCGGCGACGGCCAGGCCGGCGACGGCGAGCGCGGTCTCCTGCACCCGCACGGCTCCGGTGCGGTGGCCGAACGGATTGTGTCCCGGCTCCTTGGCGCCGAGGCTGCGCAGCCCCCAGCCCGCATCCATCGCCGGGCCGCCGAGCAGCCGGGCGAGTTGTTCGGTCTGCACCTTGTCGAGCAGGCCGGGGGCGAACAGGCCGGCGCCGAGCAGACCGGTGTCGAGCAGATGCACGGCGGTGGAGCCGAGGTGCGGGAAAGGGCGGCCGTCCGGCGCCAGGGCCGCGGCCGGGCGTCCGCCACCGCGGTCCTCGACCCAGAAGTCCGCTCGGAACGCGTCCGCCGCAGCCTGGGCCCAGTGCCTCAGCTCCGTGGCCCCCGGCCGGCCGTAGGTATCGAGGAGATCGGCGCCGAGGACGGCAGCGCGGTGGGCGTGGGCCTGCGTCTCGCAGCGAACCGGGCCTCCCGGCTGCGGGTCGGGGAGGTAGGTGCCGTCGCCGACGGTGGTCCGCAGCCAGATGAGACAGCGCTCGGCAGCGGGCAGGAGTTCCTGTGTCTCCTGTTCGGGGAGCCCCCAGCGGCGGGCCTCGGCGAGCAGGGCGGGGAAGAGAAGCGTCGCCTCCGTGCCCGTGCACGCCGCTGGCAGAAGCGCGCCGGCGTCGCGTCGAGGACCGGGGATGAGGCCGGTCTGCGGGCCCGGGCCGGGAAGCTGGGTACGGGCGAGGGCGCGCAGCGTGCCGGCGGCGAGCCGGGTACCGAGGGGCAGCGCCATCCGGGCGGCGGCAAGCGCCTCGGCCGGTGCCATTCCGCAGCGCCAGGGCACTCCCGCCGCGAGGTAGATGTCCGAGGGGTGTGCGGGATCGCGCAAGAGCAGGGCTTGGAGGTCGTCGACGGCAGCCTGCAGCAGGGGGGCGACCCGCGGGTCGTCGCCCTCGGCCCGGGCCGGCGCCAGGGGGCTGGTCGCGGCCTGGCCCACGGCGCGCAGCGGTCCTGCCCCGTCCGGGCGTACCCGCAGCTCCACACCTGCCGTCCCGCCCGGGGGCACTTCCATCTCCCAGCGCAGCAGTCCGGCGGAGGCCAGCGCGTCGGCGGGTGGCGGGTGCGCGGTGACACAGGCGCCGCCGCCCGCCGAGGACCAGCGCAGGCCCGAGTCGTGGACGCTGGCCGGGAGTTCGGGGCCGGCCCTGCCGGATGCGATGGCGCCGAGGTCGGCCAGGTCCGTGCCGAGGGCGACCTCGACCGGGAGGCGGAGCGGCCGCGGGGTGGTGTTGTGGAGGGTGATGCGCTCCGTTCCGTCTGCGCTACGGGTTCGCTCGACGACGACGTCGGGGTCCGGACCCGCCCCCGGGGAGGCGCGCAGCGTTCCGACGAACCGGACCCGGTCGGCCCCGGTCAACCTGGCCTGCACCGCGAGCGGTTCGCGCCCGGCGATACGGACCTGACAACGCGACAACAGGCGCCGGCCGCCCCGGTAGACCCCCTCCAGCCCCCGGCCGGACAGTTGCCCGTGCTCACCGGAGACGGCGAGGCCCGGCAGGGCGACGCAGATGAGGGCGGTGTGCGTGGGTGGCAGGTCGAGCGCGGGCCGGGGCGTCGGGTACGACGTACGCGAAGAGACGCCGGGAGGCTGCGAAGTGGTGGAGGAGTACGGCCGGCTCGTGGGTCGTGCCGAGGCTCGGGGCCGGCCGGCGGGTGCCGGGGGATTCGGAGTCGTAGGCGCGGGCGGCGGGCGCTCGGGGACACCGATGACGTCCGTTGCGGTGATATTGGCACCGGCCCGCGGGAAGGGCATCCTTTCGGCACGGGGCGGGCGGTGGTCGTCGGCGGCGGTTGAGGGCTGAGTCGGCTGCTGATGCATGGGGTGGCTTCTTCTGCGCTCGGTGCGCCTCGAACGTGCTGGACGCAAGGAGGGGCGCCCGGAGGGGCAAGGGGCGTTCGGCGGCACGGCCCGTCCAGGCGTTCCGCCACTCAGGTGAACGGACGGGGACTCGTCGGGGTCACGCCCCGCAGGGGGAAAGCCGACCGAATGGCGGCGTGACGGGAGGACGGACCGGGCCGAGGGGGTGTTCCGGCGGGGCCGGGCCGGTCGGACGGCGACTTCGGACGGCGCATGCGGCCGAAGTCGCCGAAGCGGCGCAGGCAGCCTGGAAAGACCCCTGCGCTGCGGCGCCACGTGCACCGGAAGCGGCTCGTCATCCAGCGACGCGACACCCATGCCCACGTCCTATCGCGTCCGCTCGGGACGTGCTCTCCCGCATGCTGGACAGCCGCCCGCCCGTCCTGGCGCCGGGCTCCGCTGCCCGACTCGGCGCTCACCCCTCCCCCTCGGTCTCCCGCTGACCGCCCGCCGCCGCGGTGCCACGGCCGGTGCCGTCGCCGGCACGCGTGCGCCTGCCGCCCGGCTTCGCGCCACCCGGACGGGAAGGTGCGGCGGCCGGTGCTTGGGGGTGGGAGCCGGCCGTCCGCCGCCGTGCGTCCTTCCCTCGCGGCGGGCGAAGGGTGCCGTCGCCGCCCTCCGCGGCCCGCGTTCGGCGACGGCGCCGCGAACCACCCGTCCGCGAGGCGCGCTCGGCACTGCGACCGTCCGTGCCGCCACCTGCCACAAGGCCTTCGGCGCCGTCTTCAGAAGGCGTGTCCGGGGCTGCTTGCACTGCCGAGCCTGCTTGCTCCGTGTCCTCCGTCTGAGTACGCACCGCCCGTTCCGCGCGCAGACAGCGGCGGATCGACTCGGGGTCGAGCCCCTCGTTGCAGGCCTGGTGCAGGAGGCGGGCGAAGAGGTAGTCGGGATCCGCGCCCAACGCCATCGCCAGGGCCTCCCGGGCCTCCAGCTCGTCGCCGGTCGACCAGGCGACCCAGCCCGCCAGGGTCAGCGGGGCGGCGGCGTGCTCGCTGTAGGGCCCGACGCAACGGCGGGCCAGTGCGCGCCAGAGCCGCAGGGCCGGACCGGCCGCGTCGCCCTCCATCCACGCGGCCGCACGGTCGCGGGTCGTGCGGTCCTGCAGCCCGAGGATCAGCGTCGCCGCCTCGTCGTGGGCGAGCAGTTCGTCGTCGCGGAGGTCCGCCGGGTGTGTGCCGGACACCGGAGATGCCGCGGCGAACCTGCCAATGATCCGCTCCGCCAGATCGAGGGTCTCCTCCGCCACACTCACGCGTGCTGCGTCGTCGAGGATGCGGGGCACCAGGGCCATCCCGGCCGCGTCCAGGGCGCTCTCCTGATCCAGGGCCGCACTGGTCTCCCAGGGCAGCAGCCTGGCCCGCAACTCGCGGAGCGTGCCGCGCACCTGGATTCCCGCGTACGTGGCCGCGGCGGCCAGCACCGAGGTGCCGGGCAGGCCCATCGGCGTCCCGTCGTCGGGGCAGCATCCCTCGATCGGGCAGCTGTACGACCAGAAACGGCCGTCCGAGATGCACAGTGCCTCGATCACCGGCACGTCGAGATCGCTGCACTCGCTGCGCAACAACTCCACGAGCGGCCCGAGGCGGAGCATGACGTCCCGGCCCCCCTCGCCCTGGCCCGGCTCCTGGCAGACGTAGGCGACCACCTGCTCGGGCCGGGTGCCGCGTCGCTCGCTGCCGGTCACGAGCCCCCGGGCCAGCTGCCGTGCGGCCGCCTCCCAGTCCTCGTTGCCGACGGGGATGCCCAGCCGGGCGCGGCCGCCGAACCTGCCCCGGCCTCCCCTGTCGTGCAGGGCGACCAGCACGATGCTGTCCTCGGGACGGTAGCCGAGCAGGTAGGGCAGGGCGTCGGCCAGCTCGGACGGCGTGCGCAGAGTGACTTGCGTGTCGTGCGCGGACCCCTCGTTCAGCGGCTCTCGTCCCGCGATGTCGCCGTTTTCGAAGGGTCCGGTCGTTTCGCTGTGATTCGTCATGCGCAGACGATCTCGCGGATCTCGAGATTCCGGTTTTGCCTGTGGATAACTCGAATCAGGAACACGACAAGGCCGCAGACGTCGTCGGTGCTTCGTCCACAGCGGGGCCGCCGTGATCGCCCGCTTCCGGCCGCCGCCCGCCCGATTGTCAGTCGCGTCCTGTTGTATGGGACGCATGGAGCACACGAGCAACGCGGACCTCCGGGCGCAGGCCGACACCGTCCTCGCCCGGCTCGTCGGGGACGCCACGGGCGCGGCCCGGCTGCGCGAGGACCAGTGGCGGGCGATCGAGGCCCTGGTCGCCGACCGGCGCCGGGCCCTGGTCGTGCAGCGAACGGGGTGGGGCAAGTCCGCGGTGTACTTCGTGGCGACCTCGCTCCTGCGGGCCAGAGGCAGCGGCCCGACCGTGATCGTCTCCCCGCTGCTCGCGCTCATGCGCAACCAGGTCGAGGCGGCGGCCCGTGCCGGTATCCACGCCCGGACCATCAACTCCTCCAACACCGAGGAGTGGGATTCCGTCCAGACCGAGATCGAGGCCGGCGAGGTCGATGTGCTGCTCGTCAGCCCGGAGCGCCTGAACAACCCCGACTTCCGCGACCAGGTCCTGCCCAAGCTCTCCGCGGCGACCGGGCTGCTCGTCGTGGACGAGGCCCATTGCATCTCCGACTGGGGCCACGACTTCCGCCCGGACTACCGCCGGCTGCGCACCATGCTCAGCGACCTCCCACCCGGTGTCCCGGTACTGGCCACCACCGCCACGGCCAACGCGCGCGTGACCGCCGACGTCGCTGAACAGCTCGGCACCGGCGGCACCTCGGACGCCCTGGTGCTCCGCGGGCCGCTGGACCGGGCGAGCCTGAGCCTCGGCGTGGTGCGGCTGCCCGACGCCGCGCACCGGATGGCCTGGCTCGCGGACCACCTCGACGACCTGCCGGGCTCGGGCATCGTCTACACCCTCACCGTGGCCGCCGCCGAGGAGGTCACCGCCTTCCTGCGGCAGCGCGGACACGCCGTCGCCTCGTACACGGGCAGGACGGAGAACGCCGACCGCCAGCAGGCCGAGGACGATCTGCTCGCCAACCGGGTCAAGGCCCTGATCGCCACCTCCGCGCTCGGCATGGGCTTCGACAAGCCGGATCTCGGGTTCGTCGTGCACCTCGGCTCGCCGTCCTCCCCCATCGCCTACTACCAGCAGGTCGGCCGCGCGGGCCGTGGCGTCGAGCACGCCGAGGTGCTGCTGCTGCCCGGCAGGGAGGACGAGGCGATCTGGGAGTACTTCGCTTCGCTCGCCTTCCCCTCCGAGGACCTCGTGCGCCGCACCCTGGACGTGCTCGCCCGGGCGGACGGCCCCGTGTCGCTGCCGGCGCTGGAACCGCTGGTGGAACTGCGCCGCTCCCGGCTGGAGACCATGCTGAAGGTCCTCGATGTGGACGGGGCGGTGCGACGCGTCAAGGGCGGCTGGACCGCGACCGGACAGCCGTGGTCGTACGACTCCGAGCGGTACGCCTGGGTGGCCAGGCAGCGTAAGGCCGAGCAACAGGCGATGCGCGAGTACGCCTCGGCCACGGACTGCCGGATGGAGTTCCTCCAGCGCCAGCTGGACGACGAGGGCGCCAAGCCCTGCGGCCGCTGCGACAACTGCGCGGGGCCGCGCTTCACCGCCGACACGTCCACGGCGGCCCTGGACGCCGCGCGTGTCGACCTGGGCCGTGCCGGGGTCGAAGTGGAGCCCCGCCGCATGTGGCCGACCGGCCTCCCGGCAATCGGCATCGACCTCAAGGGACGTATTCCGGTCGGTGAACAGGCCTCGTCCGGGCGGGCTCTGGGTCGGTTGTCGGACATCGGCTGGGGAAACCGGCTGCGGCCCCTGTTCTCGCCCCAGGCCGCCGACGCGCCCGTCCCGGACGACGTGGCGCGCGCCGTGGTGGAAGTGCTGGCCGACTGGGCGAAGGGCCCCGGCGGCTGGGCCCCCGGTGCGGACGGCGCGCAGCACCGGCCGGTGGGTGTGGTCACCATCGCCTCACGCACCCGGCCGACACTGATCCATTCCCTGGGCACCCGCATCGCCGAGATCGGCCGATTGCCCCTGCTCGGCTCCGTGGAGTACGCCGGTGAGGCGCCACGGCTGCCGCGCAGCAACAGCGCCCAGCGTCTGAAGGCTCTGGACGGCTCGCTGACGGTGCCGCCCGACCTCGCCTCCGCGCTGGCCGCCGCCGGCGGTCCGGTCCTGCTGGTGGACGACTTCACGGAGACCGGCTGGACCCTCGCGGTCGCAGCGCGCCTGCTCAGAAGGTCTGGGGCCGACGGGGTGTTGCCCCTGGTACTGGCCGTTCAGGGCTGACCGGACGCCCAGGTGGTGCGTCGGCGGCCACGGCCCGCAAACGTGCCGTTGTCGAAGGGCCGAGGGGTCATCGAGGGTCTCTGTGGGTAGGGATATAAGCCACGCACCACCAGATAACAGTCGGTGGCCCCATTTGCTCGTTGCCGCATCCAAGTTCGACAGGAAGAATCGAAGTCCGCTCCCCGCACGGTTCGTCCGTGATCCGGTTGGGCTTTGCTGCGGTGCGCGCTCCCCCGAATCCGACCTCGCCCGCAGTGTGGGCGCGTAGCCGAAGGGAGGAACGTGACCTTCGGATTCGCCTCGTCCTCGGCGGCGTCGTTCTCGACGTCCGCGTCCGCCGCTTCCGCCAGTCGCCTGCTCGAGCCCGCGGAGTGGGCAGCCGCCGGAATCCCCCTCCTGCGCAACCCTCGTGAGATCGTCAGTGGGCTGCACGCCCGCCACCGCCCCAGGCCGTCCATGGCGATAGTGGCGGTCCTGGACATCGACGAACGGCTGTGCGCCAGCGCCTCGTTCATACGCCGTCCGGCGCCGGCCGACGGCTGGATGTTCCGCAACGCGCTGCTCGCCCAGCTGCGCCGGGTGATTCCGCACGACCTGCGCCGCCGCACCCCGGTGCGCACCGCCGTGCTGCTCTACTGCCGCGAGGGCGACGCGCGGTGGACCGAGGAGGACGGCGCCTGGATGTGGGGGCTGCGCGACGCCTGCACTCTGCACGGACTGCGCTGCGGGGCGTACATCACGCTGACCGCGGACGGCTGGCAGGTGCTCGGCGAAGGGCGCGGCGGACGCCGACCGAGCGCCAACTCGGAGCCGGAGCCCTTCTCCATGTCGGAGGCCCCGCCCCTGGCACCCCGCACCGGCGGCCCGGTCTCCGAGGTCCTGCGCCGCGCGGCTGCTCGCTGAAGATCGGCTCAGGGCTCGGGGCCCCGCCGCGCACGGGTCGAGCGGCACCGCGGCTCGTGCCCGGTGCGGAACGGCCTCCGCGACACCGAGACACAGAGTCGTCGGCACGACCGGCGATGCGGCGCTTGCGGCTCACAGGCCGGTCACAGACACAGGTCCTGCGACGGCCCATGCCCCGCGCGGCTCGACGCCCTCCGCTCCGCTTCCGGCGCCTGCCAGGCGGCCGTCCCACGACGAGGGACGGCCACTGCCAGTCATCCGGGCATGCCGAAGGGCGCACCGCGCGGATGCCCTCGGAGCCCTTCGTCACCTCGGCGCCCGGAGGGGCCGAGGTGACTCAGACGCCCGCGCCCAGCACCGAGTTGATCTGCTGCGGGTCGCCGCAGACGATCAGCAGGGTACCGGCCCGGGAGTGGGCCAGCGGGAGGGCGGTGGCGGCAGCGGCGGCGGGACCGCCGTTGACGGCCACGACGACCACGGGGCGGGACGCCGCACGGGAGGCGACGGCGGCGTCCGTATAGAAGACGTCGTCACCGGTGTCGTGCTGCGCCCAGTAGGAGGCTTCACCGAAGGACAGCTCGTGCTCGGCCCACGGGTGCTGGGCACCGGTGGTGATCACCAGCACCTCTCCGGGGGCACGGCCCGAGTCCAGGAGCAGGTCCAGCGCCTCCTCGGCGGCGTCGAGGGCACCCTCGGCCGAGGCCGGAACGAGCTGGATCTGCGGGGTCGCCGCCGTGGCGGCGGGAGCGGCCGGGCCCGACGGGCCTGGCTTGGCCGGAGCCACGTCACGCTGAGTCCGCTGCACCGGCGGCGTGGGCCGCTGGGGGCCGGGACGACCGGGGCGGGACGGAGCCGCGGGACGGGGGCCGGGTACGGGGCGGGGGGTCGGCGCGGTACGGCCGTTGGCCGGCGTGGCGCGGGGACCCTGGGCACTCTCGTGAATCTGAGGCTCCTCGGGAATGAGAGGCATGAGCTGATATTTATCAAACGTTGGTGCGGCACGGATGACCGGGTGGCACATCAGTGCGAGCGGAACGGTCAGAAATCGAAGCCGAGCTGACCCGCGATTTCCGGAACGCTTCCGTCCGCCCAGCTGCGGACCTTCTTGAGGTGCCGCCACTGGGGCAGCGCATCAAGATACGCCCACGACAAGCGGTGGTACGGGGTGGGTCCCCGCTCCTCCAGTGCGGCCTTGTGCACGGGTGACGGATACCCGGCGTTGTCCGCAAATCCGAAGTCTGCATGGTCGATACCCAGTTCGGCCATCATTTTGTCGCGCTGAACCTTGGCGATCACCGAAGCCGCCGCAACGGCCACGCACGACCGGTCACCCTTGATGACCGTGCGCACCTTCCACGGGGCACCGAGATAGTCGTGCTTCCCGTCGAGGATCACGGCGTCGGGGCGGACCGGCAGGATGTCCAGGGCACGGACGGCTGCGAGCCGCAGCGCGGCGGTCATCCCCAGCTCGTCGATCTCCTCGGGGGAAGCATGCCCCAGGGCATAGGCCGTCACCCACGACCGCAGTATCTCGGCCAATTCCGTACGCCGCTTGACGGTCAGCAGCTTGGAGTCGGTCAGGCCCTCGGGCGGTCGGCGGAGCCCGGTGATCGCCGCGCAGACGGTGACGGGTCCGGCCCAGGCCCCCCGCCCCACCTCGTCGACACCGGCAATGACCTTCGCTCCGGTCGTGGCGCGCAGGGAGCGCTCGACAGTGTGAGTCGGTGGTTCGTACGGCATGGCGCCCTCAGGGTACGCCGCCGGGATCGTCCTGCGACACCCAGGTACCCCGTCGGCACCGGTGTCGCCGAAGGCCGGGTTCAGGCGCCGTGCGGCCGCAGCAGCGGAAGCATCAGCTGGTCGATCATCTCCTCGAGATCGCGATCACTCCATTCGCTGGCGCACATCTTCGAGCGATACATCATCATGGCCGGGATAGCGTCGAAGACATAGCCGTTGGCAGCGTCGGACCGCACCTCTCCTCGCCCTATTCCACGGGTGATGACCTCTCCCAGCAGTTTGATGGTCGGCTCCACCACACCGTCGAAGATCAACCCATGGAAGCGCTCGGCCTGGGCTGGATCGCATTCGTGAATCACGGCACGCAGGGCGTAACCGGGGCGCGAGTACATGGCGTCCCGTGCGCGACGACACAGGACCAACAGGTCGGCGCGCACACTGCCGAGGTCGGGCACACCCTCGAAGCGGGGCAGCCCGGCCTGCAGCGCGTCGGCGACCAGGTCCTCCTTGGAGGGCCAGCGACGGTAGACCGCGGCCTTGCCGGTCTGGGCGCCGGCGGCGACACCCTCCATCGTCAGACCGTTCCAGCCGACCGTGCTGAGCTGCTCCAGAGCCGCGTCCAGGATGGCGCGCTCGAGCACCGCACCGCGCCGACGAGGGGAAGCCGCCTGAGCAGGGGCGGCCGTCCAGCGCGAGGTAACCATCTGTGTTCTCCAGCAGGCAAAGGGGGCGGGGATTCCGGGGCGGGGCTGCGTCGCGCGGCGGCAATGGGGGGACGCGCCGCGCGACACAGAATTAAGTGAACGCTTGCGTTCACTCTTGGGGACTCACTACCGTTGACGCGACAGTGAACGCGAGCGTTCACTAACACCTCTGTGGGGGACCCATAGTGACAACCTCTCAACTCCTTCAGGAACACAAACCGGGTGCGGCCCGCCGGGAGGGGCATCCCGGCATCGCGCTCACGGTCATCGCGGCATGCCAACTCATGGTGGTGCTCGACGCGACGATTGTGAACATCGCGCTCCCGCACATTCAAGACGCGCTCAAGTTCAGCACCACCGACCTCACTTGGGTGGTCAGCGCCTACACACTCACCTTCGGCGGTCTGCTGCTCCTCGGCGCGCGGGCCGGTGACATCCTCGGTCGGCGCCGGGTGTTCATGACCGGCATCCTCCTGTTCACCTTCGCCTCGCTGCTGGGCGGTCTCGCCCAGGAACCCTGGCAGCTGCTGGCCGCACGCGCTCTGCAGGGCGTGGGAGGCGCGATCGCGTCGCCCACATCGCTCGCGTTGATCACCACCACGTTCCCCGAGGGCCCCGAGCGCAACCGGGCGTTCGGTGTGTTCGCGGCCGTGTCGGCGGGTGGCGGTGCCATCGGTCTGCTCGCGGGCGGCATGCTGACCGACTGGCTCGACTGGCGGTGGGTGCTCTTCGTCAACGTGCCCATCGGTCTCCTGATCGCCGCACTGACGCCGTTGTACATCAGCGAGTCGCAGCGGCACCCGGGGCGGTTCGACATCGCGGGTGCGCTGACGTCGACCGCGGGCATGGCCTCGCTGGTCTACGGGTTCATCCGCGCCTCTGAGGACGGCTGGCGGGACGGACTCACCCTCGGCTCGTTCGGCGCGGCGGTGGTGCTCCTGTTGGCCTTCGTCTTCACGGAACTGCGGGCGAAGGAACCGATCACTCCGCTCAAGATGTTCCGCGACCGCAACCGCTCGGGCACGTACGTGATCATGCTGAGCCTGGCAGCGGCCATGTTCGGGATGTTCTTCTACATCGTGCTGTTCGTCCAGAACGTGCTCGGCTACAGCGCGATCGAGGCCGGTCTGGCCTTCCTGCCGGTGACGGTCGCGATTGCCGTCGGCGCGGGTCTGTCGCAACGGTTCCTGCCCACGCTCGGCCCCAAGCCGTTCATGGTGGCCGGCTCGGCCCTCGTGGCCGTCGGGCTGTTCTGGCAGACCTTCATCAGCCCCGACAGCTCCTACCTCAGTGGGGTACTGGGCCCGATGCTGGTGTTCGGCTTCGGCATGGGCCTGAACTTCGTGACGGCCACCGTCACGGCTGTCTCCGGTGTCGCTCCGCACGAGGCGGGTGCGGCTTCCGGGCTGCTCAACGCCACCCAGCAGGTCGGCGGCTCGCTGGGCCTGTCCATCCTGACCACCGTCTTCGGCTCCGCGAGCACGGACGAGGCGAAGAAGCAGCTGCCGAAGTTCCTCGCCGACGGCACACCGGAGCAGAAGGCGCAGTTCGCCAAGACGCACCAGCTGCCCGCCCCCTGGGGGCACGACGTACTCGCCCACGGCATCTCGATCGCCTTCCTCCCGGCCGTGGCGATGGCCGTACTCGCGCTCGTCACCGCGTGGCTGGTGATCAAGGTCAGCAAGAGCGACCTCGCCGCCCTCGCCGGCACAGCGGGTCCGGGAATGGGCTGACCGGCCCGAGGCGGCGTAGAGCCGCGGCCGGCCGGACCGCTGTCGGGGGAAAGACGGCACACGCGGTGGTGCGGCCGGCCGCACCACCTCTCCAGCCGAGACCGTGGGGACCGACGACAGGACCAGCAGAACCAGTAGAACCAGCACCACGACAACGACCGGCATCGTCCGCCCCCTCCCTGCACCCGTGTCGCCCGGCCGCCCGCCCGACCGCCCGAGCCGAGCCCACGCTCGACTCGACACCGACGGCGGACACCGACGGCGGACACCGGCGACGGACACCGGCGACGGACACCGGCGACGGACACCGGCGACGGACACCGGCGACGGACACCGGCGACGGACACCGGGAAAACGGGCAACAGTTACGCAGAGTTCCCGGCAGACACGGAGAGTCCGCGGGGCCGAGTGATACACAGTCCCGATGCCGGCGCGCACCAGAGCCCAGGACTGCACCCGCCAGGCCGCGGCAGCGCCGGCATCACCGCGGCACCTGAGCCATACGGTCCGCTCGCGCCCAAACGGTCTCAGGGCCCGGTGGGCACCCAGTCCGGCAGTTCCTCGGTCCGCTCCGCCCACTGTGCGGGCGGCGCACCCGCCTTGCTCGACGCGAGCACACCACCCACGATCGCGCAGGTCGTGTCGACGTCGCCGCCCACCTGGGCGGTCGTCCAGAAGGCCGTCTCGAAGTCGCCCAGTGAGCGTGCGGCGGACCAGAGGGCGAAGGGGACGGTGTCATGGGCGCTCGTACGGCGTCCGCACCCCAGGACGGCCGCGACCGTCCCCGCGTCGCCGTAGTCGAGCATGTCCCTGGCACGGCGCAGGCCGGCGCCGACCGCGCTCTTCGGGACGAGCGCGACGACACCGTCCAGCAAAGCCTCGGGGCTGGGGGGACCGTCCGGGGACGCGGCCAGTGCGGCGGCCGCGGCGACGGCCATCGCACCCACCACGGCCTCACGGTGCTGGTGCGTGGGGTAGGCCGAGATCTCCGCCTGGTGGGTCGCCTGCTCCGGATCGTCCGCGTACCAGGCGCCGAGCGGCGCGATGCGCATCGCCGCGCCGTTGCCCCAGGAACCCCGTCCGTTGAAGAGACCGGCTGCCAGCTCGCGCCAGTCCTCACCCTCCCGGACGAGGCGGAGCAGCCGGTTGACGGCGGGGCCGTAGCCGCGGTCGAAGTCGTGGTGCTCGGCGAAGGAGCGGGCCAGGGCGTCCTGGTCGAGGCGCTGGTGGGCGGCCATGACGGCCACCACCGAGCAGGCCATCTCCGTGTCGTCCGTCCACTGCCAGGTCCCCCCTGGCAGCTCGCGGTCCTTGAGCAAGGGGTAGTTCACCGGAACGAAGAACTGGGAGCCCAGCGCGTCGCCCACCGCCAGTCCGCGCAGGCTGGCCAGGGCGCGGTCCAGGCGCCCGAGGGAAGAGGAATCAGCGGTCATCGCCCTGCCACTCTATCCGGTGACCCAGTACGGCAGCGGGTCCCGCCAGCGCTCGAAGGGCCGGTCGAGGGTGTACCTGCCGTCCTGCCCGAGAACGAGCATCCGCATCTCGGCGTTCCCGGGGTTCGACAGCGACTCGAATTCCGCGACCGTCCAGTGGAACCAGCGCATGCAGAACAGCCGCATGGCGAGTCCGTGCGTCACCAGGAGCACGTTGGGCGGATGGTCGGGGTCCTCGAAGCTGCGGAAGAGGCTCTCCAGGAAGCCGCCGACCCGGTCGTACACATCTGCTCCGGACTCCCCCTGCGGGAAGCGGAAGAAGAAGTGGCCGTACGCGTCCCGGTACGCCTTCTGCAGGCGCACGTCGTCGCGGTCCTGCCAATTGCCCCAGTCCTGCTCGCGCAGTCTGGGTTCCTCACGCACCCGTATGAGGTCGGTGTCGAGATGGAAGGCGCGCAGCGTCTCGTGCGTACGGCGGTACGGGGAGACGTACACGCTCACGCGTTCCCGCCCGAAGACGTCCCGGATCGTCTTGCCGGTCTCCTCGGCCTGCCTCCAGCCGCGTTCGGTCAGGGCGAGAGCATGGTCGGGCTCACGCTCGTACACGGAGTCATCAACATTGCCCGTTGACTCGCCGTGCCGGACAAGGACGATGCGCCGTGGTCGTGCCATGCCAAAACCCTAGATGGATCGGGCGGCGGTCGAGCACTCGTACGGGCACCATACGGCGTAGGTCACACGGATCCCGCACGTTGAAGCGCTTTCGGACCGGAAAATCGAGCGTTGGAATTTCCAACTGTCACCGGCAGTCGGTCCGCACCGAGCGACCGGGTCAGACCGTCCAGGACGGCTCCAGCTCCACGATGTCACCGGAGAGGGCCGCGATGTCCGTCTCCGTCTGGGCGCGCAGGGCGAGGCGTTCCACCCGCTCGGTGCGGTACTTGCCGTGCTCGGCGGCCGACCGCCACATGGACAGAACAAGGAACTCGTGCTCGGGTGTCTCGGCGAACATGCCCCGGATCATGCCCGGGGAGCCGGCCATGGCGGGGTTCCAGACCTTCTCCTGCATGAGCGTGAAGTGCTCGACCCGTTCCTCGTGCACCCGGCAGAGGGCCACGCGGATCAGGTCCGTGTCGGTGAACCGGGGCTCGAAGCCGGTCTTCACGTCGAAGCGGTACTCGAACAGCTTGACCTGGATGTCCTTGAACGTGCCGGACTGGGCGGTCGCCAGGCGGTCATGGGACCGGGCCATGAAGGAGTCGTAGAAGGCGCGGCTCTCCCAGAAGGCGAAGATGTTCGCCACACCGGGCCGCTGTCGGCTCCAGCCTCCGCCCTGCCCCCGAAAACCCGGCTCTCCCAGAAGCCCCGCCCATTTTCGCTGCCCCCGTTCGAAGCCGCGGCGGTCCACCACGGTGCAGCGAATCCACTTGACCAGCACCGCGCCATCGTAAGGCCACCGGGCGTGGCGTCGGTCACTGTACGGCGGAGATCACCCGCGCATGCGCTCCCGCGCACGTGGCACGATGAACAAGGACCGCCAACTCCGGGGGAGTTGGGAAAGAGGATCTTCAGGGGGAAGGGGAAGCCCGGTGTCCGGCTTCAGCAAAGCAATCCGCAAGGTCGAGGTGGCTCTCAAATGGGACCCCAGTCCAGCGGGTCTGCCGCCCACCGATCTCGACATCGTGGCCGCGGCCTTCGAGTCCGGCGACCCGTACGGGGCCCCGGCCTATCTGGTGCACTTCGACAGCCGCTCGCCGGACGGCACGATCTTCCTCAACCGGGACAGCACGGATGGCAAGGGCTTCGGCTGGGACGAGGTCATGACGCTCGAACTCGACCGCCTCAACAGCGGGTACACGCGCGTGGTGGTCGGTGTCGTCATCCAGCAGCAGACCGGGCACAGGGCGTTCGTCGACGTGCTCAGTCCGGCCATGCGGATTCGCGAGGGATACACCGTGCTCGCCGAGGACGACTTCGGCTCCGTCCCCGGGGCGACGGCGGCCACGATCGCCGAGTTCGTACGGGACGCGTCCGGCGGGTGGACCTTCCACGCCGGTGTCCACGGCTTCGACGAGGATCCGGCGACGTTCACCAGGGTCATGGGCCGGGCGGAACAGCCCTGACGATCAGGCCGTGTAGGGGGCCACGATCGCGAGCGTCCGGGCCAACTCCTCCAGGAGGGCCCCACGGTGGGTGGGCGAGCGCCGCGGTTCGTCCGTGCTCCGCCCGCTCAGCCCCCGGTCGGCCAGGACATAGAGCATCCGCAGGGTGCGCATGGTGTTGGAGGCCCAGGCGGGCACCGGGCCGGGCTCGCCGGCCCGGAAGGCATCCGCGATCGGGGCCAGCCAGCGCACCGAGTCGGCCTCGGTGAGGCCGGGATGGCCGAGGATCTGCGCGAGCGCGTGGGCGATGCGGTCGTCCTCCTGCGCGTCGAAGAGGTGATCCGTGGGCGCCAGCAACCGGGCCACGGCCAACTCGGCGAGCGGCAGGGCCTGCCGGCCGGGCTGCCGGGCGAGCACCGCCAGGAGGTCCGCTCCGTGGGCTGCGGCGTGTACCCAGCCCAGCTCCGGGTCATGGCCGCGCAGATCCGTCTCCGCGGGGTACCAGTCGGCGAAGGCGCGCCACCACCGCGGCTGCCAGTCGCCGGCCTCCGCGATCCGGGCGAGGATCAGCGGCGCGAAACTGCGCGCCTGCACGGCCGGGGCCTTCAGATGAACGGTGATGCGGTCACCGAGCCGGACACGCTCGCCGGGGCCGAGCACCGGGATCCAGCGGACGGCCGCGCGGTAGGCGCCGTCGTCGCGCACCGCGGAATCGGGTGAACGAAGGTCCTCGACCAGGGTGTCGAGGGCCACGGCCCGGTCCGCCTCCGGAAGGTCGCGGATGTCGGCGTCGTAGCTCTGCGTCCCGGTCATGAGCGGAGGTTACGGTGCCGACGCGACCCGAGGAGCCGATTCCGCGGATGCCTGCGGGAAGCGGCCGCCCGGCAGAAAGGTGAGGGGGGGCCGCCCCGGGGGGGGGCCCCCCCCCCCCGCACCCCCGGGGAACACCGGGCCCCCCGGGGGGGGCCCCCCCCCCCCCCCCAGTTGTCCGGGCCCCGC